>CAYNEJ010000031.1:18865-27054 GCA_964396205.1 uncultured Syntrophaceae bacterium
CACCAGGTTCATGACCGTCTTGGCGAGGTGAATCGGCGATCCCTTGATGTTCAGCAGGTTGTCCGCCAGCTCCGGCCGAACGATGACCCCCCGGTGATAGGACAGCAGCTTTTCGAATTCCGGGGCCTGGAGGTAGTCCGCGATGACCCGGTTCAGGCCGACCACCTCCGAGATGGCCACGCCCCGCCGGGCCAGCGTCAGCAGGTCCTGGATGATGGCCGCCCCCTTGATGCTGGAGCTCAGGATGTTGTCCGCATATTTTCGGGTGGAGCTGCCCTCGGGGAGTTTCTCGGCCAGCAGCTCCGAGTAGCCCACCAGGACCCCCAGCACGTTGTTCAGGTCGTGGGCCACGCCGCCTGCCAGTGTGCCCAGGGCCTCCATTTTTTCGGCCCGGGCGAGGCGCTCTTCCATGCGCCTGCGTTCCGTGTTGTTGCGGAGGCATTCGATGGCGGCGACGATTTCTCCCCGGGTATCCCGGAGCACGGAGGCCATGGCGGAAATGTGGACGTCGCCGGGAGGGATATGCGGTGTATAGGCGTCCCCGAATACCGTGTCGCCTTTTCTGCTGAGGGCCGTGTATCTCGATTCCCGCTCCGGGTCCGGGTGAAGGGCCAGATCGATCAGGGCGGGCCTCCGGTCGCCATAGAAGGGAATGGAGTATTCCCGGTTCCCCTTGCCGATCATCTCTTCTTTCCTCACCCCGGTCATGAGTTCCGCGGCATGGTTCCAGGCGATGATGATGCCTTCCCGGTCGACGACAACGGTCGCTTCCGGGAAAAAGTTGATGATGTCCATCAACTGCTGCTGCGACTCCCGGAGTGATTCCAGTGCCCGCTTTTGTTCGGTGATGTCGAAAGCGGAAGCGACGGTCGTGTTCTTGTTGTAAAACGTGCCCACGGTTGTTGAGAGATCCAGCCACTTTTCCCGGCCGTCCCGGGCGATGATCCTGATTTCATAACGCGGCGGCTGCTCTTCCCCCTTCAGGCGGTTGAGGCCTCGGGTTTTTACCATTTCCTGATGATCCGGATGGACGATGTCCCAGAAATTCATGCCGGCGATGTCTTCCATGGAGTAGCCGGTGACCGCCTCGAAAGCCGGATTGACGTATTGGATTTTTGTGTCCTGGATCAGAAAGATGAGGGCGGATGTGCTTTCCGCGAGGGCGCGGAACTTCTTCTCACTCAGCCGCAACTCCTCCTCCGCTTCTTTTCGCGCGGAGATGTCCGACACCAGGTATAAGATTGCCCTGTCGCCGTTCCACGGCATGCTCACCGCCGACATGTATACCCAGGTCAAGCCTCCCTCGCGATTGAGGATTCGGAACTCGTAGGCGTCCGGGACCGCCAGTCCCTTGACCCGCTTCCAGTAATTCGCAATGACCCCGTCCCGGTCTTCATGACAGATATGATCGAAAAAGGTTGTCCCCTCGAGTCCCTCAACCGGAACTCCCAGGTAATCGGATACCCTGCTGTTTACAAAGACAAATCTTCCATTCTGCAGGATGAACACCCCCTCGACGGCGCTGTCCGCGATCATCCGGTATTTCTGCAGATGTTGTCTCACCTGCAGCGGGATATCTTCAGGGGGTGTGCCTTTGGTCTTTCTGTCCGTTTTTGGGTTTTCTTCTTTTTGATCGGCAAGGTGAAACAGCGGCAACTGGATTTCTCGGCTCATTATTTCTCCCGGTCCGGCAGGTATCCTGAGGTATCCTGAACGAGGGTGCGCTTCCTGATTTCCAAGGTCGGCATATTAGCTTAGGATCAGGAAAATGCAAACAACATTGAGGTCGGCGATCGATGGAGAAGCCGCACGGACACGGCTCTACGCGGATATCCTCTCGGGCGATTCTGATTGACACAGAGGAGCGCTTCCCGATAACCTCACGCCACCCAAGTGTAACTGCCGGTCAGGGTTGAAGAATCATTCCCTTGCCGATTGCCCCTGAAGGAGGACCTGTCATGTCGTTCAAGATGCAAACCGGGAAATTTCATCGCATGCCTGTCGTGTTCGGCCCCAGCCTGGGACCCCGGCAGCGCGGATCGAGCCACACGCTCTTCAGCAAAGACGCCCCCAGGGCCACTGTCATCACGGTCTCTTTCCGGACCGATCCCGCGCAGCTGGAGGCGCTCCTTCCCGAGGGCTTCTCGCTCCGGGCGGAGCCGGTCGTTTCCGTCCGTTCCACGTACCTCAAGGAAATACCCTGGCTGGCGGGGCGCGGATACAACCACATGGGACTTTCCTTTCCCGCCGTGTTCAAGGGGAAGCGCGACACCGTCGCGGGGGATTTCCTGGCCGTACTCTGGGAAAATCTCTGCGACCCCATCATCACGGGCCGGGAAGAGCTTGGCTATTCGAAGATTTACTGCGAGCTGCCGGAGCCGGCCGTTCTGGCGGGTGCAACCCACTGCACCGCTTCCTGGCTCGGCTTCAAGTTCATGGACCTGCGCGTCTCCAACATGAAGGCTCCCACGCCGGGGGAGGCCGCCGCACTCGCCGATCCTGCATCGGAGGGCGTTCTCCATTTCAAGTACATGCCCCGCACGGGCGACTGGGGAACCGCCGATGCCGCCTACGCGACGCTCACTCCGTATGCGGATCCCAACAAGACCGTGACGGAGCGGTGGGTTGGGGACGGAACGGTGAAATTCCACGAGGCGACGTGGGAGGAGCTGCCCACGCTCTACAACATCGTCAACTGCTTCCATGCCCTGGAAGTCCGGGAGTGGCTGGGCGCCGGCATTGTGAAAACCGTCGGTGCCAAGGATTACAGCGACCAGCGCATTCTTCTGTAGCCGTCATCCTGGAAAACAGGCCTCGCTGATTCTGTGCTCGCGGAAACGGGGGCGGATTGAAATCCGTTCCCGTTTCCGGTTCTTGCCTCATTTCCCCATCCGTTCCCCGGTCTTTTCCCTTGACAACTCCCGTTCGTTTTGGAAGTGTGAAGTAATAGTTTATAGTGGCCGTTATGAAGCGGCCTCTGCTATTGTGCAACAAATCCATGATTACCGGAGAATAGACATGAAAACACGCATTACGGAGCTGTTTGGCATCCAATATCCGATCATCCTGTCCGGCATGAGCTGGATCAGCGTGCCTAAGATGGTGGCGGCGGTTTCGAACGCCGGAGGGCTGGGCATCCTGGCGACGGGTCCCCTGGACAAGGAGCAGACGAGGCAGTCGATCCGGGAGATCCGGAAGCTGACGGACAAGCCCTTCGGGGCCAACACGTCCCTGATGTTTCCCGGGGCGATGGAGACGGCCAAGGTGCTCCTGGAGGAGAAGGTCCCGGTCATCAATTTCGCCCTGGGCAAGGGGGACTGGCTGGTTCGGGAGGCGCACAAATACGGCGGCAAGGTGATCGCCACCGTCGTCAAGGAGCACCACGCCAAGCGGGCCGAGGAATACGGGGTCGATGCGGTGATCGCCACGGGGTACGAGGCGGCGGCCCACGGGGAGGCCATCACGTCCATGATTCTCATTCCCAGCCTGGCCGAGAAGCTCCGGATTCCGATCATCGCCGCCGGCGGGTTCGCCGACGGCAAGGGGCTCGCCGCCGCGCTGGCCCTGGGGGCGGACGGGATCGCCATGGGAACCCGCTTCATGACGACGAAGGAAAGCCCGCTCCATGACAATTTCAAAAAGCTGTCCCTGGAAAAAGGCGTCTCGGACACCCTCTATTCGAAGCGCATCGACGGCATCTACTGCCGGGTCATGGAGACGGAGACGGCGCACAGGGCCGTCCGGCGCGGACTCGATCTGCCGGCCGCCTTCTTCAATGCCCGCGAGATCGCCACGATGCTCCACCTGCCCTTCTTCAAGCTCTTCATCGGCGTTCTCCTGTCGGGGTGGAAGAATGCCCGGCAGCTGGCCTACTTCGCGAATGCCGGCAAGGCGTTCCGGCTGGCCACGGAAAACGGAGACATGGTGAAGGGGATTCTTCCGGTCGGACAGGTGACCGGCATGATGCACGACATCCCGACGGTCTCCGCCCTGATGGAGCGGACGGTCAGGGAAGCCAATGCCGTGCGCGACCGCTTCGCGGTCCAACTGTCCTGACCATCGTCGCCGGCAGGCGTCCGGCGGAATCTGCCCGGCCGGCCGGCCGTCCGGATCGGGTCTGGCCGGGACGGGTTGCGAAGTCTTCCGGAAGAGCCGGGGCAACCGGCGGCGATCCGGATTGATTCTATCCTGATGAACGATCCATGCGCCTTTGCATGAACTAGTCTGAGGAGGTAGATGATGAACTATGAAGCGATCCAGTTCGTGAGGGAGGGGCCTGTCGGGGTCCTGACCTTCAACCGTCCCGAGGCCATGAATGCCATGAACTATGTCATGATCAACGAGTTCCGGGATTTCTTCCAGGAACGGTTCCGCGACCATGACACCCGGGTGATCGTCCTCACCGGGGCCGGCAAGGCGTTCAACGCCGGCATGGACATGAATGATCTCGCCCATTTCATTCCTCCGGGCGGCTTCCAGCCCAAGGCCGTCTATGAATTTCAGAAGCTTTTTTCCGATTTCATCCTTTTCATGAGACGCTGCCCCCAGCCGATCATCGCCGCCGTCAACGGGGGGGCGGCGGGAGCAGGGCTGTCCATCGCCGCGGCCTGCGACGTCCGCATCGCCGCCCCGGAGGCGAAATTCATCGCCGCCTACATCAACATCGGGACCGGCGGAGCGGATATGGGCTCCTCCTGGCTGCTCCCCCGCATCGTGGGGGCTGGGAATGCGGCGCGATACCTGCTGACGGGGGACAAATTCAATGCGGATGAGGCCTATCGGATCGGATTTGTCCAGGCCGTTGTTGAAAAAGACCGCCTGCTGGGGGAGGCCATGAAGATGGCGCAGACCATGGCGGGGAAGTCGCCGATCGGGCTGAGATTGACCAAGGAGGCCCTGAACCGGAACACCGGCGGGCTCAGTCTCGAGGACGCGATCATGCTGGAAGACCGGAACCAGGCGATGTGCATGGTGGAGATGACCTCGCAGAACGCCGGGTAACGACCGACAGGGAAAGGGACTTTTTCATTCATCTTAGCCCGTGAAAGCGATCCGATGGGAGAGAAAGGAAAAAGCATGGAAGACAGAATCTGGCACAAGGCTTACGTGGCGGGCGTTTCACCGACGTTGAACATTGAGAAAATCACCATGGGCGCCGCTCTGAAAAGGACGGCGTCGCGTTTTCCGGACCATGTCGCCCTCATTCTGATGGGAAAAGAGATCACCTACCGGGAACTGGACGAGAGCGTCGACCGGTTCGCCGCCGCCCTGCACGGCCTGGGTGTGAAGAAGAACGACAAGGTTGCCCTCATCCTGCCCAACATTCCGCAGATGGTCATCGCCACCTATGCCCTGTTCCGCCTGGGGGCCGTGGCGGTGATGAACAACCCCCTCTACACGCCCGCGGAGCTGGAGCACAACCTGAACAACTCCGGGGCGCGCGTGGCCATTGCAATGGACCTGTTCGTGCCGACGGTGCTGTCCCTCAAGGGCACAACGAAGATTGAAAAGGTGGTGGTCTGCCATGCCCGGGACTACCTGCCGGCCGACGCCGGCGACGATCCCCTGGTCAAGGAGGTCGCCGCCCTGCATTTCGATATCCCGCCGGAGAGCGGCGTCTACGAGTTCAACGCCCTCCTGGCCGGTCCTGCCTCGTCGCCCCCGGACACGAAGGTCGACTTCGACGATCCGGCGGCGTTCATCTTCACGGGGGGAACGACGGGCGTCTCCAAGGCCGTCGTCCTCAGCCACGCCAACTCCAGCATCGCCGCCCAGCAGTTCCGGGCCTGGCTCTTCGATACGGAAGACGGAGAAGAGCGGCTGCTGGCCGTGCTGCCCTTCTTCCATGTGGCGGGCTACACCGACATGATGAACAATGCCATCATGAGGGGATGGACCAACATTCTCGTGCCCCGGCCCACTCCCGATGTCATCTGCGAGCTGACACTGCGCTTCAGGCCTACCCTGTTCGGAGGCGTTCCCACGATGTTCGTGGGGCTCCTGAACCACCCGAAATTCACCACCACGAAGATGGATTTCATCAAGGGCTGCTTCTCCGGGGCCGCGCCGGTCGCCCTGGAGACGATCCACCAGTGGGAGGCCCTCACCGGCTCCTCGATCGTAGAGCTGTACGGGCTCTCCGAAACCTCGGCCCTGGCCACGTTTAACCCCTGGCGGGGGAAGACCAAGCTCGGGAGCGTGGGCATCCCTCTGCCGGAGGTGGACTGCCGCATCGTCGATGTCGAAACGGGAACGAAGGACCGGAAACTGGGCGAGGCCGGGGAGATCCTGCTCAAGGGTCCCCAGGTCACGAAAGAGTATTACAACAATCCCGAGGCAACGGCCGAGGTCATCCGGGACGGGTGGCTCTCCACGGGCGACATCGGATACCTGGATGAAGAGGGATACCTGTTCATCGTCGACCGGAAAAAGGACGTCATCATCGCCGGCGGGTACAACATTTATCCGCGGGAGGTGGACGAAGTCCTCTACCAGCATCCCAAGGTGCAGGCGGCCTGCGTTGTCGGGATCCCGGACACGTACCGCGGCGAGACGGTGAAGGCCTTTGTGGTTCTGAAACCGGAAGAGACGGCCACGGAAAAGGAAATCATCGATTTCTGCAAGTCGAAGCTCGCCGCATACAAAGTGCCGAGATATGTCGAGTTCCGGCCGGCCCTGCCGCAGACGGCCGTCGGCAAGATTCTGCGCCGGGTGCTCAGGGACGAGGAAATCGCGGCCCGGAAGGCAAAAACCGAATAGAGGGCCGGCCTCACGGCAATGCCGGGAATCCTTGATTCGGGAGCGGGAAGTCGGGTATGCAGCGGGCCGGAATCCACTCGGAGAAGGGGGAAATGATATGGGATTGAGAATCGGAGAGCTGTCGAAGATGACGGGTGTGCCCATATCCACCATCCGCTACTATGTCGCCAACGGCCTGCTGCCCGTTCCCGAGAAGGTCGGCAAGCTGCTTTCCCATTACGACGAGAGCTGTGTCCAGAAGCTCCAGACCATCCTGTACCTGCAGGAGAACCGGCACTTTCCCCTGGCGATCATCAAGAACATCCTGAGGAGGATGGACGGCGGCCTGAGCCTGCAGGAGGCCGAATCCGTGGAGGACGTGATCTTCAATCCTCCCGCGAATGCCGTCGACAGCCGGCTGATGAACCGGACGGAATTCCTGTCGCAGACGGGGCTGACGGCGGAGGAGCTGGAGAGGGCGGCAAAAATGGGGCTCATCATGCCCTACATCCATGACGAGGGCCGGGAGCTCTACAACCATGAAGACGTCCTGTGGGGAAAGGACGTCCTGAAGAGAATCCTGCAGTTCGAAAACTGCTGGGATGACTTTGTCGAATACCTGAACATCGGAGACCGGATGATCGATCAGGAATTCGCGATCCGGGAGAAGATCGTCCGGGACCGGAGCCTGAAGGAGAACATGGAGATTTCCATCGAGCTGTCGAAGGCGGCGGAGTACACGCGCGGCTACCTCTTGAGGAGGCTCTTCCAGAGGAAGATCCAGTCGCACATCAAAAGGAGCCTGGAGGACAAGTGAGCGCATCGCCGCCGCGCTCCGGAAGTCTGTTGTGAAAATCATGCGGCGCCGTCCGCGGGGAGTTGCGACGGGCGGCGCTTCATTCATGAACGGTGTCGATTGCAGCGGAGGATTGCATGGGACAGAATTTTTACAAGCGGGATGACCGGGACGTGAAGTTCGTCCTGAAGGAACACCTGGGCATCGATCAGCTCCTGGAACTGGAGCCGTATCAGGGATTCACCATGGAGGATTTCGACATGATCCTCGACCAGGCCCAGAAGATCGCGGCCAACGACGTGGCGCCGTCGTTCCAGGACGGCGACCGGCAGGGGTGCCGGTTCGACCGGGGCCGGGTCCTGGTGCCGGAATCGTTCAAGCATGCCTGGAAGGTTTTCCGGGAGGGCTCCTGGTTCGCCCTGGCGATGAAGCCGGACTTTGGCGGCCAGGGACTGCCCCTGATCGTGGCCGAGGCGGCGATGGAGTTCTTCATCAGCGCCAACTTCGCCTTCGGCTGCTTCGCCGGGCTGGGGCCGGGCAACGGGGCCATGATCGAGAACTTCGGCTCCCCGGAGCAGAAGGACCTCTTCTGCGCGAAGATGTACGACGGCACCTGGGGCGGCAGCATGTGCCTCACGGAGCCGGCGGTGGGATC
>CAYNEJ010000032.1:0-4896 GCA_964396205.1 uncultured Syntrophaceae bacterium
GCGGCCCTGACGGAGGAGACAGGCCTGTCCGTCGATATCCGGGAGGGTTTTGTCGGAGGCGCCGCCTATGACCGGCTCGGGGAGCCCCTTCCGGAGCAGAGCCTTTCCCTGGCCATGGAGTCCGATGCCGTTCTCCTGGGCGCCGTGGGCGGTCCCAAATGGGAGGCCATCGAGTACGGCCTCCGGCCGGAGCGGGCCCTCCTGGGGCTCCGGGAGCGGCTGGGCCTGTTCGCCAATCTCCGCCCGGTCCATGTCTTCGAGGAACTGCTGGACGCCTCTCCGCTCAAGCGCTCCGTTGTCGAGGGGACCGACGTCCTGATCGTCCGGGAGCTGACGGGAGACCTCTACTTCGGGACACCCCGGGGCATTCGTGTGGAGGGGGGACAGCGGATCGGCGTCAACACCCTCGTCTACACGGAAGAGGAGATCCGCCGCATCGCGAAGACGGGCTTTGAGGCGGCGAAAGCGCGGAGAAAAAAACTGCTCTCCGTCGACAAGGCGAACGTTCTCGAGAGCACCCAGCTCTGGCGGGACGTGGTGACGGAGGTGGGCCGGGACTACCCGGATGTGGCGCTCGACCACATGTACGTGGACAACTGCGCCATGCAGCTGGTCCGAAACCCGCGCCAGTTCGACGTCATCGTCACGACGAACATGTTCGGCGACATTCTGAGCGACGAGGCCGCCATGATCACCGGCTCCATCGGCATGCTGCCGTCCGCAAGCCTGGGGGACGGCCGGGGGATGTACGAGCCCATTCACGGATCGGCCCCGGACATCGCCGGGACGGACGCGGCCAACCCCCTGGGGACGATCCTCTCCGTCGCCATGATGCTCCGCCATTCCTTCGGCCTCGAGAAGGAGGCCCGACGGGTTGAGAATGCCGTCCGGGCCGTCCTCCGGGACGGTCTCCGGACCCGCGACATCGCCGGGGACGGGGCGAGTCCGGCCCCCGTCGGCACCGCCGCCATGGGGGACGCCGTCGTCCGGAAGATCCGGGGCGGGGCCTGACAGTTTCCCCGGGCAAGGACCGCCGGCGAACCGATCCAGCCGCCCCGAAGGGAGCGAAGATGCAGGACACACCCGGCCGGCCGGGGCCGGTCATCGTTTTCGACACCATCCCCCTCCGGACGCCCATCCGAGAAATCTACCGCCGCCTGGGCTGGCGGTCCGGGCGGACGGAACTCCCGGATGAGCGGCGACAGGAGGTGGACCGGCATATCCGGGAGGCCGAGTCCCTCATCCGCCTGCGCGGGACGGCCCGGAGAATTGCCATCCGGAGGCTGGATGCGGAGCGGACGGTCCTCTCCGGAGGTGAGGTGTTGGAAAGCGCAAAGCTGTCCCGCCTCCTGGAAGGATGCCCGGAGATTCTCCTGATGGCGGCCACGGCGGGGGGAGACATCGTGGCGGCTGCCTCGAGGGAGACGACCGCCGGCAGCGCCACGCTCGGAGTCGTCCTGGACGCCGCGGCCAGCGAGATCACCGACGCCGCCCTGGACTGGATTGCAGCCTGGTTCAACGGCACGCTCCTCCGGGAGGGGCGGAGGCTGCTCAAGAGGCGCTATTCCCCCGGCTACGGAGACCTGGCCCTGGAGAGCCAGCGGGTTCTCTTCGCTCTTCTGGAGCTTCCCCGGATCGGTGTTTCCCTGACGGACCACAGCCTCCTCGTGCCGGAAAAGTCCGTCATCGCCCTGACGGGCATCCTGCCGGGGAAGGAGCCGGGTCATGAGCGCTGATCACACGTTCCTCTTCGAGGAAGGGCTCTGGATCGCCCGAGGTTACTATGTAGATTCCATCGGGGTTCTCTACCCGGTGAACGGGGAGTCCCGGATCGTCCATGAAGGGGACCTCTGGATCAACGATTCGCGGATGTGCATCCCCGCGGATCCGCCCGTGGAATACCGGAACCGGTACGAGATCACGCCTTTTGACGAGGAGATCGACTGCACCGCCTGGGTCTCCGAGAACCCCGCGCTGGGCCGTCTCCGCGGAAGCTTCGTCCTGGTGGACGACTCGATCCTTTCGGTATACGGGACGGAGGACGGGCGGCTCCGGGGCAGCGAAGCGCTCCTCAGGGTTTCGAGCATCCTCTACCGGGGGCGGGGATGCCTGATGGAGGGAGAGAAAAAAATTTCCTCCTGGGCGGTCGAAATGAAGCGGCGGGAGAGTGGGACGAGATGAAGAAGAGCGGAGCGGCGGCGAAACGGGCCATACGGAACATTCTGAGTGAGCGGATCCTGATCCTCGACGGTGCCACGGGTACGGAGCTGCAGAAGCGGGGGATGCCCGCCGGCGTCTGCCCCGAGGTGTGGTGCCTCGAGCATCCGAGGCACACCGGGGAGGTCCACCGGTCCTATGCCCGGGCTGGATCGGATGTCGTCTTCACCTGCACCTTCGGGGCCAACCGCCTCAAGCTGGAAACATACGGAATTGCGGGCGTGGCGGAGATCAACCGGGATTTGGCCCGTCTGGCCCGGGAGGCCGCCGGTCCCGGTGTGTTCGTCTTCGGGGACATCGGCTCCACCGGGCGGTTCGTGGAGCCCTTCGGCCCCCTCGGGTTCGAGGAGGCCGTGTCGATCTTCCGCGAGCAGGTGCGTGGTCTTCTGGAAGGCGGCGTCGACGGGTTCGCCGTCGAGACCATGATCGACATCCAGGAGGCCCGGGCGGCCCTCCTGGCGATCCGGGAAGAATCCAACGCCTTTGCCGTCGTGACCATGACCTACGAGGCCGACGGGCGGACCCTTGGCGGGACGGACCCGCTGACGGCCCTGGCGACCCTTCAGGGGCTCGGGGCCGATGCCGTGGGCTCCAACTGCTCCGTGGGGCCCGAGGCGATGGCGGAGATGGTCCGCATCGTAAAACCCTATGCGAAGGTCCCCCTCGTCGCCAAGCCGAATGCGGGCCTGCCACGACTTGTCGAAGGCCGGACTGTTTTCGACATGACGCCCGATGCCTTCGCCCGCGCGGCCTCGAAGATGGCCGAGGCGGGAGGAAACCTCCTGGGCGGCTGCTGCGGGACGTCGCCGGAGCATATCCGTGCCCTTGCCGAAGCGCTCCGGAACCGGAAGCCGGAGGCGCCGCTCCGCCGGCCCCCGGCCGTGCTGAGCAGCGCACGGGGCTGCCGGGTTCTCGAGGACGGTCCCCTGATGATCGTGGGCGAGCGGATCAACCCCACCGGAAAAAAGGCCCTCCAGGAGGAGCTCCGGGCGGGAAGCATGGAAACGGTCCGGCGGATGGCCCGCGAACAGGAGGAGGCCGGTGCGGCTCTCCTGGACGTCAACGTCGGCGTCCCCGGCATCGACGAAGTGAAGACCGTCCGGGAGGTGATCGGCAGCGTCATCAGCGTCACCGCCCTGCCCCTGGTGATCGACTCCTCGCGAGTGGAGACCATCGAGGCGGCCCTTCGCCTGTACCCCGGTCGGGCCCTGATCAACTCCATATCCGGGGAGCGGGACAAACTGGACCGGCTGCTGCCGCTGGCCGCCCGCTACGGGGCCATGTTCATCCTCCTTCCCCTGAAGGGCCGCGAGGTGCCGGAGACCTTCGATGAGCGGAGGGAGATCGTCCGCGAGGTCCTGAGGGAAGCGAAACGGTACGGGCTGACGAAGGAAGACGCCGTTGTGGACGCCCTGGTGATGACCGCTGCCTCGAGGCCCGCGGCGCCCCGGGAGACCCTGCGGACCGTGGAGTGGTGCGCCCGCAGCCTGCGCTGCCGGACCGTCGTAGGGCTCTCCAATGTATCCTTCGGGCTGCCGGAGCGGCGCTGGATCAACGGGGCCTTTCTGGCCATGGCGCAGGCCCTCGGCCTGACAATGGCCATCGCCAACCCGGGGCAGGAAGAGCTCATGAGCCTGAAGATGGCCGGCGACGTCCTTTTGGCGAAGGACCGGAACGCCGCCGCCTATGTTCGCCGTTTCTCGGCGGTCCGGAAAGAGCCGGAGCCGGCGGCCGCGGCCGATCCCGCCCGGCGGGTGGCCGACGCCATCCTGGAGGGGGACCGCGACGCCGTGGTCGCCCGCGTCGAGGAGGCCCTGTCCGCGGGCATCGGCGTCGGAGATCTGGTGGAGGGCACGATGATCCCGGCGGTGGTCCGGGTGGGGGACCTCTACGAGCAGAAGCGCTACTTCCTGCCCCAGCTCATCGCCGGGGCGGAGGCCATGCAGCGGGCCATGGATCACCTGGAGCCCCGCCTCCGTGGGGATGCTGCCCGGGCCTCCAGGGGATCGGTCGTCCTGGCCACGGTGGAGGGGGACATCCACGACATCGGGAAGAACATCGTTTCCCTGATGCTCCGCAACGCCGGCTGGCGGGTGGTGGACCTGGGGAAAGACGTGAGCGCCGCCCGGATCGTCTCGGCCATGGAAGAAGTGAAGCCCCGGGCCGTGGGCCTGTCGGCCCTGATGACGACGACCATGGTTCACATGAAACAGGTGATCGACTTGGCCCGGGAAAATGGGTTCCGGACGCCGTTCCTCGTCGGCGGCGCCGTGGTCACCCGGGAGTACGCGGACTCGATCGGGGCCGCCTACGGGAAGGACGGCGTGGAGGCCGTCCGGGTCCTGGAGGCCCTGCCGCCGCCGGAGGATTCCTGAAACCATGACGCACATCCGCCTTCCCTCCCGGCAGAGGGACATCCGGATTTCCCTCCTGGTGTCGGTGGCTTTTCATGCCGCCGTGGCGGTGTTCCTCCTGCTGATGGCCGCCGCCGAGTCCGGCCTGCCGAGGCTCCTGAAGGCGGAGGGGACGAATCTGATCGTCTCCTGGATCTCCGTGGTGCCGGCGGTCAAAGAGACGGCCACGGCTCCGGCGGGAAAGACGGCTCCGCGTGTTTCCGCACCGGCGGTTCCGGATCCGGAATCGAAGGCATCGTCCCGGCCGAAGGAGGATGGCGCGGCG
>CAYNEJ010000032.1:4996-27041 GCA_964396205.1 uncultured Syntrophaceae bacterium
ACGCGGAGCCTCCGGGGCGGTTCTGACCGCGGTGTCTCCGCGCTACCGGAGCAATGACCGGCCCGCCTACCCGCTGGCGGCCCGGCTCCGCGGATACGAGGGGATGGTGCTTCTGTCCGTGGAAGTGTCCGCCGACGGCCGGGTGGATGACCTCATGGTGAAACGGTCGTCGGGCTACGAAGTCCTGGACCGGTCCGCCCTGGAGGCCGTCCGGAACTGGACGTTCGAGCCGGCCCGGCGGATGGGCCAGCCGGTCCGGATGCGCGTGGACATCCCTGTGAAGTTCGTGCTCCAGGGGCAGGAATCCCTGTCCTGAAATTTCTGATGGAGGAAATCGACCCTATGGACATGTCTCAAAACCGGGATCGCCTGGCGGAGCTGATTCTTCGCCGATCCTTTCAATACCGGGAGGACCCGCCCTTTACGCTGGCCTCCGGGAGAACAAGCTTCTTCTACTTCAACTGCAAGCCGGTTACCCTGGATCCCGAGGGAATGAACCTGATCGGCCGCGTCCTCTTCGGGATGATCCGCGGCACCGGCGTCACCGCCGCCGGAGGCCTGACCCTGGGGGCGGATCCCCTGGCCAACGCCCTTTCGGTGATCTCCTTCCAGGAAGGGGAGCCCGTCAAGTCGTTCATCGTCCGGAAGGACGTGAAGGCCCACGGGACAAAGAGTGCCGTCGAGGGGAATGTTGTGAAGGGGGAGCATGTGGTTGTCCTCGACGATGTCATCACGACAGGGGGATCCACCATCACGGCCATCGAAAAGGCCCGCGAGGCGGGCCTCATCGTGGACCGCGTCATCGCTCTCATCGACCGGGAAGAAGGGGGGCGCGAAAACATCCTGGCCCTGGTGGGTTGTGTCGACGCCGTCTTTACCCGGACCGAGATCATGGAGCGGTATAAAAAAGGGCTTGCATGAGCCTCGCCGGTAGTCTATGATCCCTCCTCGAAAATTGCAAGTATATAATATTCTTGGGTAATGCCACGCAGGCCCGCTTGCCGGGCCTTCCCTTTTCTGCCTTCGGAAAAGAGAGGGATCCGGGGCTTGAGGGTGAAGCCCGGGAATCAGGGCAGGTCGATCCATGAGCAGAAAGAAGAGAATTGTTTTCCTGGCGGCGCTTTTTCTCCTTGCGTCCGTCGCCGCGGCCTATGCGCTGCGGGGGGAGATCGTGGAGGTCGCTCTGTACCGGAGTGCCAGGATGGTCAACGGCGTTCCGGCGGGCTGGAAGATCATGCGCCACTCCGGAACGCCGGTCATCCGGCTGGAGAAATTCGGTGACGCGTACTACGTGCGCCTGGCCAGCGATGCCCGGTCGGGTTTCGGGATCGAGAGGGAGGTCAGTGTCGATCTGAAAGAGTACCCCTACCTGAACTGGACGTGGACGGCAACGAAGCTGCCCCGCGGAGGCGATGTCCGCAAGTCCGCCACGGACGACCAGGCGCTCCAGATTTACGTCGTCCTGCCGTCGACCGGCTTCCCGGAGAAGTTCAACTATCCCATCTTGACCTACGTCTGGGACAATGAAGCGCCGAAGGGGTTGATCACCAGGAGCCCCAAGCCGCTCATGAAGAAGATCCGGTATGTCGTCGTCCGCAACAAGACGGATCGCCTCGGCACGTGGTACACGGAAAAGAGGAATGTGTACGAAGATTTCCGGAAGGTCTTCCGGGACATCGACGGGGGCGAGCCCCGTGGTGCAACCCACGGGCTGCGCTTCTACATCAATTCGCAGAACACCAAGAGCCAGGCGGAAGGGTACATCGGCGAGGTTTTCTTCAGCAAGTCCTGACCCCCCCGCATTCAATCCGGTTTTTCGTCTCCCGACTCCACACGAACCCGGTTTACCGTCCGGTGAGCCAGCCTGACCGGCTCCGGCAGGCGGTAACCCCGGCAGCAGGCAAGAGCGACCTCGATGGCCGTTTCGAGGCCGACCCGATGCCCCGGGGAGATGTAAACCGGTTTGACCCGGTCCCGGGTCCTGAGCGCGGCACCGATGACCGCGCCGTCGGCCTGGATCTCCGCCCTGTTTCCCTTGGCCGGGCCGACGTCGCCGTGTCTTCCAAAGAGCCGGGTCTTGGCGCAGCCGATCGCCGGCAGGTTGAGAAAGAGTCCCAGGTGGGAGGCGAGGCCGATTCCCCGGGGATGGGCGA
The DNA here is from genome assembly GCA_964396205.1 of uncultured Syntrophaceae bacterium. GTDB lineage: Bacteria > Desulfobacterota > Syntrophia > Syntrophales > PHBD01 > PHBD01. Next base: position 7,150 of record CAYNEJ010000032.1, read on the forward strand.
TCCCCTGGCCGTCGAAGAGAACTGCGTCCGGTGCGTGCCGAAGCTTCCCGAAAGCCTTCAGGACCACGGGTCCCTCCCGGAAGCTCAGCAGGCCGGGGACATAGGGAAAGGCGGACCGGTCCTCGGCGGAGGTCTCTTCGAGCAGTTCCAGGGACGGGTAGGCGAGAACGACCACCGCGGCGAAAAAGCGGTCGCTCCCCCGGGCATAGGAGACGTCGGCGCCCGCGATTGTCCGCAGGGACGGAGGAAAGTGCCGGTCGTCCAGAATGAGCCGCCCCCGCAGTTCCTGCTGGAGACGAACGGCCTCCCCGCAGGAAAGGTCCCAGCGATGGAGTCTATGGACCCTCATCGCGATTGTCCACGTAGTCCGCCAGGATGCTCTCCGCTTTGGCCACGTCGGCGCGGATCTGCGTCACCAGCGCCTCGGGGCCGTCGAACTTCATCTCCGGCCGAAGCCGGTCGATGAAGAGGATCTCCAGCGTTTCCCCGTAAAGGTCCCCCTGAAAGTCGAGGATGAAGACCTCCACGGAAAGCTCCGCGTCTCCGAAGGTGGGGTTGTATCCGATGTTCAGAACGGACTTCATGGACCGGCCGTCCATCTTTGTGATGGCGGCGTAGACGCCCCGGGCCGGGAGGAGTTCTTTTTCAGGCCGGACGTTCGCTGTCGGGAAGCCCAGGCCGGTCCCCCGGCGGTGGCCATGGACGACGCGGCCCTCCACATTGTAGGGGCGGCCGAGGAGATGCCGGGCCGTCCGGACGTCGCCGTCGAAAATGGCGTTCCGGATCCGGGTGCTGCTGATGACGTCCCCGCTCCCGGTGACGGCCCCGAGGGCTTCCACGTCGAAGCCCAGGGTCTTTCCCCAGCGGACCAGGAAGGCTTCGTTGCCCTCCTTGCCGCGCCCGAATCGATAATCGTGGCCGACGAAGAGTTTTCGGATGCGGAGCCGCTTCCAGAGGATGTCCCGGACAAAGGCCTCGGCGGACAGGGCCGCGAAATCCAGGTTGAAGGGAATCATCAGAAGGGCGTCGACGCCGGTGGCGGCGATCTCCCGAATTTTTTCGTCCGGGGTGGTGATCAGGTAGAAGGGCCGGCGATCGGCCCGGAGGACGCTTTTCGGATGCGGTTCGAAGGTGATGACCAGGACAGGCGCCCCGGTGGGACGCGCCTCCTCGATGAGCCGTTGGAAAATGGTCCGGTGGCCCCGGTGCACACCGTCAAAGTTACCGATGGTGACGAAAGCCCCCTCCAGTTTCCGGGGAATTTCCTCCAGACTGCGAATGACCTCCATGCTTTCCCTTTCCGATGGCCGGATCCTGTCCGATGCAGTGTGAATCCGCCGCTGGCGCAGCCGGGGCGGATCATTTTTCTTGACAGGGGATTCGCGATTCGTGTAGAAAAAAACGCTCTTTTGAAATGCACCAGCCTTTTTGCCGAAGTGGCGGAATTTGGTAGACGCGCTAGGTTCAGGGTCTAGTGGGCGTAGGCCTGTCCGGGTTCAAATCCCGGCTTCGGCACCATATATACAGACGGGGGCGCTCTGTCAAGCGGAGCGCCCCCGTTCCGTTTTCATCATCCGGCCGTTGCCGGCCGCCCTGCCTGCAGGACGGCGTTTCCCCCTATCCCCAGAGAATCAGGCCCGTCTCCTGAAGTGTCGCCAACTGCGGGTGGAACGGGAGGACGCGGATTCCGTAGGAGTAGGTTCCGTTCGCCCTGACCGTGTACTCGCCGGAGAAGATCAGCACACCGTCCTTCTCCACGTCCACGATCTTCAGGGGAACCCGCTCCGGTGAACCCGAGAAGCCATGGCCGTCCCTCGGGCCGATAACCAGCTCCACGAGAATCTCCTCCGGCGCCACCTTTCCCGGGTCGATCCGGACCTGGACGGACAGGGGCTGGTCCACGACGATCGTGTCCCCATGAATGCCCTCGATGGTCGCTTCCTGGAGCTTGAGCGAGGAGAACCGCATGGGAATCCTTCGTTTCCAGTCGACGAGTGTCCGGGCCAGGGCGTATTGGTCCGCCGTCAGCTCCTGATCCCGCCGCGCCGCCGGGAGATACATTTCATGGTAATACTCGGCCAGCATCCGCTCCGTGTTGAATTTCGGAACCAGGGTCTGCATGGAGCGCTTGACGGCGGCGATCCAGCGCTCCGGAATCCCGGAAAGATCGCGGTCATAGAAAGTCGGGATGACGGCCTCCTCCAGGAGATCGTAGAGGTCCCGGCCATCCTCCTCGTCGGCGTTGGGCCGTTCGTCAGCCTGGTGCTGAACCAATGGTCCCACCGTCCAGCCGTTTGTCCCGTCGAAGGCCTCGCTCCACCAGCCGTCGGAGACACTCAGGTTCAGGGTTCCGTTGGCGGCCACCTTCATGCCGCTCGTGCCGCTGGCCTCGTAGGGGCGTCGGGGTGTGTTGAGCCAGACATCGACCCCCTGAACCAGCATCCGGGCGATGCCGATCGAGTAGTCCTCGATGAAGAAGATGCGGCCCCGGAACCGGACGTCCCGGCAGATGTCGATGACCCGCTTCACGAGATTTTTCCCCATGTCGTCGTTGGGGTGGGCCTTGCCGGCGAAAATGATGTGGACCGGCCGGGTCGGATGATTGACGATCCGGTCCAGCCGGTCCAGGTCCGACAGGAGCAGATCCGCCCGCTTGTAGGGGGCGAAACGGCGGGCGAACCCGATCAGAAGCGCCGACGGATTCAGCCGGGAAAACAGGTCCTCCCGCCAGTTTTTCCAGGAGGGGAATTTCGTGTCTGCCGCGGCGGTATAGTCGCGGAGGAAATCGAGCATTCTCTGTTTCAGTTCATGGCGGATCCGCCAGAGCTGGATGTCGGGGATGTCCTGGACGCGCTGCCAGCGATCCGGGTCCGTCAGGTGCTTTTCCCAGTCCATCCCCAGGTAGGTGTCGAAACATTCCCTCATCCGGGGGGCGATGTAGGACATCACGTGAACGCCGTTGGTGATCTGCCCGATGGGAATGTCGGAATCATCGAACCCTTTCCAGACATCCCGCCACATGTGGCGGGCCACCTGCCCGTGGAGGCTGCTCACGGCGTTGCTCCGATGGGACATCTTGAGGGCCAGGATGGTCATGAAGAACGGCCTGTCCTCGCCCCGTTCCTTTCGACCCAGGTCCCAGAACTGAGCCCAGGAAAGGCCGAAGCGCTTCAGGTATCCGCCCAGGTGCGACTCGACGAGATCTCTCGAAAAACGCTCGTTTCCGGCTTCCACGGGGGTGTGGGTGGTAAAGACCGTGCTGCCCCGGACGACCTCCGACGCCTCTTCGAAGGACAGCCCCTCCCCGGTCATCAGGTCGGCGATCCGCTCGAAGATCAGGAAGGCCGAGTGTCCCTCGTTGATGTGATAGACCCGGGGTCGGATGCCCAGCTTCTTGAGGAGGCGCACCCCCCCCGCCCCCAGCAGGATTTCCTGCTCGATCCGCACCCGCGGGTCGGCACCGTAGAGGCGGGCGGTGATGGAGCGGTCCTGGAGCGTGTTGCCCGGGACGTCCGTGTCCAGGAGATAGAGCGAGACCCGGCCGACCTTGATTTCCCAGATGTTCGCGTACAGGGTGCGCCCAGGCAGCTCCAGGGTGATCTGGACATCCGCGCCCAGTTCGTCCCGGACAATCTCCACGGGCAGGCTCGAGAAATCGTTCTCGGGGTATTCGGCGATCTGAATCCCGTTCCGGTCGATGACCTGCCGGAAGTATCCGTTCTTGTACAACAACCCGATCCCGACGAGGGGGACGTTCATGTCGCTGGCGGTTTTGAGATGATCCCCGGAAAGGGTCCCCAGGCCGCCGGAATAGATGGGGAGGCACTCGTGGAGCCCGTATTCCGTGGAGAAATAGGCGACCGGGCTGGACCAGCGGATGCCGTTCGTTGCGTGGGGGTTGCTTTCGGAGGCCTTCTCGTCCATGTAGTCATCGAACTGGCCCATGATCTGGCCGTACAGGGCCAGATAACTGGGGTTCCGGGCCGCTTCGGCAAGGCGCGTGGCGCTGACGGTTTCGAGCATCCGGACAGGGTTGTTTTCCATTTCCAGCCAGAGTTTCGGATCCAGGGTGGCAAACAGGTCCAGGGCCCTGGAATTCCAGACCCACCAGAGATTGTATGCCAGCTCGCGGAGCCGGATGATCGATTCCGGCAGGTTGGCGACGGCGGTGAAAACCCGGAAATGGGGCTGCGTGGAGACGGTGCCCGCAAAGATGCGCTTCCTCTCTCCCTTGTCCGACGCCGCGATCTTGGCGGATCGCTCGAAGGCCGTTCCCAGGGCCCGGTCGTAGGCCGCCAGGTACGCCCCGTAAAAGTCCCTCCAGTCGGCGTGCAGGGCCAGCAGGCGGGCTCCCCGGCGCATCCGTAACAGGTCCTGTTCCGACCAGAAAAAACTGTTCCGCAGAATTCCTTTGAGCTCTTCCTCCACGGCCGCCGGTTCCTGGTTTCGCCGGTCCATGATCCGCACGCCGTCGTAGCCGCTGCTCATCTGCCGGACCCACTGTCCGAAACCGGCCAGATCGGTGGAAACCGTCGGAACGGCGTAGGCGGCGCACTCCAGGGGGGTGTAACCCCAGGGCTCGTAATAGGAAGGGAAGATGCCCATGTCGCATCCCTGGAGAGCCTCATAATAGGGAAGATTGAGGAAGCCGTCGTTTCCATCCAGCGGGGCCGGGACGAAGATGATGCTGACCCGGTTTTCCGGCATGTTCCGGAGCCCCAGGCGCTTGCACGTCTCCAGAACGGGGTCCGAAGCTCCGTAGGAAAGGCGGTGCGTGGCGATGGGCATGGGACCCGGCTCGGTCCGGGTGTATTGGACCTTGAGGGAGGGAAGCAGGTCCATGTGGCCGCCCATGACAAAGAGGAAGGCCACGGCCGCACGTTCGGCATCCAGCTCACGCTCCAGGCGGCCCAAGGCTCCAAGGAACACGTCGATTCCCTTGTTATGAAATTCATAGCGGCCGGAGGTCAGAAACAGGCGGGTGTCTGCCGGAAGGTCCCGATGCAGGAATCTTCCGGCCGCTTCCAACAGCACTTTTCTCGAAGCCTCCGCCGGTTCCCTGTCTTCCGTCAGGTCCGGGATATTTTCCATATCCAGACCGTTGGGAGTGATTACATCAGGCGACCGGCCGAGGATGTTCCGGGCCTCGAGGGCCGTGATCTCGCTGACGGTGGTGAAGCAGTCGGCCTCCCGGGCCGCGACCTGCTCCAGCGAGAATTTTGCGCTGATGTTGTGGGTTTCCGCCTCTTTCTGGGGCGAAAGGTGCTCCATCGACCCATACAGATCCATGCCGGTGCCCGACAGGGTGCGGCCCAGGATGGTGGCGTGGGTGGTGAACACGGTGGCGATCTCGGGAATCCGCCGCTTCAGGTAGAGAAGGCCCGCCCCGCACATCCATTCGTGAAAGTGGGCGATGACCGGATTTCCCCCGGGACGGGCCAGGACGTGATACGCCGTCTCGATGACCTCGCCCGCGGCATGGCTGAACATGACAGGCTCCACGTAGTCCCAGCCGCCGGTCATGGAATCCACGCCCCAGTTTTCCCAGATGCGGAACAGGAGCTGATCCTTGTCGTACCGCCGGGAAAAGTCCACGAGGATTACCTTTGGCCGGCCCGGGATCCGCCAGCGGCCGAAACGGCAGGGGATTTCCTTGATGGCCGTCGCTTCGCGGATCCGGTTCCAGCATTCCTCGTCCGTCTCCTCGAACTCGGGATTGTTCTTGAGATCGGGGCCAAGCAGGATGCAGTGATCCTCGAAGACCCGCAGGACCTCCCGCATTTTGCTCGTGATCACCGTGTGGATCCCACCCACCTTGTTGCAGACCTCCCAGCTGACTTCAAACAGGTAGGTGTTCCGGTACTCCGTCATGGAACCTGCTCCTTGCTATGGTTGCCGTTGATTGTTCGAATCGAAGGGCTGACGAGGACGCCCTTTCGTTACGGTCCTCCCGCTTCGTATCCTGCCTCGAAGCGGCCGGCGCGACTCAGGGGCCCGGCCTCCGGTGATTGCCCGGGCCACCCGGGGATGGCCTTTCCCCGGCACCGTCACGGGATCCCGGGTTCCAGCTTCCGGTAGATCCCATCGATTCTCTCCGCGGTCGCATCCCAGCGGATTTGCGACGCCTCTTCCCTCACCGCCTGCGCCAGCGAGGCGGCGCGGTCCGGATCGGTCAGGATGTCCAGGATTCTTTGGGCCAACTCTTCCGTGTCCCAGAAGTCGACCTGCCAGGCCGCCTTGAGCACCTCCGCCACGCCGGACTGGCGGGACAGGATGACCGGTACGCCGTGCCTGGCTGCCTCCAGCGGGGCGATTCCGAAGGGCTCCGAGACGCTGGTCAGGACGTACAGATCGCTCATGGCAAAGGCCTCTTCCAATCGATCCCCTTCGAGAAATCCCGTGAACCGGATTCGCCCGGCGATCCCGAGGTCCCCGGCTGACCGCCGGGCCTCGTCCAGGCCGTCGCCGTCACCGGCCATGATGAAATCCGTCTCCGGCAGGGTCCGGAGGACCCGGGCGGCCGCTTCCAGAAAGAAAAGGGGTCCCTTCTGGTGTGTGATTCTCCCCAGGAAGAGAACGGTTTTCCGGCCATGGTCCCGGGCGGGCGCCCTTTTGGCCGCCTCGACCGGATCGGCCGCATTGTAGGCGACGGAGACCTTTTCCGGGGGAATCCCGTAACGGCTCACGATCATGTTCTTCAGAAAGGCACTCACGGCAATGACGTGATCCGCCCTCTCCATCCCGTAGCGCTCGATCTCAAAGATGTTCCCGTTTGCCTCCTCCCCGCGGCGGTTGAATTCGAGGGAGTGAAGGTGAAAAATCATCGGCTTTCCGGAAGCTTCCCGGGCCCGGACGGCGGCGAACGCCGTCATCCAGTCATGGGCGTGAATCATGTCGAAAGAAAGATCCCGGGCCAGCCAGGATGCCTCTTCACCAAACCGGATCACCTCAGACAGAAGATCGGGTCCATAGTCACCTTCCGCGGGCGAGCCGCCGCTCTCCGCTTCGCGAAGCGGATGAGGCCGGTATGAGGCCGGTGTCTGGTACGGCGTCAGGGGAGAGGGAACGGGACGGGCGTCGATCTCCCTGTCCGTGTTCCGTTCCAATCCGCACCGGGGTTCCCGTGATGGGTTTCCCCGGGGGAAGACCATGATCACCTTATGGCCGAGTCCGGACAGGGCCTCCGTGATTCCCCGGCAGGCCGGGCCGAGACCGCCGCTCAACCGGGCCGGGAAGTCCCAGCCGAACATCAGGACGCGCAAGGGGTGTTCCTCCATTCTCCCTGTCTTTTCAGAAACTCTTCCATAGTCGTCCCGGATTGTAAACGGAATTCCCGGTGTGGATCGGGCTGCCCCGGATCCGCTCAGGCCGCCGGATCCCCGTTTTCCTCCATCTCTGTCGCCCCGTTCTGGAGCAGGGCGTAAAGATGGAGGACGGCGGCGACGCTCCAGGCCTGGGAAATGCAGCCACCCGGGCGATGGGGAGGGTCGCCGTCGAAGACCTCCGAGACGGTGCCGACACCGGCCTCGGGGAGATGCTCCCGAAGGAAGATCCGAAGATAGCCCAGAAGAAACGCCTCCGCCTCCCGCCGGTCCGTGGCTGTGCGCAGCAGGGCCATGCCGAAGGGCATCAGAAGCCAGGGCCAGACCGTTCCCTGATGATACGCCCGGTCGCGGGATTCATTGTCGCCCTCGTACTGTCCATGATACCGGGAGTCCGACCGGGAGAGCGTCCGGAGCCCCCGGGGCGTCAGGAGGAACCGCCGGACCGTCTCCACGACCGCCGACCTGCGGGAGGGATCCAGGGGCGAGAAGGGAAGGGCGGCCGCGACGATCTGATTGGGCCGGAAGGATGTGTCCAGCCTTCCGCCCTGCTGAATGTCCCCCAGGCAATTCGCTTTTTCGTTCCAGAAAGCCTCCTGGAACGACCGGCGGATACGCGCCGGAAGGCCGCTCAGGGAATAGTCCCGCTCACCGAAGCGCTCAGCCAGTGTGGCGGCGAAGCAGACGGCATTGTACCAGAGGGCGTTCACCTCCACGGCAAACCCTCCTCTTGGTGTCACCGGGACGCCGTCGACCCGGGCGTCCATCCAGGTCAGGTTCATCTCTTCCGATCCGGCGTGAAGCAGGCCCCGGCTGTCCATGTAGATGTCGAAGGAGGTCCCTTCGATCATGTGGCGGAGGATCCGTTTCAGGACCGGCCAGAATCGTCTTTGGACAAGCCCCAGATCCCCCGTTGCGGCCAGCATTTCCTGGATTGCCCAGAAAAACCAGAGAGGGGCGTCGACGGTGTTGAAGGCGCCGGGTTGCCCGTCGTCGGAGAAGAAGTTCGGGAGGAGACCCCCGCGCTCCTGTTCGGCCAGGGCGAGAAGGATTTCCGTTCCCGTTTTGGGCCTGCCGGTTCGGAAGGTGAGCCCGGGGAGGGAGATCAGTGCGTCGCGTCCCCAGTCTGTAAACCATGGATAACCGGCAATGACGGCCTGCCGGCCAGCGGGGGTGCGGATCAGGAACTGCCTCCCCGCCCGGAGAAGGGATCCAACGGCCGGACGGTCCCCCGGGTCGCACCGTTCCAGGAAAGAGCGGTCTTCCGCTGTTTCCCGTTTCCGCCGGTTCAACTCGGCTGTCCAGAGGCCCGGCAGTTTCCGGCGGCAGAGCAGGAGCGATGCCGACAGGAAGACCGGTTTCCCCCGCTCCAGGGGGACCGTCAACTCTCCCGGGGTGAACAGGTCTTCCCTCCATTCGTAGCCCCGCTCCTTTTCGCGAAGGTATTCGAAATGCAGATACCAGTCCGGCGAGGAGGTAAACACCGGCTGGGTACTGGCCTGGAAAAAGATCGAGGGCATTCCGTCGTACGGCTTGAGTGCAAACCCGTCGTTCAGGGGCTGCAGCCTGTCCTGGAGATACCCGTTCCGGCGAGCCAGCGCGTGAAGCTCGCGGAAGGCAAGAAAAGGCCGGAGGGTCAGGAATCCATCCGGAGGGCCGTCGAGAAGCTCGTAACGGATGAGGACCTGGTCTTCCTCGTAGACCAGGAGGATTCCCTTCCGCAGGGTGAACCCCCCGTCGCCGTACTCGAATGCCGGCACCGGATCCCAGCGGAAAGACCGCAGGGGAGGGATCTCGGCGGGAACAAAGCAGCCGGGAAAGCGGTGACAGAAGAGGGGAGTGGCCCGGCCGCCGCCATGAAAGGTTTCCTCCAGCTTCGAGAGAAGGACGTAACGGCCTGCCGGCGTCTTCAGGTTCGCTGCCAGCAGCGCATGGTACTTTCTGGTATGGCAGTTCAGGATGGTACTGGAAGCGTATCCGCCCTGGCCGTTGGTCTCCAGCCATTCCAGGTCGAGAAGGGCGTCGCGGGCAAGGGAAGGGATGTTCTCAAGCGGCGGCGTCATCGCTGTTCCCCTGTGCGGACTGCGGGATGAAGCCAACGACGGGCTGCGGTTCCCGCCGGATCAGGGAAGATGAAGAACCTCAACTCCCTTTGGGGGCTGAAAGGAAAAGGTCCGGTCGGGAATCCGGACATTCTCCTGCAGGTCCCGAAAGGCAACCCGGGTGAGATTTCCGAAGGAATCGGTAAACCGTACTTCATGGACCTGGAGATCTTCCCTGCCGATGGTCAGGTAAAGGCGGGATACACCCAGACCGGGATCCCGGGGGGTGAGAATCAGCAGGGGATTCCCGTCCCGGTCGACGGTACCGGGTTTCGCATATTCGATCCGGAAATCCTCTCTCAATTTCCCCAGCCCCGTGAAAAAACGCATGGTAAGCCTGGATTTGAACAGGCTTTCCGCCTTCTGGACGTAAACGGCCTGGTCTTCCGGGACATAGAGCCAGGAAGTCTTCGGGCCGATGATCAGTTTCTTTGTCTTCGGTTTCTCATAGTGCCAGGCCATTCGCCCGGGGTTGCGGAAATAAACCGTCCCTTCCTCCCGTTCGCTCTTTTTCGACCCCTTCACAGTGACTTCCTGGATGAAGCGCCCCTTCAGGGACCCGGTTTTTTCATACCGCTCCTGCATGTCCGCCAGGAGCTTCTCCAGCGGCGGCGCCTCTGCACCCCCCGCTTCCAGGGGCAGGAGGAGAAGAGCCAGGAGCGGGAGCCAAAGGATGGGCAGGAGGGCGGCGATCCGGAGAAAGGAAAGCGGGGACGCGCCAGGCCGCATCGATGGCCGGGATGACGGAACTGCTGAATGAAGAAAGGGTTTCCGCTTCAATGGAAAAAACCTCATTATTTGTCCTGCGATCTATGGTCGCTGGCACATTTCTTTCTTTTGGAGCCGGGAAAGGACTCACGGAACGCGCTAACGTTCCGTAATTCTGCCCGGCTTTGTAACATGTTGATATGATTAATGATACGTTGTGCCTACACCTTGTGCAAGGCGGTATAAAATCGTGACATTTGAAGCCTTAGGGTTTTTGTCCACAGAGTTGTCAACATGTTTGTCCACAGCTCTGTGGATTTCGCCGTTAACTTACCGGATCAAGGGAAAGAACCCGCGAAATAGCAGTTACCCTGATATTGCCAGGCGCCAGCCGAAGGGGTCTTCCTTCTCGCCATACTGGATCTGGAGGATTTCATTGTACAGCCGCTCGGTTAGAGCCCCCGTTTTTCCGCCGCCGATCTTGTGTTCCTTTCCGCGGAAGAACATCTGGCCGATGGGCGAGACGATGGCGGCCGTTCCGGAAGCGAAGGCCTCCCGGAGGGTTCCGCGCTCCGCGGCGACGATCACCTCTTCCATGGCGATGGGGCGTTCCATTACGGGGATGCCCCAACTGCGCGCGATCTGGATCACCGAGTCCCGCGTCACGCCGGGCAGGATCGTTCCCCCAAGGGGCGGCGTTACCAGTTCGTCGCCGATGAGGAAGAAGATATTGCTCGTTCCCACTTCCTCCACGTATTTCTTGTGGACGGCGTCAAGCCAGAGAACCTGGGTATATCCCTTTTCCTGGGCGGCTTTGCTGGCGTAAAGGCTGGCGGCGTAGTTCGCCGCGGCTTTGCAGTAGCCGATGCCGCCTGGGGCGGACCGGACGTAGTGTTCCTCCACGAAGATTTTCGTAGGGCTGAATCCCTCAGGGTAGTAAGCACCGACGGGACCCACGATGATATAGAACAGGTAGTCCGGGGACGAGTGGACACCGAGGGCCGGCTCCGTGGCGATCATGGTGGGCCGGATGTAGAGGGACGTGCCCCGTCCCTTGGGAATCCAGTCCTTTTCGATGAGCGCGAGTTCCCGGACAGCCTCCAGGAACAGGTTTTCATCGACGGCGGGCATGCAGAGGCGCCGGGCCGAATTGTTCATGCGGCGGGCGTTTTCAAGGGGCCGGAACAGGTAGATCGCTCCACCCTTGCCCCGATAGGCCTTGAGTCCTTCGAAAATGAGCTGGGCATAATGAAGGCAGATGCATGCGGGATCGAGAGCGAAATCCCGGTAGGGCTCGATGGCGGGATTGTGCCAGCCTTTGCCTTCCCTGTAAGACATGGTGAACATGTGGTCCGTGAAGATCTTCCCGAACCCCAGCGTTGCCTCATTCTTGTATTTTTGTTTACGCTTTGCCGGTGCGGTCTTCGTGATCCTGATCTTCATATATTTCCCCCCGTATGATTTAACATCCCAGAACAATTAACGATCGCTTTATCACGATTGGACGAGTCGATCAAGGCTTCTGTACTGGATTGCCTCGGCGACATGGGAGGGATCGATGGACTCCGCTTCCGCCAGGTCGGCGATGGTGCGGGCGGTCTTCAGAATTCTCGTGTAGGCCCGGGCGCTGAGTCCCAGCTTTTCCATGGCCATCTCCAGGAGACGCCGGGATTCTGCATCGAGGGAACAGAACCGGCTGATCTGGCCATTGTTCATCCGGGCGTTTGTTGCGGCGGTATTCCCGTCAAAACGCTCTTTTTGCAGCCGGCGGGCATTGCGGACGCGGCCGGCGATGGCTTCCGAGCTCTCGCCACGTCTTCCATCGGCCAGTTCCCGGTGCCGAACCGCCGGAACCTCGACGTGGAGGTCGATCCTGTCCAGGAGGGGTCCGGAGATCCGTGACTGATAGTTGCGGACCGCCGTGGCGGAGCAGCGGCAGCGACGGTGCGTCGCCCCGAGGAATCCGCAGGGGCAGGGATTCATCGCCGCCACGAGCATGAACCGGGCGGGGAATGTTGTGCTCACGGAGGAGCGGCTGATCGTAATCACCCCATCTTCCATGGGCTGCCGGAGGGCCTCCAGGACATTTTTCCGAAATTCAGGAAGCTCGTCGAGGAAGAGGACGCCGTGGTGGGCCAGGCTGATCTCCCCGGGCCGGGGCTGCTGCCCGCCTCCCACCATCCCTGCGTCGGACACGGTGTGGTGGGGCGAGCGGAACGGCCGCTTGCCGACAAGGGAGCGATTCCGCTCCAGGAGACCCGCCACGGAAAAGATCTTCGTCGCTTCGATTGCCTCCGGCAATGTGAATTCCGGAAGGATTCCAGGAAGCCGCTGGGCCAGCATCGTTTTCCCCGCTCCCGGAGGGCCGATCATCAGGACGTTGTGTCCTCCTGCGGCGGCCACTTCCATGGCCCGCTTCGCCTGTTCCTGTCCCCGGATCTCGCTGAAATCAGGGGTCGATTGCAGGTCCCGCCGAAACAGGGTGTTCATGTCCACCCGGTGGGGGGCGATCGGTCCTGTCCCGCAAAAGAAGTCCACTACGTCCGACAGAACGTCCACCGGTATGACGTCGAGACCCTCGACCATGGCCGCTTCGTCGGCGTTTTCCCGGGCCAAGAAGATTCCCGGCCTCCCGGAGCGGCCCACTTCCTGGGCCACCGGCAGGACCCCCTGAATCCCCTTGATCGTTCCATTGAGCGATAACTCTCCCATGAAGACATAGCCATGGAGGGTCTCGGGCTGGATGATGCCCTGGGACGCCAGGATTCCCAGGGCAATGGGCAGGTCGAACCCGGTGCCCTCCTTGCGGATGTCCGCCGGCGCCAGGTTGACGGTAACATGGTGGCGGGGAAAGGGATAACCGGAGTTGCGGATGGCGGCCCGGATGCGGTCTTTGCTTTCCCGAACCGCGGCATCCGGCAGTCCGACCGTCGAAAAATGAGGAATGCCGTGGGATACGTCCACTTCCACGTCCACCAGGTGACAATCAATGCCGATGACCGTGGCCCCTGATGTTTTGACGATCACATTCACCTCATGGATTGCTCGCAGCAGGTCTGCCGTGGTGGAAAGATGGGGATGGAGGGGCTGTTTCCAGCAGGGGGTTCATTCTTTATTTCAGAACACCAATGAAAGCAAGGTCTTTCTCTCCCGCCTCACAACTCGATGGAACCGGCTTGACGGCGGGAAATCCCTGTGTTAAGTTCCTCCCGCTTTTGCTTATCCGTTCACTTTCCTGGAGTAAGTCCATCACAACAAACGCCATGACCCGCATGACCCATATGGATGAGCACGGCCAGGCCCGCATGGTCGACGTCACGCGGAAGAGTGAGACCCTGCGCGTGGCGGTGGCCAGGGGATCGGTGCTCATGAAGCCGGAAACCCTTTCGCGGATCTCCCGGGGCGAGATGGCCAAGGGGGACGTCTTTGCCGTCGCCCGGATCGCCGGAATCATGGCAGCCAAGAACACCTCCGGCTGGATTCCGTTATGCCACCCCCTGCAACTGACAGGTGTCGAAATCCGGTTTTCCGAGCGGGACAGCCGGACACTGGAGATCGAGGCGCAGGTGACCACCCGCGGAAGAACGGGCGTGGAGATGGAGGCCATGACGGCGGTCAGCGCAGCGGCCCTCACCATTTACGACATGTGCAAGGCCGTGGACCGGGAAATGGTTCTGACGGAAATCCGCCTGATCTCGAAAAAGGGGGGGAAGAGCGGAACCTTCACGCGGGAACCGTGATACCGAGAAACCGAACGATTCCATGACGCAGACGAGTTACCGGATTAAAAATTCTTTTCTGATTCCCCTGGGCCTGGACGTTTTCCTCCTGCTGGTGCTTTTTCTCTGGTCCGTCCTGGGTGCGGGGACCTTAACGGAGCGCATGGTGCTTGGCGTTTTCTTTCTTCTGGCCCTGGCGGTCTTTACGGAATCGGTTTCACGCAAGGTGACCGCCGACGAGGAAGGCATCACCATCCGAAAGTTTTTCCGGCGGACCCGCCTTCTTTGGCGGGAAATCAACTATGCCGGAACCCTGATCATGCGCGGCAAGGCCTATATTCTCCTGACGACGGCGAAAGGATACCATGTCCTGTCCAGCGCTTACGGACACTACGAGAAACTGGTTGCAGACATGGTCCGGCATCTGGATGCGGAGAGGGTGGAGGAGACGCTATGCGCCCAGGTGGATCAACCCGTTCGCGGCAGATCGGATGCGGCGTCGGCGTGGTTCGCCGCGGTTGTGATCCTCGGCATTCTGATTATGAAATTCCTGAAGATTTGACCCATCCAATGGAGAAAGTCCCGAGACCATGAAGACCAGAAAATCCACAACCGGAAGCCGGACAGAGCAAGCGGATGATCCCATCCGGGTCGTGGAACGGATGATGGAGATGAAGCTTGAGGATATCGCCACGGTACTGTGCGTGTCGGGCAACGGTAAAAGCCGGCTCCACGAAAACGTCATGACCATGGTGGAGCGGAGCCTGTTCCGGATCGCGCTCAACCGTTCCGGAAATGTGCGGAGCAAGGCCGCCGCTTACCTGGGGGTCAACCGGAACACCTTCCAGAAAAAGCTGGTCCGGCTGGGTCTGGATGGCGATCCGAAGGAGGAGTGATGATGCCGGCAGGGAATCCTGACAGGGATTCCGCGCAGGAGAAGCCGGAACATGAATGATGCCTGTCTTTCGGACGGCGTTCGGCGGCTCCTCGCAAAGGGTGTTCGGATCCCCCATCCCTGGTCCGTGGAGGTGGGGGACGAGGTTTCCCCCGCCCGGGTGTCCGCCCGGGGCGTCGTCCTCCATGGCGGGGTCCGGCTCCGAGGAGAGCGGACGCTTCTCTGCGACGGCGTGAAGCTGGGGGCGGAAGGCCCGGCTGTCTTGGATGACTGTCTGCTGGGGCCGGACGTGGAACTGAAAGGCGGTTTTTTCCGGGCGTCGGTGTTTCTCCGGGGTGCACGCATCGGATCCTCGTCACATGTCCGGGAGGGCTGCCTTCTCGAGGAAGAATCGTCCGGAGCCCATGCCGTCGGACTCAAACAAACCATCCTTTTCCCCTTCGTGACCCTCGGCAGCCTGATCAACTTCTGCGACTGCCTTCTGGGCGGCGGCACGAGCCGCCGGGATCACAGCGAGGTGGGAAGCTCCTTCATCCACTTCAACTACACCCCCCGCCAGGATAAGGCGACAGCATCCCTTCTCGGCGACGTGCCGCGCGGCGTCATGCTGGATCAGCCGCCCATCTTCCTCGGCGGGCAGGGGGGCATCGTCGGACCCGTCCGGATGGGGTTCGGGACGGTCCTGCCTGCCGGGACGATCTGCCGCCGGGATATCCCGGATGGAGTCATGACGGCGGGCAACATCGGCTTCTCCGGGAAGGACAGAACCTTCCTCCCGGATCAGGGGCCGGATATCGGGAGAAAAATCCGAAACAACCTCCTGTACATCGCGAACCTTTTCGCCCTGCAGGCCTGGTACACCCATGTCCGAAGCCTTTTTTTCGCTGCGGATCCGCACGAGAGAGAGCTGCTGCCGGGGGCGCTGGACATCCTCGAGGGGGCCGCTGCGGAGCGGATCCGGCGCCTGCGGGATTTTTCCGAGAAACTGCCGCCGGAAGGCGATATGGTTGAAACGGCTGCGGAAAGCTCTGCCCGCCGCCGGCAATTCCGGGAGCGATGGCCGGAGGCCGAGCAGAGGCTCCTGGAAGGGGCCGGGACGTGCGGAGACCAGGCGCTGAGGGACCGGTTCCTGGCTGTACTGGACCAGCGCATGGTCCGACCGTCCGGTTCGGCGGACTATCTGCCGCTCATCCGGGCGCTGAATCCGTCGGAGCGACGCCTGGGAACGGCCTGGCTGGAAAGCATCGTGACCAATCGGATGGAACGGGTCCTGGGCGTCCTGACATCCTTCCGTTCCGGGTCCGCGGATACGGCATGACAGGACATTCATGGTGAGATTCATTCGAAAGATGGAAAGGTTCGGCAAAGGCATCGTCCAGGCACTCGCAGCCTGGCACGTTTTCGTGGGAAGGCGCCCGGAGGACGTCCACGGCCCGGCTGTCATCCTGTTTCCCCTGCGGTCCGGGTTCCTTGCCTGCGGTCTCGCCGGGATCGTTACCATCAAACGGGCCGGTCCTTCCGGGGAGACATCGGGTGTGGAGAAACTCGCGGCGGTCTTCGGGCGTGTCCGGGCCAAGGGCATGAAGGCCCTGCGCATGGGAGCCATTCCGCCGCCGGACTACCTGGAGCCGGAGTCCCTGCGGGAACTGGACGAGGGGTCATCCCGGCTCAAGGAGGACGCCCCCTACCAGGACTTCTTCTTCCGGGACGGCCAGATTGCCTGCCTGAAACGCTTGTGCGAGGAGTTGGAGGGCTTCGTCGGTGACGAGGAGAAGGAGCTGGAAGAAGCGGCGACCTCCTTCAGCACCGCGGATCTGGAAGTTCTGGGGAGCCGCCAGATCCTGTTGAAGGACATCCTTTGGGCCCTGGAGCAGGATGTGCTGGCGAACGTGGACCGGATCACGGCACTTGCCGGGGCTGCCTCCCCCGGGGAGGTGGATCCGGCCGCCTTCGGGAAATACCGGAGAATGAACTTTCTCCTCAACTGTGTCGATCGTCTGGAGGTGCGCGGCCGCGACTCGGCTGGCCTGACGCTGGCCATGACATTCCCGGACGGAGAACGCCTTCACCGCCTGGAGGACCTCCTGCGGGAAAACGGGCTTTTCGAGGACTATTTTCGCAGGTCCGGTGGGGGAGATCTCCTGAACGGGAGCATCCGGCTCTCCGAGCGGGCGGCCGCCGGCGATTCCGGACGACGGGATGTGACGGCCAACTTCGTCTACAAGACCTCTTCCATCATCGGCGAACTTGGGAGAAACGTCCGGGAACTCCGGGAAGCCGTTTCCGGAGATCCCGTCCTTCGGCTCTTTACCCGGCAGGAGACGCTCCTGGAGACCTCCGTGACGCATACCCGCTGGGCATCCGTCGGCTCGATCACCGAGGAAAACTGTCACCCCGTAAACAGCTTTTCCCTGGCGGCCCGGACGGGCCGGAAATCGTATCCCCGTTACGGTGAGGGCAACTGGTCCGTTCATGTCGTCCTCAACGGAGATATCGACAACTATCCGGCCCTGAGAAGAGCCCTGGAGGCCGAGGGGGAGCTCATTGCTCCGGAGTTGACCACGGACACGAAGATTATCCCACTCCAGATCGAGCGGTACCTGCTGGAGGGGCACGATCTGACGGAGTCGTTCCGGCTGGCCGTGAGCGACTTCGAAGGGTCCCATGCCATTGCCATGACGAGCGACCTGGAGCCGGGCAAGGCGTTCCTGGCCCTCAAGGGAAGCGGCCAGACGATCTACGTGGGCCTGGCTCCGGATCAGTACGTTTTTTCCTCCGAACTGTACGGCCTCGTGGAGAGAACCCCCTGGTTCGTCAAGATGGACGGGGAGTTGCCGGTGAGCTCGGACCTGCCCGAATCGACGGGGCAGATTTTCGTCCTTCACCAGGAATCGGAGGGGGGGCTGGCGGGAATCCGGGCCTTCGCCTATGACGGATCGCCCCTCGCCCTTGGCACGTCCTCGATCCGGAGGGCCGAGATGACCACCCGGGACATCGACCGGGGAAGCCATCCCCATTTCTTCCTCAAGGAAATCGGTGAATCCACCCAATCGATCCGGAAGACCCTCCGGGGCAAATACCGGATTCTCCGGGAAGAAGGCGAGGAGCCCCAGGTTGTCTTCAACATCGGGGAAGACATCGTGCCGGCCCCCGTGCGATCGGCCCTTCAGGGGGGAGGCATCCGGAGGATCATCGTCATCGGGCACGGAACGGCTGCCGTGGCGGGTGCCGCCGTGGCCGACGCCATGGAGCGGTACCTCCGGGGAACCCATGTCCGGGTGGAAGGAAAGATCGCCTCCGAACTCAGCGGTTTTCATCTTGAGGATGATCTGGAAAACACGCTGGTGGTGCCCATCACCCAGTCGGGAACCACGACGGACACAAACCGCGCCGTGGCCATGGCCCGCGAGCGGGGGGGGCGGGTGATCGCCATCGTCAACCGGCGGCAGTCCGACATCACCTCGAAGGCGGACGGCGTTTTCTATACGAGCGACGGGCGGGACATCGAGATGTCCGTGGCGTCCACGAAGGCCTTCTATTCCCAGATTGTGGCCGGCCATGTCCTGGCGCTTTTTATTGCCCAGTTGATGGGATCCATGTCCGCCGAAGACATCGCCGATGAGCTTTCCAGCCTCGGACAGGCCCCGGAGATGATGAAGCGGGTGCTGGCCCGGAAGGATCTCATCCGGCGTTCGGCGGAACTCCTGGCGAAGCGCAAGCGCTACTGGGCCATCGTGGGCAGCGGGCCCAACAAGGCGGCTGCGGACGAGATCCGCATCAAGCTGAGTGAACTGTGCTATCGGACGATTTCCTCGGACGTGACGGAGAACAAGAAGCACATCGACCTGTCGGCGGAGCCCCTGATCATCGTCTGCGCCGCCGGCAACCCGGAAACGGTCGTGGGCGACCTGGTGAAAGACGTGGCCATTTTCAAGGCCCACAAGGCCTCGGTGGTCGTCTTTGCCGATGAGGGCGAGGAGCGATTCGATTCCCTGGCCGATTCGGTCATCCCCATCCCCGGAGCCCGGATGCCCCTGCCGGTGATCCTGAACACCCTGGCGGGTCACCTGTGGGGTTATTACGCTGCCTGCAGCATTCACGCGGACTCCCTGTTCCTGAGAGATTTTCGGAACCGGATCCACCAGGCCATGGTGGACCCGTCCGGCCGGCCGGTGACGTTCTACGAGTGGATGGCCGACCGGAATTTCCGCCGCATGATCCGCGATTTTTCACACACCTTCAACAAGCTGCGGGACGAGGGGGCCTTTTCCGCAACCAGCGTCAAGACGGTTTCGGACATTATGCTCCTGCTGAAGTACGCCATGGGAAAACTTCCCCTGGAGGACTTCTGGAATGACTTCCGCAGCGACAACGGACCGGTCTCGCCGCTGGACCTCCTGGACCTCACCCTCGCCCAGGCGTCGGAGGATCTCTCCCGGCCGGTCGACGCCATCCGTCATCAGGCGAAAACCGTCACCGTCGGAACGAGCCGCAAGACCGCACCGCTCCAGGGCATCTTCTTCGACCTCCTGCGGGAGCTCGGTTTCACCGTGAAGGACCTTTCCTCAAAGGACATCATCGTTCTCAACCGGATTCAGCCGGGTGTCGCTGCAGTCAACGGCTACACCCTCTACGGGATCGACCGCCTGGACGACGACGGAAGGCCCGCCGACCAGACCACGATCACGATCCGGACAAGGGGCGGGGTCTCCCTCGGCATGGCCTCCCGCACCGAAGGAACGAAAACGCTGATGGGCACGAAGCGGATGATCGTCCGCATCGGCCGCCTTTACGTGGGCAGGGGAAAATCCGACGGGGCACCCATCGTGATCATCCCCCTGCTGAAGGGAGGGATGGTCCGGCATCTCCTCCTGATCCACGTCCGCTTCAATGAAGCCCTGGCTCTCCGCGAAAAGGTGGAGGTCATCGGCTACGCCTACAACGACATCCGGAACCTGGTGAACGAGTACAACCTGGCTTGGGACGACCGGTATCTCGAGTCCTTCTCCCTGGAGTCTCTCCTCAGCGAAACTCCCGAGGGGATCGCCGGAAAGATCAAGCAAATGCTGGAGCATACATGAAAACGACAAAATTCATCTTTGTAACGGGCGGGGTTCTCTCCTCCCTGGGAAAGGGGCTGGCGGCG
>CAYNEJ010000033.1:0-26940 GCA_964396205.1 uncultured Syntrophaceae bacterium
GTCGAAAAAACGCTCCTGAGCGCGAGGGAAGCCCCCCTCCTGCAAGCCGGCATTCGTCCGCGGGTGCCATCCTTAAAAAAAAGAAAAAGGAGGGGCGGATTTCAAATCCGCCCCCCGTCATGGGAAAGGGGTCCGGCCCCCTGTTGATCCTGTTATCAATAATGGACCTGGTCAATCCCCTTGAGCCCCAGGATCTTTCTGGCCTCATCCGGGGTGGCCGCTGCGACTCCAAGTTCGCCGGCGATGCGCACCATCTTCGCCACCTGCTCGGCGTTGCTCTTCGCCATGCGCCCCTTCTCCAGCCAGAGGTTGTCCTCCAGGCCTACCCGGCAGTTGCCGCCGAGGAGGAGGGACTGGGTGCAGAGGGCGAACTGCGCCCGGCCGGCGACACAGACGGAGAACTCGAACTCCACGAGGCGACGTTTGGCATGCTCCACGAGAAACATCAGGTTCTCGGGGCTGGGAGAGAGGCCGCCCAGGATGCCGAGGACAAACTGGATGTAGACGGGCTTTTTCACATATCCCGCCTGGATCAGCCAGGCCACGTTGTCGACCATTCCGGAGTCGTAGATCTCGAACTCGGGCTTGGTGCCGTTCTCGGCGAAGTGGCCGCAGTACTCGCGCATGGTCTTGAAGGTGTTGGGGAAGATGAAATCCTCCGACATGGCGAGGTACTTCGTCTCCCAGTCATACTTCCATTCCTTGAATCGCCCGACCGCGGGAAAGAGGGCGAAGTTGACGGATCCGGCATTGAACGAGCCCAGCTCCGGCTTGTAAAGGACCACCGGCGCCACCCGCTGCTCCACCGTCATCCCCAGGCCGCCGCCGGTGGTGATGCAGATGACGACGGGGCAGCGGCTCTTGATGCTGGTGATGATCTCCTTCATGAGGTTTACATCCGGCACCGGCATTCCGTTTTCCGGGTTCCGGGCATGGACGTGGACCACCGCCGCCCCCGCCTCGTAGGCCCGGACGGCCTCGTCGGCGATCTGCTTTGGTGTGAAGGGCAGGTATTCCGACATGGTGGGCGTGTGGATGCTCCCGGTGATGGCCGCTGTGATGACCGCTTTCTCTCTCATGGATTCCCCTCCTTTTCCTGCACTGTGGTGGTCTGAACCGGGGCCCCCTTGAGCCGCCGGCATGGAAAGCGACATACAAGCCTGGATCCGTTTCCGCCCTTTCTTTCCGTCGCCTCAGGAAGGCGAAAACTTCCCGGCCAGTTCCGGCAGGACCACCTTCAGGTCCGCCGGGAGAAAATAATCGGACAGGGACGCCACAGGCGCCTGATCGTCGCGGTTGATCGCGGCGATCGTCTCGGCGTCCCGGATCCCGACAGTAAACTGGACCTGCCCGGATACGCCCAGGAGAAGCGCCAGGGAGGGGCGGCAGGTCTTGCCCGAGAGACCCACAATCCGGTCCTCCGGGAGCCAGCGGCGGTCCGTGGCGACAGGCTTCGTACAGGCCACCTCTCCGCCGATCCCCCGGGCGATCTGCTCCGCCAGGGCCAGGTCCTCCCGGTCCGCCAGGCCCTGCCCGACGACGACGAGGATCTCGGCCCGCTCGATGTCGACCTCGCCGCCGGCTTTTGGATTCACGCCGCGCAGCCGGATCCGCGATGCGGGCAGTCTCACGTCCAGCGGCTGCAGGGCCCCGGGCACCCCCTCCGGCGCTGCGGGAAAGACGCCCGGCCGGATGGCCAGGACCTGTCGTTCCGTTGTCACCGTCTGGAATACCTCCGTGGCGCCTCCCAAGGCGTACCGCACACCGGTGATCCGCCCGCCGGCAACATCCAGGCGACCCACGTCGGTCAGGCAGCCCGCCTGGATCTCCTGGGCCAGGCGGCCGGCGATTTCCTTCCCCCGGCGATTGGACGACAGGAGGATGACCCCCGCTTCGCCCTGCTCCGCCGCTTCCCGCAGGGCCGCGGCCATCTGTGCCGGATCGGAGACAGGATCCCCCTCGGCGCGGATCTCCAGGACATCGACTCCCCGGGACGCCAGGTGCGTGGATAGATTCGAATCGTTGACGGACAACGCCCGGAGCACGCCGCCCGTTGCGGCGCAAATGAGCTGTCCCGCCGAGACCAGTTCCGCCGCCGACTCCGGCCGGTCGCTGTAAATGAGAATGTTCTTCACGG
The DNA here is from genome assembly GCA_964396205.1 of uncultured Syntrophaceae bacterium. GTDB lineage: Bacteria > Desulfobacterota > Syntrophia > Syntrophales > PHBD01 > PHBD01. The sequence goes on from CAYNEJ010000033.1 coordinate 2,138, forward strand.
CTTCTCCTTCGAGCGGAGGATTTCCAGGAGCTCCTCCATGGACTTCAGGACCACGTTCTTCCTTTCGCCCTGCGGCGCGAGCTGGTCCAGGGTCTCCACGGACCTCGGCTGCGGTCCGTCCAGTCCGAGGTCGGCAAGGCTCCAGACGGTCTTCGGCTTCCGCCCGGCCTTGAGGATCGCCGTCACGGAGGGTGTCTGGGGCTGGGCAATCTCGGAAACAACACTCGCCACCGCGGGCAGATCCATTTCCAGGATCTCCTCGCGGTCTTCCAGGGAGCGCGTCAGGACGGCCTTCCCGTTTTCCAGGCGGATCTCCCGGACATACCCTGCCTGGGGCCAGCCCAGGATTCCCGCAACACGGGACATGACCTGGCCGGAATAGCTGTCGGCGCTTCCCTCGCCGAAAAGGACCAGACCGACATCGCCGGTGCGCCGGATCGCCTCGGCCAGGACCCGCGCCGAGAAGGCGCTCTCGGCATCCCGGAGCCGCTCGTCGATGACGAGGACAGCCTCGTCGGCACCCGCCGCCAGGGCTTCCTTCACGGTGTCCTCCAGGTTTCCGTCACCCGCGGAGAGGACGATCTTCTTCCCTGCCGCGGGGTCCTGGAGAGCGACCGCCGCCGCGAGGGCGCTGCGGTCAATATCGCCCATCAGGAGTGGTACGTCGTCGAGAACGGGCCTGCGGTCGCGAATGCGGACCTGTTGAAGGTCCGGCACCTGTTTCATGGCAATGACAATATTCATGGCAGCTCGCTTCATGAAAGATTCGGCCGCGAGGAATCGCGGCGGTGGTTGGGAACAGGCCTCCCCGGACCGGCCCGCCGGAGGCAAACGGCTGGATTCCGTTCTATCCGAAACGGAACTGGATGCCCGCACCGCCCGGAGGGTAGGACCACTCCAGGACCTCGGGGCCGCAGGCGATGCGGCAGGTGCCGCACTCGAGGCATCCCTCCAGGGTGAGAGTCACCGTTCCGTCAGCCCCCCGGGCGTAGAGTCCCGAGGGACAGAGCGCCACGGCCCGCATCAGCCGGGGATCCTTCTCGCAGCCCGGCCGGATGGAGATATGACGGTCCGCCCCGGGCTTGAAGACGTCCTTCCCCAGCTTTTCCTTGAGACCGGCGGCGCCGCTCATATCTTCACCATGCCTTTCATGTCCCGGATCATGGCCAGGATCTCCCGGAAGGGCAGACGGCGCCGCACGGTGGAGAAGAGCCTGTCCTTGGGCCCTCCGGGGACGGCGAACAGGTCTTCCAGGATGCCCAGTGCAAGGTCCGGGTAATGGCCATAGAAGCGCGGGTTCCGGAGAGCCTCCGGGGCGTGGCGGGCCGTCTCGAAATCCTTGAGGACAAAGCTGTCCCGGAGGAGCGCCTCGTAGCAGGCCAAAGAGGCGGCGCTGAAATCGCCCTTCTTCTTCGCCTCCAGAACGGCCCGGGCGGCCCAATATCCCGAGGCAAGGGCGTAATCCATGCCCCGGACGATGAGCCCCGTGTTGAGGGCGAATCCGGCGGCATCACCGGCCACAAGGATACCGTCCCCGCAAAGCTTCCCGACGCCCGCCATTCCCCCCTCCGGGATCACGTGGGCGCCGTACTCGACGGTCTGTCCGCCGCGGATGAGGGACTGCACCTCCGGGCGGTTTTTGAAGGCGTCGAAAATCTCCGGTGCCGAGGGCTCCCCGGGGATGCCCGCCAGGGAGTCGATGCCCAGGACGATCCCGATGCTGAGGCTCGTCCGGTTCGTGTAGAGAAATCCGCCTCCGAACCGGCCCTGCGTCGCCTCCCCAAGGAAGAGCCGCGCCGTCCCCTCGCCGGGGCCGAGGTTGAACCGGTCGTCGATCACGCCCTCGTCGAGCTCGATGATCTCCTTGATGCCGACGGCATGGTGCTCCGGACCGCCGGGGGTCCGCAGGCCCGCCTTCTCCGCCGTCAGGGACAGGACGCCGTCGCAGGCCAGGACCACGTCGGCGCCGATCTCCTCGCCCGTCACGACGATGCCCTTCACCCGCCCATTATCGAGAATCAGGTCCTCCACGGCGCTCTTTGTGACCACCGGGGCGCCCAGCTGCTCCACTTCCTTCGCCAGCCAGCGGTCGAAGCGGGCCCTGAGCACGCTGGCGCTCTGCGGCGGTCCCGCGAGGCCCGCCCGGGCGTCGTAGCTGTTCGTGACGGAACCGCTTTTCCCCAGAAGGCAGATGTCTTCCCGGACGATCCCCCGCTCCAGGGGCGCTTTCTCCAGCAGCTCCGGGAAGAGGGCCCGGACCGGATTCAGGTAGAGACGCCCGCCCGTGAGGTTTTTCGCCCCGGCGTAGTCCCCCCGCTCCAGGACAAGCACCTCCGCCCCTTCCCGGACCAGGGTATAGGCGGCCGCGAGCCCGGCCAGCCCCCCTCCGACAATGATGACGTCGAACGTATCCATGCCTTCCCGCTGAGCGGCCGTCCTGGTAGGGTCCCCCATCTCCCGGGGAGGGAGGGAGGGGGACCCGCATCGCAGGAAACCGCATTCGTTGATGTGCCGGGGGTCAGCCCCGGAGGATCTCTCCCGCCACGAGGACCTTCAGGAGGGGCGACACTCCCTCCACCTGGGGTCCGAAGATAACATCTTTCCAGATCTGGGACATCTTGTAATCCTGCATCAGCCCGTAGGAGCCATGGACGTTCATGGCGATCTTCGCCACTTCCACCGCCTCCTCGGTGACAAAGATCTTCGTCATGGCCGAGTCCTTCAGGATGTCCCCCTTGTCCTTCGCCTGGTCCGCCAGCCAGCCGATCCGGTAGGTCATCCAGCGCGCCGCCTCGTACTTCATGGCCATGTCCGAGATGGCCATCTGGATGGACTGGAACTTGGCAATGGGCTTGCCCCGGTGGGTCTTCTGGGTGGCGTACTTCAGGGCCTCCTCGTAGGCCGCCAGCATGCAGCCCAGGAAGATGGAGCTGATGCCGATCTTGCCCAGCGCCAGGGCCACCTTCAGGACCCAGAACCCCATGTTGGGCCCGCCGAGCATGCTCTCCGCGGGTACGACGACGTCCTTCAGGTACACATCGTAGAGGGGCCCCCCGGGAGCGCCCATTTTCTTCCAGGGCTCCGAGACGGTGTATCCCTCGGTGAACTTGTCGAAGAGGAAGCCGCTGACGGCCCCGGTGTCGCTCTCCTTCGCGATGACGACGATGGGCCCGGGGAAGCCGGCGTTGGTGATGAAGCGCTTCGTCCCGTTGAGCACGTATGTGTCACCCTTCCGCTCCGCCGTGGTCGTGAGCTGCCGGGGATCCGAACCCGTTCCCGGCTCGGTGAACGCAAAGGACAGGATGCCGTCTCCCCGTCCCCCCGGAGGAAGGTATCGCTTCTTCTGCTCTTCCGTTCCGAAGTTCTGGATGGCCGCCAAACCGACATTGTTCACCGAAATGATCACCGAGAGGGCCGGCAGCACCCGGGCAAGCTGCTCCAGGACCAGGGTGTAACTGGAATATCCCGCGCCGGCCCCGCCGTATTCCTCGGGGACGGGAATGGCGAAAAAGTCGAGTTCCTTGAGGTCCCGGAGAATCGAATCGGGAACCTTGCTGGTCTCCAGGATGGTCTCCACCTGGGGTGCCACCGTCTTCTCGGCGTACTCCCGGGCGGCCCGCTGAATCAGTTCCTGTTCCTTCGTGAGCTTGAACTGCATGGATGGAATTCCTTTCTCACCGCTCCCCCGGTCCCTCCGTTCCGGATTCCCGTCCCGGGGTTCGATGGTTCGTGGGCTGCGGCGGGGAAACAACGCCCCGCCGGATGCTCATTCCGCTTTCTTCTTCCGGTCGATCCCGGCCAGCCGCTCTGCGGCCTTTCGGTCCCGGGCAAAATCCGTCAGGAGCCGGAAATTCAGCCGCTGCGTCGCCGGCGGGCCCGCGGCGATCACCGACAGGATCGGCGTCAGGGCCGCCAGTCCCGAGAGGGATTCGCAGAGGCGGGCCATCTTCAGGCGGTCCTCCACGGCAACACCCGCGCGTCCCTGGTGGTACTTCGCCAGGAGCTCGCCGATGCCGGGGATCTCCAGGTCCACCGAGGAGGGGCGGGTCACCAGGATCCCGCCGCCGATCTCCGCCACCCGCTGGCCAGCCTTCAGGATCGCCTCGTTCATATACAGCTTCGCCGCATTGACGGAGAACGTCTCGGGCAGGTACACCCCGGAGGGCAGCTCCGTCGCCAGGGCCGCCGAGCCGGCCACGAGTCCGTAGAGGGTCTCGCTGTCGACGCTCATGTCAACCAGCTTGTCCCGGATGTGGCTGAATCCGGCCCCTCCGTTGTAGTCCGCCAGGGCCATCGCGGCGCCGATGCACAGGTCGATGTATCCCGAGCGGCAGGTAGCCGAGGCAAACCGCTGGAAATCGGAAAAACGATGGACCAGGTCACGGGTGGCCGCGACCTCGCCGCACAGGAATACGCGGTCGTTGGGGATGAAAACATGGTCGAACAGGACGTGGGCGCTCTGGTGCATGCCGAAGGTGACGTTGCCGATGTCCTCCGGCCGCATGGCCATGAACTTGGCGTTTGTGCAGGCCGAATCGTTCACATGGATCACCCCTTCGGCGTCGCCCGGCACGGCAAAGGCCACGGCATAAGCCTCGTCGTTGGGCCCCAGGGCCGTGGTCGGCACCACGAGGCGCTCGTGGGCCAGCGGAGCGCCGGACTGCTGGAGCTTGGCGCCGTTCACGACGATCCCGTCGGAGCGGCGTTCGACGATCCGCACGTAGAGGTCGGGATCGGCCTGGCGGTGGGGGGGGAGGGACCGGTCACCCTTGGCGTCGGTGATGTTCCCCATGACAACGAGATCTTTCTCCTGGGCCTCTTTCATGAAGGCCCGGAAACGCTCGTGATAGGACGTCTTCCCGCCGGAGGCGCGGTCCACGTCCCAGGTAACGGACCAGAGGGCGTTGATGACCGCACCGGAGACGCATCGGCCCCCGAAGCAGCCTCCGGTGTGACGCATCAGGGCGCGCTGCATCTTCATGCGGGCAAGAAGGTCCTCCCGGGACTCGATAACCTGTAGAAACCGGCTGATCGGCCCGCCGGTGAGCCGGCTTTCCGTCACCAGCAGGGAATGCAATTCGGGATTCCCGGAGGGGTCGCAGGCCAGGTCATAGCTCTCCCGGAGGCAGTTGAAGGCGGGCTTGAGGACCGGGTGCTCCCAGAAGCGCTCGACGCGCTTGCCATAGATGAATACCGTCGTATCCATGGCTTCGAGGGACTTCTCATATGCGACTCCGTTCATCATGGCATCCATCCCCTTCCAGGCTCGGATTGTCACTCGAAATCTGTCCGTCAACATCGATCTGGTCACCAATCGTGCATGATTGGTGCCAAGGAGAAAGAACCCCGCACCCTTAAATAAGTGACAGATAATGCTTGACTATCTCCGATCCGGTCGAATTTGGACCGATCGGCCGTGTCAGCATGCTGACATTTGTTTTCATGCGGACAGATTTCCCGGTCCACCCTACGGGAGATCTCCGTCGGAGAACCGGGGAAAAAAGGTTGTCATTGGATCAGGAGCAGCAACCGGGCGGCAGGAACGCCCGGACCGACCAATCAGGGTTTGGAAGGCCTGCTCTCCCTGCACTGAGCAGGCAGGAATTCCGGGGGGATGGCCTGGCCCGTGCACCGCCACTGCCTCGCACCGGGCAATCCGGTGGGGCTGTACTGCAGGACGGAGCCCGAAAGAGTCGGGACTTCCAGGACAAGCAGAATGGTGCCGTCCTTCGGGAAACTCACGTCCGCCACGGCTCCCTTGGGAAGGTCGAGGCCCAGTTCGCGGAGACTCAGGGGAGTGCGGTTGTATTCCACGGCCACCTTGTCCGCCTCCCGCGCCACCTCCATGCCGAAAGCGGCCGCCTGAACGACCTTGCCCCGGATGTAGTCGGGATCGCCCTTGAAGGCGGGGTAGAGCGGCAGCGCCATCCCGATCCCCGCCGCAACCGCCACGATTCCCACCAGCCGGTAACGCATGGGTCCGCAGATCACCGGCAGGACGGACAGCGCCGCGACCGCGGCGGACAAAACAAACCGCAGGGACGGAGAGGACACGATGAGAGAGGAAATGAGCAGCAGGATCGCCAGGGCAATGCTGATACGGGATATCTGACTCTTGATGATCACGGCCAACCTCCGGCGCCCCTATAGCATGACTGGCGACAACGGGGAAGAGGTCATCGTGAGGCGAAGGATGGTTGGCTGCCTGATGATTCTCCAACACGCACGGCCGGGAGGCGCGGGGCCGCCAGCATTGCCCAGGCCGTGAATCCTCCATCATGGCTCAGGCTGATATCGATGTCGGATGGTTTGCCCCGGATGAGCAGGCGCGGCGGCAGGAGCCCCCCCGGTCCCCGATCGCGCTGGATCTCGGCGGCCCCGTCCTCCAGATTCATGGTGGCGGCAAGATGACCGATGAGGCTGTTGCGGACGAATCGGGAAGCGGAAACACGGTCCGGCTTCTTTTTTACCCGGCAGACCATGCATCCGGCCGGGCCGGTCGGCCCGAGGAGGCTGACGGCGTGAATGCAGTCTCCCCGCCGTCTGACGTCAAAAGATACAGGCCCGGCAAAGGTCTCCGCAATGCCGGTCCAGGCCATTTCCCCGGGAGTGTCGTGCGATTCGCCCTCTTCCGGAGGCATCCGGCGGTCGATGGCCTCTTTGCCCGAATACAGGCCGTCGCCGTCCGTCCGGATCCGGATTCCCTTCCATCCCCGCCGCTCCTCTTCCATCGCCGCCTTCACCGCGGCTTTCCAGGCGGCTTCCTTCACGGCCCAGAGCATCCACAGGACACCGTCCGGATCAGCGGCTGAATGAATGAATTTCCGCTCCTCCCGATGGAAGACCTTCTCCTGGAAGCGCACGTCCCGGCTCTTTCCCCGATTCGCCGGATCCCTCATATCGACGATGTCGTTCCCCACGTACCCCAAGCGCTTCCTCCTCCATCCGGGCAAGGGTTTCGATGATCTGCCGGGCAAAGGCCCGCTGGCGGCGCAGCCCCTCCCCATCCTCCCGGGGAATCAGGACTTCCATGCGCACCGTGAAGCGATCCCCGAAGCGGGGATAATCGCTCCAGGAATCCTGCCCATCGCCCCGGACGTACAGGCAGAGAACACGGGTTTCCGCGGACTCTGCGAGAAGCCTGCCGACCCCGTAGGAAACCCGGGCCGGCTCCACCCGGCCGCTCCTGGACCGTCCACCCTCCGGAAAGATCAGGATGCTCCGGCCTCCCCGAAGAAGACAGAGGCACTTCTCCAGCACGGCCCGCACATCCCCCCGGTCGCCGCCGCGCTGCACAGGGATGCACTTGGCAAGGTAGCAGATCGCGGCCAGGAGGCGCGACCCGCCGAAGTTTTTCTCCTCCGGCAGGTTCCAGGGAACCGCCCGAAACCGGCCGACATGGTCGGTCAGGGAGAAAAGGGCGTACGACACGACCAGGGAGTCGATGAGGGTCAGGTGATTGGCGCAGAGGAGCCACGGCCCCGGATGCTCCCCCCGCAGCCCGGACCAGCGTCGCCGGATCTCCCGCAGACCCCGGATCCGGTAGCGGAGAAGACGCATGCCGAGGAAAAACAGGGGAGCCATGACGACGGAAGCCAGACGGCCCCGGGTCTCCTGCCTCTCCAGGCACACCTCGAAAGAATGCGCGCCGCTTTTCATTCCGCTTTCTTCAAGATCAGCGACACCGCATCGCCGATGGTCCGGATGCCGTCCGCCTCGTCGTCCTCGATGGTGATCCCGAAGGCATCCTCACAACCGATGATGACATCCACCAGCCGGGCGGAGTTGACCTTCAGGTCGTCCAGGATATGCGTTGCCGCGGTCGCCCCGTCGAGGAGCGAGGCATCCCTTACATAAGGCCTGAGAATCCCGATCATTTTTGAGAAAATTTCCTGTTCACTCATGACTTCCGTTTTCCTCCCATTTTCTAAATATCAGACAGCTGTTCACATCGCCGAAGCCGAACCCGGCCTTGGCGAAGATCCTGAGATCCGCGTCCTCGACGCACTCCCGGGGAATCCGGTGCCCGAAGGCCTCGATGCCGGGATGGATGTCCTCGCAGTTCAGGGACGGGTGCAGAAACCCCCCTTTGAGCTGGAGCGCCACGGCGGCGCACTCGATGGCCCCCGCCGCCCCGAGGCAGTGGCCGATCATGGACTTGGTGGACTGGATCCAGGGGAAATCTCCCGGCCCCCGGCCGAGCGCCTCGGACCAGTTGGCCACCTCCCCGGGGTCCGCGTAGGTGGCCGTCAGGTGGCCGTTGACGGCGTCGATCTCCGCCGGGTCGATGCCCGCGTCCCGGACGGCCATCCGGATGCAGTTCCGGACACCCTCGGGATTGGGGGCGGTCATGCTGCCCCCCATGCGCTGCCCCCCGCAGTTGACCGCACCACCCAGGATCTCCGCATAGATCCGCGCCCCCCGTTCCCGGGCCGTGTCCAGGTCCTCCAGGACCAGGATCGCGCCCCCGGAGCCGGGGACGAAGCCCGCCGCGGACTCGCTCATGGGCCGCGACGCCGCCTCGGGGGTCTCGTTGAACTTCCGGCAGATGACCCGCATGGCGTCGAAGCCCGCCCAGATGTAAGGCGATGCCCCTTCGGATCCTCCCGCCAGCATCCGCTTTGCGAGCCCGGCCCGGATGCGCTGGACGGCCTCGATGATCGCCTCGTTTCCCGTGCTGCAAGCGGACGAGTTGGAGGTCACCTGGTTCCCCAGGGCCAGCAGGCCCGCGATTCGCGCGCTGGTCCCGCTGTTCATCACCTGCTCCACGATCCGGCTCCCCAGGCGCCTCACCTTTCCCTCGTTGACCATGGGCACCACGCTCCGGGCGATGGTGTCCATGCCGCCGATCCCGCAGCCGACGATCGCCCCGGTGTCCCAGTCCACCCGGTCGTCCCCCGACTCGGGCAGTTCGAAGCCGGCATCCCGCCAGGCGTCCACGGCCGTCACCGAGGCATAGCCGATGTTGTCGTTCATCGACATCAGCTTCTCGAAATCGAAGTAGCTCTTCCGGACCCGGTCGAAATCCTGCGGGACCCCGCCGACCTGGCAGGCGAAATTCAGATCCTTCAGCTCCGGGATGAACCGGATGCCGGAGACGCCCTCCCGGAGTGCCTTCTCGAAAGCGGGGAGCCCGTGGCCGTTGGGCGCGGCCACCCCGATCCCCGTGACAACCACTCTACGCTTCATGAAGCACCACCCCCATTCCGGCCAGCACGCCGGAGCAGACTTCCTCCCCGTTCTCCCGCGTCATGGCGACCCTGGACTTCAGGGTTCCCCTGCGGAAGTAGATCTTCTCCCCCACCGTCACGACCCGCTCCCCGGGCCGCACCACTCCCTTGAATTCCACCCCCTCCACCAGGGTGAAGAGGGTCGTCAGGGACTCGATCCTCTCCCGGCCGCCCGTCATCGACAGGTAAAGCCCCAGGGCAACCACACCCACCTGGGCCATGGCCTCCACGAGGATCACGCCGGGTGTCACCGGACGGCCCGGGAAGTGCCCCGCGTAGAAGGATTCGTCCGTCCGGAAGCGGTACGAGCCCACGATCCGGTTCTCGTCCAGTTCATGGATGTTGTCGATGAAGCGGAACGGCGGGCGCTGCGGCACGGCCTCCAGCACCCTGGCCCGGAGAAGCGCATCAGCCGCCATAGAGCCCCCCGTTGACGTGAATCACCGATCCGGTCACGTAGGACCCCTTGCGGGACAGAAACGAGATGACCTCGGCAACCTCCTCCGGGCGGCCCATCCGCTCCAGGGGGATGTCTCCCAGGATCTTCGCCCGGACCTCCTCCGGGAGGCCGGCGGTCATGTCTGTCTCGATGAATCCGGGCGCCACGGAGTTGACCAGGATGTTTCGCCCGGAGCACTCCTTCGCCAGGGAGCGGGTGAACGCGTCCATGGCTGCCTTTTCCATGCAGTAGGCGATCTGGCCGGCGTTCCCGGTGGAACCGACGACGCTGGAGATGTTGATGATGCGCCCTCCACCGTTCCGCAGCATGAACAGGCGGATCACCCGTTTGGTGAAGTACCAGATCCCCCGCATCAGGGACCGCTGGACATCGAACTGGTCGAGGTTCATCCCGTGGATCGGGGCGTTGATGGAGATGCCGGCGTTGTTCACCAGGACGTCCACTTTCCCGGCAATCTCCTTGATTTTCAGGACCATGGCCTCCACCTGCTCCGGGTCGGCCAGGTCGGCATGGAGGAGAAAGCCGTCGCCCATCTCCTCGATCAGCCGCATCGCCGGGGAGATGCTGCTGCGGTAGTGGACCCCCACGCAGAACCCGTCGGCGGCCAGGGCGCGGCAGCAGGCCGCCCCGATGCCCGTTCCGCCCCCGGTGACGATGGCCACCGGTTTGCCGTTCATGTTCATAAAGTGCCTCCTTTGGCCACTCCTCCCGCCGAGCGGGCGGAGCGGTGGGGAAAGTCCCGATAGGCGATGTCCCGGAACAGTCCCGTCCGCGCGCCGGCGACCCGGGCCACCGGTTCCCCGTCCACGAAGACGGTTCCATCCCCGATCACGATGCTCGCCTCCGACTCCCGGAGCCGGGAGTAGCGTTTCACGTCAATCTCGTAGCGGACCAGGCGGCTGTAAGGACGGATCTGGCCGCCGAAGTCAATCTCCCCGCAACCCAGGGCCCGGCCTGACCCCAGGCCGCCGCGCCAGACGCAGTAGAATCCCAGGAGCTGCCAGATCGCATCCACGCCAAGGCAGCCCGGCTGCACCGGGTCGTTTCGGAAGTGACACTGGAAGTACCAGGCATCCGGGCGGATATCCTGCTCCGCCACAATGCGTCCCCCGCGACCGCCCGAGGTGATGGAAAGAATGCGGTCCACCATCAGGAACGGCGGCGCCGGCAGCCGGGCGTCGAATCCGGCGGGCGGGTCCTCCACCAGGTTGCCGTGGGCGAAGGCCAGCAGGTGCTCCGGGTCGAACCGGCCGCGCTCCATGAATTCACGATAGGTCATGCGGTCTTCCTCACGTGCAGCTCCATGCAGGTCCAGGTCAGGCCGGCGCCGACCAGCGCCACGGCCACCCGGTCCCCCGGCCGGAGGTCGTTCCAGCGCTGGCTGAGAACGGACGGCGCCCCGGCGGCACCGGTGTTCCCGAAATGCTCGACATTGTGCCAGTGGCCGGCTTCCTCGATGCCCGCCCGGGCGCAGACGGTCTGCAGCATCCCCAGGTTGGCCTGGTGGCCGACAAAGATCAGCCGGCCTCCGTTTTCCGTTCCTGCCCGGCAGAGACCCTGAATGGACTCCGTCGTCCTGCGGATGGCGAATCCCTGGACGGCGTTCCCGTCCTGCGTAAAGTAGCCTGTGCGGCGAATCGATACCTTTTCCCAGGCTGACGGCTTCGAGGACGCTTCACAACCTGAAACGGAAATCCTTGACGGCACGGAAGCGGAAAGCACGGCGGCGGAGCTCCCGTCGCCGAAGAGCACGGCCGACGCCCGGTCCGAGTAGTCGACGGAGCGTGTCAGGTTCTCCGGATTGACCAGGAGGATGAAATCGGGAAGATGCTCCGGGTTCATGCGGGAGACGAAGGCCACCTGCATGCCGAAGCTCGTGCACGCGGAGTTCAGGTCGAAGCAGGGGGCGTCGATCCCCAGCTCGCCGGCAATGGTCGCCGCCTCTGCCGGAGTCAGGCTGTCCGGTGCGGAGCCGCCGGAGATGACCAGGCCGATGTCCCCGGGAGCGATCCCGGCCCGCTCGATGGCCATCCGGGCCGCCAGGGCCCCCGTCCGGGCGTTTCCGTAAGGGCTGGCCTCGTAGGCTTCCCGGATGTCCCGGTTCTTCGTGTCGCGGATATAGTCCAGCGGCAGGATCGTCCGCCTGGACCGGATCCCCACCCGCTCCAGAATCCACTCCTCCGTCGTGCCGATGTCCAGGTCCTCCAGGAACCGGTTGGTGATCTCGTTTTCCGGGTGATAGTGCCCGAGGCCGTGCAGATACAGAGCCATCAGACGATCTCCCGGCCCATGATCATGTGCTGCACCTCCCGGACGCCCTCGTAGATGTCGAGAATATGGGCGTCCCGGGCGAGCTTGGCGATTTCGTATTCGTTCGTGAACCCGTATCCTCCGTGCAGGTGCAGCCCCTCGGCGGAGCAGTACAGGGCCGCCTCCGCCGCCGTGTTCTTCGCCAGGGAGGCGTAGAGACCCCGGTCGGACGCCTGTTCCCGGATTTTTGCGGCGGCCTTCAGGAGGGCCAGCTCCGCCAGCTCCGTCTTTTTCCACATGGCCACCAGGGTCTCCCGGGCCACGGGAAGGTCGCAGATGCGGCTTCCGAACTGCTTACGCTCCCGGGTGTAGGCCAGGGTCAGATCGAGGGCGCGGCGCGCCGTCCCGAGGGCGATGGCCGCGACCATGGGCCGGGCATAGTCCAGGACATCGACAATGTAGGAGAAGCCGAGCCTCCGGTCCCCGATGACCTGGTCCGGACGGACGATCACGTCCTCGAACGTCACGGAAGCCGTGTTCGACAGTCGGATCCCCAGCTTGTCCTCGGGCCTCCCGACGAGAATGCGTCCGCCTCCCGGAAGGTCGATCACCCGCTGCTCCGGTGCCCTGCCGCCGCTCTCCGGTGCGGCGTCCGGCAGGGGAACGATCGCGCATGACAGGAACCGCCCCGCCGGCTTCTCCAGCTTGCAGAAGACCGTGAACTGGGAGGAGAAGGAAGCGTTGGTGATGAAGCACTTGGATCCGTTCAGGCAATAATCGCCCTGCCCGTTCTTCCGGAGGAACGTCGTCATGGCCGAATTGTCCGAGCCGGCCCCGGGCTCCGTCAGGCAGAAGGACGCCAGGAGGGGCGCTGCGACGAAGGGTCCGAGAAAGCGTTCCTGCTGATCCGGGTTTCCATGAAAGGCGATGACCGCATTGGCCAGGTCGTTGCACATGGCCGACGTGGCAATCCCGGCATCACCCGCTGCAAGTTCACGGATGATGAGGGCGCCCGTGAGGATATCCACGCCGCTTCCCCCGACGGACGGGGGAACGGTCAGGTTCATGATGCCCATGTTCCAGATTTTGCGGATGATGTCCCAGGGAAAGGCGTCCTTTCGCTCCCTCTCGAGGATCCCCGGAAGGATCTCGCTCCGGACGAAGCGGCGGACCGATTCCACGAGCATCTGCTGGTTGTCGTCAAGGTTGAAGTCCATGTCTCTCCTGAATCGTATTTGATTCCCGGCCGGCCGGGTTCCTTTATGATGCCGTCGGCCGCGCGGCTGCGGCGTCCGTGTTCCGGGTGCAAAGCCTCCGGGCTGCCGAGAGGGTGGAAACGGAGGTGCAGTCCACATCCAGGGCCCGGAAGAAATCGCGGAGCGGCCTTCCCGGCCCGATCTCGAAAATCGACTCCGCCCGGGACGCCACGGCCTGCATGTTGTCCACCCAGCGGACCGTTCCGCTTACCTGCCGGACGAGGTTCCGGATCACCGAGTCGCCTGAGGGTTCATGAAAGCCGCCGCAGGCGTTTGACGCGACACGGGGCGCCGCTTCCGTGACCATCCGGGGCCGTATCTCCCGCAGGGTATCCTCGAGGGGGGCCTCCGCGGATTTCATGAAGCGGCTGTGAAAAGGCGCGCTCACCGTCAGGGGGACGAACCGGCACCCCTCACCCTCGTCCAGCGAATTCCGGAGGCGGGCGACGGCTTCCTCGACCCCCTCCTTCAATCCACTGAGAACGATCTGCCGGGGAGAATTCACGTTCGCCACGTCCACCGGGAGTCCTTCCATCTCCTGCCGGACCGCGTCGGGATCCAGGAAGCCCGCGATCACGGCCACCATGGCACCGCCCTCCGGTACGGCTTCCTGCATCAGCCGCCCCCTCTCCCGGACGATCCGGACGGCGTCGGACAGCGAGAGTACGCCCGCCGCCACCAGGGCGGTGAATTCCCCGAGGCTGTGGCCGGCGAAGAGGGCGGGGTCCAGACCGGTCAGATCCCGGAAGGCCCGGAACATGGCCATCTCCGTCGTGAGGATGCAGGGTTGCGTGTACTCCGTCCTGTGAATCCGTTCGTCATCGGCAAAGCAAAGAGCCGCCACATCCCACCCCAGGGTATCCGACGCCTCTTCATAAGCCTGACGGCTGACGGCAAAGGCCTCATGAAAGTCCCGGCCCATTCCGGGCCGCTGGCACCCCTGTCCCGGAAATACGACGGCAATGCACGATTCCCGCATCTCTGCAACCTCCATCCAGACGGATTTGAGCGCCTCAAAGCACCATCCATGCCAGCAGGGCTTCCCTGCTCCGCCGACGGAGGCGAACAAGCCGTTCTCACGAGGAATATGTGCGGCAGAAAAACAGAGGGATGGGAATGAAGACCGGACCTGCTCCTCCCCATTCCCCGAGGTCCCGCCCCGGAAAACCGGGGCACCCGGCCGGGACGGCAGCCGCAAGCGAAGCATTTCCGGCGCTTTGGAGGCCTTCGAGGCGTCCCTTCCGGTCTGTGCAAGCCTCTACGCACTGCGTAAGGTTTTACGCACCGCCGGGTGCCAAACCGGCCGGCCACACGGCGGGAACAAACGCATATTCCTTTTTAATATGAATGGTTACGAAATGGCCGAGACGCTGTGGTCATTGGCATGGATCCTGTATTGGGAAAGGCAAAGGAATTGCTTCGTCCAGCAACCAACCATTCGACCCAAGGAGGGTGTCATGAGAAAGAAAAGAGTGGCCAAGAGCGCAGCGTCGGTCAAGCCGGTAAAGAAACTGGAGGGGATCGCATCCCGGCAGGAAACGGACGGCGTCTTCTACTACGCCGAAGCCAGCACGGTGCTCGAACAGCTGTGGCAGGCCGACAGTCCGGAGACGGGAGAAAGTGAAGGACCCGTCATGGACGGCTGGTTCAGCATGGAAAATCTCTATTTCGGGGACATGGAACTGCAGATGATGCCGGTCCAGATGAAAGTTCGGGCTCCGAAGCACATGACGCCCAGGAAAATCGAGCGTTTCACCCTGTTTTACCAGGCCGACCGCTGCTTCCGGTACGCCATCCCAGGAGAGGGATCCGATAGGGCCTGAATGCACGCACAACCCTGCCATTGCCAATAAACACGCCTCTCCCGGGCGTCTCCTTCCCATGGCAATGGCAGGGTGTCGTTTCTCGTCTTCACGAACCGGACGTTGCGGCAGCCCGCGAACGCGGGCATTTTTGTCCTCCGCCTTGACGTCTTCCCCCTTTTGCCCCTATCATGCCTCCGAATGCCGGACTCCCCGGCGGATATCCCTGCAACCATGGAAATATTCACTCTCGCAGCCGTTTCACTCATCATCAGCGTCTCCATCCTTCTGCGGAGAGAGAAGGGGCCGATCCTTCTGTCTTTCGCGGCCCTCTGCTTCTTCGTTTTCCTCCACAAGGGGGGGCAGTTTTTCGGGACGGCGGTTCCCGCAACATTCTGGGATTCGATGTCCATGCTCGGGCTCCTGGGGATCCCTCCCCTTACGGTGGCCTTCTTCCAGAACCTGGTAAAAGACCGCCGCGTCCTCCGCCGGCGGGACGCAGCCGTGACGGCACTCGTCAGCATCGCCCTCGGCGCGGCCTCCTTCACGCCTTTCCGGGAGCGTTTCTCCTTCACCATGGCCCTGGAGATATACGTAATCGGGATCCTGCTGGTCTGCCTGGCGGCCCTGATCCTGTTCACCACCCGCCGGGCCGCAGGGCCGGAGAAGAAGCGGTTTCTCTACCTCACGCTGGCCGGCACGGCCGCATTTCTCCTCAGCCTGGCCGACCTGTTCCAGCACCTCCACGGCGCATTTCCGCCCCTGTCCAACATCTTCATCGCCATCCTGCTCTACTTCATTCTGATGTTCGTCACCCATCCCCAGATGGCGGAGCTGAGGGAGATCATGGCGAGAACGCTGCTCCTGGCGATCATCACGGTCACGGCCACCCTGATGGCCTGGGCGATCCTGAGGCTTTTCGACGGCGGGACGACGCCGCCGTTCACGCACCTGATGGTGGCCAGCTTTCTCATTGTCATTGCCATCGAACCCCTCCGGGAGATCCTGAAGAAGCTCCTGACGCTCCTCTTTCCGGACAGCCGGGACCTTCTCCGGTCTCTCTTCGCCTTCGACGAGAAACTCGAGCGGGAAAAGTCCCTCCTCCTGGAGGAGATGGCCCCCGTTTTCGCCCACGAGATCCGGAACCCCCTGGGGTCCATCAAGGGCGCCGCCCAGTATCTCCGCTCCGAGGTCAACTCGGAGGAGAACCGGAAACTGGTGGACGTCATCATCGAGGAAGTGAACCGGCTGAATCGGGTGGTGTCGCAATTCCTGAATTTCGCCCGTCCCTACCAGCCCGACCTGAAGCCCCAGGATATCAACCGGGTCGTCGAGCGGGCCGTGGACGTCATCCGGGCCAACATCCTGTCGGAAAAGATCGCCATCCAGACGGACCTCCGCCCCGAGCTGCCGGCGGTGAACGCGGACCCGGAACAGCTGGTCCAGGTCATCCTCAACATCGCCATGAACGCCATCGAGGCCATGCCGGAGGGGGGCACACTGATGCTGCGCACCCGCAGGATCGAGAGCGACGGGGGGGATACGGTGGCCATCACCATCCGGGACACGGGACCGGGGATCCGGCGGGAGGACATGAAAAACATCTTCAAGCCCTTTTTCACGACGAAGGAGCGGGGCGTCGGCCTGGGACTGGCCATCTGCCAGCGGATCATGCGGGGACACGGCGGCCATATCCGGGCCAAGTCTCTCCCGGGCCGGGGAAGCATTTTTGTCATCCGGGTCGGTCTTCCGTCGTGACTCCCGGAGT
The DNA here is from genome assembly GCA_964396205.1 of uncultured Syntrophaceae bacterium. Classification (GTDB taxonomy): domain Bacteria; phylum Desulfobacterota; class Syntrophia; order Syntrophales; family PHBD01; genus PHBD01. Next base: position 18,904 of record CAYNEJ010000033.1, read on the forward strand.
CCCCGGAGCCTCCGGCCCATTGCGGCATGAAGGCCGGCATTCGCCGGCCGGCCGCCCAATTGAAAAGGATCTGCAATGCACAGAATTCTCATCGTGGACGATGAACTGAACATGCGGCTGGTCCTGCAGGCCATGCTGAGGAAGGAAGGCTTTGACGTCCTCCTCGCTGCGGACGGCCTCGAGGCGCTCAAGGTCCTCAAGAAGGAAGAAGTCTCGGCGATCATCACGGACCTGAAGATGCCGAAGATGGACGGAATGGCCCTGCTCGACGCGATCCGGCAGGACCGGCCGGGCCTGCCAGTCATCATGATCACCGCCTACGGCACGATTGCGACGGCCGTGGACGCCCTCAAAAAAGGTGCTTTCGACTACATCACGAAGCCTTTCGAGCAGGACGAGATCAAGAACGTCATCCGGAAAGCGATCCAGACGAAGACCCTCGACGACAACGAGGTCGTCCCCGGTCCGGGGGAACTGGATCACGGGGGCATTATCGGCCGCGGGGAGGCCATGACGGAACTGTTCGAGACAATCCGCCGCGTCGCCCCGACGACAACGACGGTCCTGATCACCGGGGAAACGGGAACGGGAAAGGAGCTGGCCGCCCAGGCCGTGCATCTCAACAGCACCCGCAGGGCCAACCCCTTTCTGAAAATCAACTGCGCCGCCATCCCGGAAAACCTCATGGAGAGCGAGCTCTTCGGTTATGAGAAGGGCGCCTTCACCGGGGCCGTGGTGAGCAAGCCCGGGCGGTTCGAGCTGGCGCACAAGGGAACCCTTTTTCTGGACGAGATCGGCGAGCTGTCCCGGGACATGCAGGTCAAGATCCTGCGGGTCATCCAGGAGCAGGAGTTCGAGCGGGTGGGAGGACTCAAGACGATCAAGGTGGACGTCCGCCTGATTGCCGCGACAAACCGGAATCTCCAGCAGGAGGTGAAGGAGGGCCGTTTCCGGGAAGATCTTTACTACCGGCTGAATGTCTTCCCGATCTGGATCCCGCCGCTTCGGGAGCGCCGTGAGGACATGCCCGCCCTGGTCGACTTCTTCCTCCAGAAGTTCAACCACAAGTTCGAGCGGACGCTCCAGGGAGCGGAACGGGAGCTCCTGGAGGTTTTCCAGCGCTATGACTGGCCGGGAAATGTGCGGGAGATGGAAAACGTCATGGAGCGACTGGTCCTCATGGCCTCGAAGGACACGTTGTGCGCGGAATATCTTCCGCCCGAGCTGAAATCGGCGGTCCCGGAAACAGCGTCTTCCGGGCGCTCGGACCAGCGGGAACCGATTAAAAAGCTCATCAAGGAACAGTCCGAGGAGATCGAGCGGCAGATGATTCTCTCGGTTCTGGAGGCCTGCGGAAACAACGTGACCCGGGCCGCCCGGGAACTGGGGATGAGCCGCAAGGGGCTGCAGCTCAAGATGATCAAGTACAACCTGAGGAAGGGAACCTGACATGCCCGGATGGAATGCTCAGGGATCGTCATCGACCGGCCGGCCCGTTTGCCCGGATCTCTCCCTCTGCTCACTTCCAGCTTTTTCACTTGATTAAGGAAACGGGCATCGATATAAATATTCACGGGGTGCGGCAGGGATTGAGTCTTTGAGGACCTATCTTTGGAACGGACAAGGAGGTTATAGGACGATGGAAACGTATCCCAGTGAAACATTGGACAAAATCATCGAGAAGCAGATCAAGCGGTGGCAGGTCGATCAGAAGAAGAAGTACAAGAAACCAGTCCGTCCGGTGATCACCATTTCCCGCCTGCCGGGCGCCAATGCTTCGCAGATCGCGAAACAGCTTGCCGAGGACCTGAAAATAGACGCCTTCGATCAGCAAATCATCGAAGAGATCGCCAAGAACACGAACACGAGCAAAAAGGTCGTTGCTACCCTGGACGAGCAGGACAGCGGCATCGTGAAGGAGTGGCTCGCCTTCCTCTCGACGGAGCGCCAGGTTTGGCCTTATGAATACATCGAGCAGCTGACCCGGGTGATCAGCACCATCGGCGCCCACGGCCACGCCGTGATTCTCGGCAGGGGGGCCAGCTACATCCTGCCCAGAGAGGTATGCCTCCGCGTGCTGGTGGTCGCTCCGATGGAGATGAGGATCCAGAACGTGGCGAAGGCCTGCGGCGTTTCAAAGAAAGTAGCCCAGCGGAACGTCATGCGGACGGAATCGGACCGCAAGGCGTTTATCCGCCGCTACTTCCATGCCGACATGACGGATCCCATGAATTACGACCTGGTGATCAACATGGAAAACTGCACCGTTCCGGTCGCCGCGGGAATCATCAAGGAGGCCTTCAACAACCGGAACTGGTACAATTTCTCCATTGACAAGATGAGACGGTAGGAAGCGGCCACAACGCTCAAGGACTGAAAAACCTCCCCGATTCGCAAAGCCGATCGGGGAGGTTTTTTGTCGCCCGAAGTCCGGGACGGGAACCCGCCGGACAGCGGAGCTGCCGGATGCAGGTCAGGAAGCCCGCCGCTTCAGGAAAGAAATGCCTCCAGCCGGACGTTCTCCCTCACCAGGTCTTCCAGGATTCCGATCCTGACCGGGTCGTTCTGCATGAGCAGGGGCTCCATCCGATCGACCTGCCGGATGGAGGAGACAAGGTCCAGGGACACGAGCAGCAAGGGGATGCCCAGATCGCGAGCCCTGGCCACGAGACCGTCCGGCGGCTCGATGCCGCCCGTCAACAGGACGCAGGAGGTGTCTCCCTCGAGAGCGGCCTCGACCAGATCCGGCCTGTTCCCGTCCGTCATGACCAGTTTGCCCGGTGCGGAAAAGAGGGGATGCTTTCGGGCCTCCGAGAGGTCCATGGGCATGACGAGCACGTTTTCGATCAGCCGGCCGAGGTGCTCCCCGCCGGTGAGAACGGTGGCGAAAAAACGATCCGCCAGATGATGGCCCGACAGGCAGCCGAGCTCCCGCCGCTCCGGGACGAGTCCAAGAATGGGGATTCCCAGCCGCTCGATGCGCGGCAGGAACACCTCGCGATAATCGTCCGGATCCTTGATCTTGTTGATGATGACCCCCGAGAGGGTGTCCTTTTCCGCCGCCAGGTATTTCTGAAGCGCCAGCAGGTCGTCCAGGCCGCCGTCTTCGCCCGACCCGTTCGCCACGAACAGGAGCGTTCCGTTCAGATAGCGCCTCAGGGAAAGGGGATCCAGGTGAATGGACAGGCCGTACGCCAGGCCTTTCCCCCCTTCGACAAAGAGATATTCACAGTCCGGCGAGACGCCGTCCAGGATTTCCAGGACCTTTTCCCGGGCCGTCCCTTCATCGGCCAGATAGCCGAGCTTGGCGTGGCGAAACCCGACGGTGATGTCTTCCGCCTTCTCCTTCAAGCGGAAGACCCTGGTGACCAGGGCCGCATCATAGTCCCAGAGCCTCTTCTTCCGGTAGAGAAGACGATCCCCGAAAGGCTTCAGATATCCGATCTTCTTGCCGATCGCCCTGGCGATCCCGACGATCATGCTTGTCTTGCCGTCACCCGCCGCCATCGACGCGACGACGATTCTCTTCATACCGTCACCTCCTGCATTCCGCCCTTGTCGTTTCGCCTCTTCGCGAACATGAATCCACGGCCGCCGCCCCTCCCTCTCCGCGGGACCGTCAGTCCCGGAAGGACATCTTCAATTCGTAAACCCCCGCCAGGTTGCGCTTCTCCATGATGAAGCCCCCCTTTTCGAAAACGTGCATCATGGGCTCGTTTTCAGCCAGAACCTCCGCGGTGAAGCCGAGCAAGCCCTGCCTCTTGGCCAGGTAGGTGAGGTAGGACAAGAGCTCCGATCCGATGCCGCGGTTCTGAAAGTCGTCGCGGATGGCGAAGGCCACTTCCGCCGTGTGGCTCGACGAGTCGATGAAATAGCGTCCCACGCCGACGATCTGCTCGTTATCCTCCGAGCCGACGATCGCCAGGATGGCCGTCTCCTGCGTATAGTCGATCACCACGAGCTCCTGGAGCCGCTCGTGGGGCATGTCTTTGCGGACCGAGATGAACCTGCGGTACAGGCTCTGATCGGACAGCGAATAGATAAAATCCTTCAGCAGGGTCTCGTCGCTGATCTTGATCGGCCGGAAAAAGATCCGCATCCCCTTCCGGGTCGTCCGGAAGGACTCCAGCTCCTCCGGATACATGCCCTGCTGGCCGGGGATGAAGGCCTGGTCCTTGTAAAGAAGCCCCGCCTTCCTTCCCTCCTCGATCAGCCCGGCCCGGAACTTCGGGTGGGCGATGGAGATCAGGGCCATGGCCCGCTCCCGGACGTTCTTTCCCTGGAGGTAGGCGATCCCGTACTCCGTGACCACGTATTCGATGTCCGCCCGGATCAGGGTGGTGCCGGCCCCTTCGCTGAGGTAGGGAACGATCCGGGACCTCGTCTCCCCGTCCGCCGTCGAAGGAATGGTCAGGATGCTCTTTCCCCGGGGAGACAGGGCCGTCCCCCGCATGAAGTCCGCCTGTCCCCCCACGCCGCTGTAAAACGTCTTTCCGATGGACTCGGCCGTCGCCTGTCCCGTCAGGTCGATCTCCAGGGCGCTGTTGATGGCCACCATGTTTTCCTGCCGGGCGATGATCAGCGGATTGTTCGTATAGTCGATGGTCCGGAACTCGATGGCCGGGTTGTCGTCGATGAACTCGTAGGTCTCCCGGCTGCCCATGCAGAAGGTGGCGACGGTCTTGCCGCGGTCGATCTTCTTCATGGTGTTGTCGATCACGCCCTCTTTCATCATTCGCACGATCCCGTCGTTGAGAAGCTCGCTGTGGACGCCCAGGTGCCTTCTCTCCTTCAGGTTGTCGAGAATGGAATTGGTGATGTTCCCGTACCCCACCTGGATCGTGTCGCCGTCCTCCACGAGCCGGGCGACATACTGCCCGATCCGCTGGCTGATGTTCGTGTCGGCCTTGGGGGAATACTCGAGAAGCGGCTCGTCGTGGTGGATCAGGAAGTCGATGCCCTCCAGGTGGAGCAGGCTGTCGCCGTGCGTCCGGGGCATGAACCGGTTTGCCTGTGCGATGATGAGGGAGGCGCTCTCCAGGGCGGCCTTGACGATGTCGACGCTGATGCCGAGGCTGACGTAGCCGTGCTTGTCCGGCATGGACACCTGGATCAGGGCCACATCGAGATGGATCATCTTCTTGCGGAACAGGCGCGGCAGCCGGGACAGGAAAACCGGCGTGTAATCGGCGGCCCCCCGGTTGATGGCGCCCCGGGTGCTGTCGCCGACGAAGAAGGAGTTGTGCCGGAAGTTCTGCTTGAACTTCTCGTCGGCATAGGGGGCGACCCCCAGGGTCATGACGTGCAGGATCTCGGCGTCGAAAAACGCCTTGGGATGTTCACGGGTGAAATCGGTCAGGCATTGGACGAGGTATTGAGGCTCCCCGCAGGCGGTTCCCACAAAAATCGTATTCCCGCGGTTGATTCTGCCGAAGACCTCCTCCTCCGGGGCAAATTTGTCCGGGTAAAGCTTTTTCCACACCGCCGTCGGATCCGCCATTTTCCATCCCTCCGCTCAGGGCATCACAGCCTTCCGTCCTCCAACGTGGAATATCCGGATTCCTCCGCAACCGCAGCGTTTCAATATCATGCTCTTTTTTTATACCAGAGACACCCCTTTTTTCCAATGAGCGATCCCGCTCCGGGGACGGCGGCCGGCCGGCGGCATGCCCGCGGCCGGGGATTTCGCGGGAATCGCCGCAGCCGCGCGGCCGACCGCCCGCGCCCCGCCCGTCGGACCGTCGTCGTGGTTGCAGATGGAACTTGAGTATGGTTAGAATACCCCCGCCGACGGGGAATTCCGTCGGGAAGACCTTGCGGGCATCTTTGTCCGGCGGACGACCGCGCGCCGGGAGAACAGGGCCATCATGGCCGTGCCTTTCCCCATAAGGCAGGGCACCGTTTATTTCGTCTTTCCGAAGGGAGGGAAACATCGATGGACGAGAGAAGACGATCTTTTGAAAATCTCGATGCCATATTCTGGCCCAAATCCATTGCCGTCGTCGGCGCCTCCTCCGAAACCGGAAAAGTCGGCCATGACATCTTCGCCAACATCCTCAAGGGCGGATACCAGGGCACCCTGTTTCCCGTCAATCCCAGGGCGAAATCCATCCTCAGCGTCAAATCCGTCCCGGCAATCGGCGACATCTCCGACGCCGTCGACCTGGCGATCCTCGTCCTGCCGCCCCGGCAGACGCTCAAGGCCGTCGAGGAGGCCGTCGCAAAAGGCGTGCACGGCATCGTCATCGTCTCCGCCGGTTTCCGTGAGGTCGGCAGCGAGGGGCTGGAGATTGAGAACCAAATCGTCGCCGTCTGCCGCGAGGCGGGGGTTCGCGTCGTCGGGCCGAACTGCCTCGGGGTGATCAATCCCGTCTCGACCATCCGGCTGAACGCCAGCTTCTCGGCCCGGATGCCGGCGGCCGGCCGCATCTCCTTCATCTCCCAGAGCGGCGCCCTGTGCACGGCCGTCCTGGATTTCGCCGCCGACCGGGATTTCGGTTTCTCCAAGTTCATCTCCATCGGCAACAAGGCCGACGTGGACGAACTGGACCTGCTGCGCTACCTGCACGGGGACCCGGACACGTCCGTCATCATGCTGTACATCGAGGAGCTCAGGAGGGGATCGGAGTTCATCGAGGCGGCCCGGGAAATCACCATGGGCAGGCACCCCACGCCGATCCTGGTCATCAAGTCGGGACGCACCCGCGCCGGAGCCCAGGCCGCGGCATCCCACACCGGCGCCCTCGCCGGCTCCGAGGCCGTCTACGACGCGATCTTCAAGCAGTCGGGCATCATCCGCGCGGACACGATTGACGAGCTCTTCGACTATGCCAACGCCTTCACGTACAAGCAGGAGAGCAGCCTGGGAAAAACGATGCGGAAGCTTCCCGCGGGGCGGCGCGTGGCCATCATCACCAACGCCGGAGGCCCCGGCATCATGGCCACCGACATGACGGTCTCCTCCGATCTCGAGCTCGCGCAGTTCCAGCAGGAGACGGTGGAGGAGCTCGCCCGGCATCTCCCCCAGACCGCCAACATCCACAACCCCGTCGATGTCATCGGGGACGCCACCCAGGAGCGGTATGAAAACGCCCTGCGGGCCGTCATCAACGACCCCGGCGTGGACGGGGCGCTGGTCATCCTGACCCCCCAGTCCATGACCGACTCCCTGGGCACCGCGGAGGCCATCGTCCGGGTCGCCCGGCGGTCGGCCAAACCCATCCTCTGCTGCTTCATGGGCATCGTGGACGTCTCCGCGGGGGTGAAGTTCCTCCAGGAGCACGGCTATCCCGTCTATCGATTCCCGGAAAACACCGCCAAGGCCTTCGCCGCCCTGTTCAAATACGCCAACTGGCTCAATCGCGAGCGCCTGCCGTCGACGCCGATCCAGCACGACACGGAGAGAGCCTCCCGGATCATCCGCGACAACCTGGCATCCGGCAGGACCTACCTGAGCGAAATCGAGGGGCTCGACCTCCTGGGCTGCTACGGGTTCCCCGTCCTGCCGACCAGGCTCTCGGACAGCGCGTCAAACGCCGCGGACATCGCGTCGGAGATGGGATTCCCCGTCGTCATGAAGGTCGTGTCGGATGAAATCATCCACAAATCCGACGCGGGCGGAGTCGTCCTGGGGATCGGGAGCCGGGAAGAGGCGGCGGATGCGTACACGCGCATCGTCGAGGGCGCAAAGGCCTACAACCCGGAAGCGAGCATCCGCGGCGTCCTGGTCCAGAAAATGGCCGGCCGGGGAGAGGAAGTCATCATCGGAGTGCAGCGCAATTCCGCCGGACCCCTGATCATGTTCGGGCTGGGCGGCATCTTTGTCGAGGTCTTCCGGGACGTTGTCTTCCGCCTGGCCCCCATAGACCGCGACGAGGCCCACCGGATGATCCATGAAATCCGCGGCTACAAGCTCCTGACGGGCTTCCGCAGGCGCCCCAGGGCGGATATCGAGGCGGTGGAGCGGATCCTGGTCAGCCTCTCCGACATGGCGGTCCGGCACCCCGAGATCCGGGAGCTGGACATCAACCCCCTGCT
>CAYNEJ010000034.1:0-621 GCA_964396205.1 uncultured Syntrophaceae bacterium
TCCCTTGAGGAAAAGCTTCAGCCCTTCTCTTCGGCACCGCCTGCATGCTGATTCCGTGTATCTCGCCAACGGTTCCTCCCTCAGCTCATCTGCTAATGTTATTGGAAATCTGCCCGGATGAAATGTGTCCGGGTCTTACACTCGCCGCCTTTTGGGCGGACGGCATCCGTTATGTGGGATCGGGGTGACGTCTCTGATCAGGCTGATGTTCAGACCGGCAACCTGGAGCGCCCTCAAGGCCGATTCCCTACCCGCACCAGGTCCACGCACATACACCTGAACGGATCTCATCCCGTGCTCCTTGGCCTTTTTGACCGCATCCTCCGCCGCCATCTGCGCCGCGAAGGGCGTGCTCTTCCGGGAACCCTTGAAACCCTGCACTCCTGCGGAGGACCAGGCGATCACGTTTCCGCTGAGGTCGGTGATGGTGATGATGGTGTTGTTGAACGTCGACTGGATATGGGCAACCCCTTCCGCGATGTTCTTTTTTTCCTTTTTCTTGCCCGTCTTTCGCGCTGGCCTAGCCATGATTCCTCCGTGAGCGCTTCGTCGCTACTTCTTCTTGGCCCCGACACCCCGCCTGGGACCTTTCCGGCTCCTTGCGTTGGTTCGGGTACGCTG
>CAYNEJ010000034.1:631-26820 GCA_964396205.1 uncultured Syntrophaceae bacterium
CGTACGGGCAGTCCCTTCCTGTGCCTCAAACCCCGGTAGGAACCCAGATCCATCAGCCGCTTGATGGCCATGGACACATCCCTGCGAAGATCTCCCTCCACCTTGTGGTCCCGATCGATAATGTTCCTGATGGCAGTAATCTCACTATCGGCAAGGACATCCGTCTTCGTCTCCGGAGCAATCCCAGCTTCTTTTAGAATCTCCTGGGACTTCGTCCGACCGATGCCGTAGATGTAGGTCAGGGCGATCTCCATCCGCTTGTTTTTCGGCAAATCCACTCCGGCAATGCGCGCCACTGAAAACCTCCTGGTACGTATTATCCCTGACGCTGCTTATGCTTCGGATTCTCACAGATTACCCTGAGCACGCCACGCCTCTTGACGATCTTGCATTTTTCACACATTTTCTTCACGGAAGACCGTACTTTCACGACACACCCTCCCTGCCGTCAGACTCCCCTTGCCAATCAACCCGGGCGATCTGTCGGCCTTTCATTTTGCCCGATATATGATTCTTCCCCGGGTCAGGTCATATGGTGAAAGCTCCACAGTGACCCGGTCCCCCGGAAGAATCTTGATAAAATGCATTCGCATTTTCCCGGATATGTGGGCCAGAACGCGGTGACCGTTCTCCAGTTCCACCCGGAACATGGCGTTTGGCAGAGGTTCGACAACCCTGCCTTCCACTTCTATTGGTTCTTCTTTTGCCATCGTTCCGTCCCGGCTCCCTCCAAATCCTCAACAGAAAATTCCGGTCTTACTGTATACGGCTCAAGATCACGGGGCCATTTTTTGTGATTGCGATCGAATGCTCGAAGTGAGCGGACAGTTTCCCGTCGGCCGTCACAACCGTCCATCCGTCATTCATCACTCGCACCCGCCATCCCCCCTGATTGACCATGGGTTCGATGGCAAGAACCATTCCCGCTTTCAATTCAATCCCGCGCTTCTCCATTCCGTAGTTCGGAATCTGCGGCTCTTCGTGAAGTGTCTTGCCGATTCCATGACCGACGAAATCTCTCACGACAGAAAACCCTGCATCCTCCACATGTCTCTGGATGGCTGCGGAAATGTCACCCAGCCTCTGTCCGCCTTTTGCCTGCTCAATACCCTTATAAAGACACTCTTCTGTGACTCGGATCAATCTTGTTGCCTCGTCGGAAACCTCCCCCACGGGAACAGTAATGGCGGAATCTCCATAGTATCCCTGGTACAGGGCTCCAAAGTCCAATCCGATAATGTCCCCGTCCCTGAGAATACGATCCGACGGCATCCCGTGGACGACCTCCGCATTCACGGAAGCACAGAGTGAGAAAGGGTAGCCCCTATATCCCTTGAACGCGGGCTTTGCTCCCTTTTTCCGGGCCAGCATTTCAGAGTGCCTGTCCAGTTCCCGGGTCGTGATTCCCGGTTTTACCATCGACTCCAACTCTCGGAGTATCTCCGCCACAATCTGATTGGCGGCCCGGATGGTTTCTATTTCTGCAGGCGATTTAAGAATAACCATAACAGCCGTCTGATTTATCCTGCATCAACGCCGCTTGGCGAGACGGCTTTTTTTCAGAAATCCTTCGTACTGCCTTGTTAAAAGATGTGTCTCGATCTGCCCCGCCGTGTCCAAGGCAACACCCACCACAATCAGCAAAGCCGTTCCGCCGAAATAAAAAGGTACGTTGAAATTGCTGATCAGAATACTCGGCAGCACACAAACCGCGGAAACGTAAATCGCGCCTCCGAAGGTCAGTCTCGACAATACTGCGTCGATATACTCGGCTGTTTTCTTTCCCGGCCGGATCCCGGGAATGTAACCGCCATATTTCTTGATATTGTCCGCCACGTCGACGGGATTGAAGACAACCGCCGTGTAGAAGTAACAAAAGAAGACAATGAACCCAACGTATAAAAGTTCGTAAGCCATCCTACCCGGAACCAGCGCATCGGAAACGACCTTCATCCAGGGATGTGCGATAAAATTTGCCAACGTCGCCGGGAACATGATGATTGAGGACGCAAAAATGGGCGGGATAACGCCCGCCGTATTTACCTTGAGCGGAAGGTGCGTTGTCTGACCGCCGTAAACCTTCCTCCCCACGACCCGCTTCGCGTACTGGATCGGAATTTTCCTCTGTGCGCTCTCCACGAAGACGATCACACCGACCACACCTAACATCAGGATGATCAAGAGAAGAATAAAGAAAATTCCCATTTCACCGCTGGAGAGCAGCCGGAACGTGTTGAAAATCGCCGCCGGTGCGCGGCAGACGATCCCAGCGAAAATGATCAGCGAAATCCCGTTCCCGATCCCCCGTTCCGTGATCTGCTCCCCCAGCCACATAATAAACGCAGTACCCGCTGTGAGGGTGATCATGGTCATGAGTCGGAATCCCCAGCCCGGATCGAGGACAATGGAAGCACCGGTCGGACCGGCCATGTTCTCAAGCCCCACGGCGATTCCAAAACCCTGAATGATGCTGAGCAGAACCGTTCCGTAACGGGTATATTGGGTGATTTTCTTTCTTCCGGCCTCACCCTCCTTGGAGAGCCTCTCCAGGTGTGGAATGGCGATGGTCAGGAGTTGCAGGATGATGGAGGAACTGATGTAGGGCATGATGCCCAGTGAGAACACGGAAAAATTACTCAGTGCTCCTCCCGCAAACATGTCAAAGAGCCCCAGCAGGGATCCCCTGGCTTGCTCGAAAAAAGCCGCCAGCGCCACGGAATCGATCCCAGGGGTCGGGACATGAGCCCCAATCCGATAAACCGACAACAGCAAAAGGCTGATGAGAATCCTTTTCTGGAGTTCCGGGATTTTCGGGATGTTTGAGAACCCGCCTAACAAGTTCAGGCCCCCTCGACGACGGAGCCGCCGGCTGCCTGAATCTTCTCTCGGGCCCCCCGGCTGACCATCTCCAGCTTCACCGACAGGGGTCTGTCAATCAGTCCCTTGCCCAGAACCTTGATCCCATCCCCCAGGCGACGGACAATTCCGCACTGAATCAGCAATGCTTCGTCGACCACGGTTCCTTCCGGAAATCGGTTCAATTGGCTGACGTTGATAATCGCGATGTCCTTGCGAAACGGATTGCGGAAGCCTCTCTTGGGAATTCTGCGGTACAGAGGCATCTGGCCGCCTTCAAATCCCGGATTCCTGCTGCTTCCCGAGCGTGCGTTCTGTCCCTTGTGGCCTCGGCACGATGTTCCGCCATGACCGGATCCTTCACCCCGGCCTACGCGCTTCTTTTTCTTTCGCGAACCCTCGGCAGGCTTTAACGATCCAAGATTCATCAGCTTCGGACCTCGATTTCTTCCACCGCCACAAGGTGGATGACCTTCTGCACCATTCCACGAATGGCCGGTGTATCCTCGAGAATAACGGCACGGTTGATCTTTCCCAACCCCATCCCTTTGAGGACTTTTCGATGAGCCTCCGGCCGGCCGATATAGCTTTTCACCTGTGTTATTTTCAGTTTTTTATCCACAACCGCATCTCCCGGATTTTCAGGATTTTCCCCTCAGGGCCGCAATATCTTCCGGCCGTCTTAACTGGGAAAGGCCTTCCAGTGTAGCTTTCACCAGATTGTGGGGGTTATGGGACCCCAGGCATTTCGTCAATATGTTATGGACACCTGCACATTCAAGGACAGCCCGCACGGCTCCGCCGGCGATCAATCCCGTTCCCTGAGAGGCAGGCTTCAGAAGAACCCTTCCTGCTCCATATTCGCCGATCACTTCATACGGGATGGTACCCTGGATGACCGCTACGGGACTCATGTTCTTCTTTGCCTGCTCCATCCCCTTGCGAATCGCCTCCGGTACTTCATGCGCCTTCCCCAGACCGGCTCCCACCGAACCCTTTCCGTCTCCGACAACGACGATGGCGCTGAAACGGAATCTTCTCCCGCCCTTGACCACCTTTGCCGTCCTGTTGATGGTAATAACGCGGTCGAGGAGTTCCGACTCCTCCATGCCTCTCTTCTCCAAGGACCCCTTCCTTCCTTCAAACTCTCGGCTCATATTAGAAATCCAGACCGGCCTCCCGCGCTGCATCGGCCAAGGCTTTCACCCGGCCATGAAAGAGATAAGCTCCCCTATCGAATATAGCCTGCCGGACTCCCAGATCCATCAGGCGGCGCGCCACAAGCTTGCCGACCTCTCTGGCTGCGTCCTGCTTGTTCAGGTCCGTCACGCGGCCCCTAAGATCCGCATGCAGGGTGGATGCTTCCACCAGCGTTCTACCTTCCTGATCATTGATGGCCTGTACGTAAATATGCTTCGAACTTCGGAATACCGAAAGCCGGGGCCGACCACCCGTGCCGAAGAGCTTTCCCCGAACCCTCTTCTTTCTTTTATCCCTGATCCGCTGAATCCTTTTGGACGACAATGGTTCACCTCTCTGTCGCGGCGCCTCAGCCTTTTACTTGGAGCCGATGGATTTCCCAACCTTCCTTCGCACTGTCTCTCCCGTGTATCGGATCCCTTTTCCCTTGTAGGGCTCCGGCTTTCGGAGTGCCCGGATCTCGGCGGCCACGCGGCCCACCAATTGTTTGTCAATGCCCGTAACGAGCAGGTTTACCTGCTTTTCGATTTTGACATTGACTCCTTCCGGAATGTTGTATTCTAAAGGGCTGGAGTATCCGACAATGAGTTTCAACCGGTTTTTTTCAACCAGTTCGGCGCGGTATCCAACGCCCGAGATTTCCAGTCCCTTCTCAAAACCTCCACTGACACCCGTCACCATGTTGGCGACCAGGGTCCTCGTCAATCCGTGAAAGGATCGATCAAAGCGATTGTCGGTGTTTCTCTGGACCGTGATCTGTTTGTTTTCCACAATCATTTGAATTCCCTGGGGAATCACCGCTGAAAGGACCCCCTTCGGGCCTTCCACCCGAACGGTGTCTCCCTCCTGGTGGATCTTCACTCCGTCGGGAAGCTCTATCGGTTTCTTACCAATCCTGGACATGGAATCCGTTCTCCTGCACTTTGCGTCCCGCAACGTTACCAAACGCTGCAAAGAACCTCGCCACCCACATTCTGTTCTCTCGCCTCCCGGTCCGTCATGACACCTTTTGAGGTGGACAGAATGGCGATACCATAGCCGTTCAGAACTTTTGGTATTTTTTCACAACCTACGTAAACTCTTCTGCCCGGCTTGCTTACCCGCTGAATGCCGGTTATGACCGTCTTTCTGGGATCAGGATATCGGAGATACACCCGAAGGAACTCCATCCCGTCGCTGTCCTTTTTCACGTCGAATCCACCAATGAATCCAGACCGCTTCAACACCTTTGCAATATCCAGGTTGATCCGGCTGAGCCGGACATCAACACTCTTGAAATGAACCCGGTTTGCATTTCTGATCCGGGTTAGCATATCCGCAATCGGATCCGTCATCCCCATCGTGAAAACTCCTCGAATATTGGGTTACCAGCTGGATTTGATCACGCCTGGAACATCCCCTTTCAGGGAAAGATTCCGTAGACAAATCCTGCACATGTCAAATTTGCGGTAGTACGCCCGTGGTCTTCCGCAAATCGGACAACGGTTATACTGCCTAACCGAGAATTTCAACTTCCGTTTTGCCTTGGCAAGCAGGGACTTCTTCGCCACGCCCGATCCTCCCGAAATCCTCTTTTGTTTTCTCTCAGTTTCTGAAGGGCATTCCCATGAGCTTCAACAGGTATCTTGCTTCATCGTCAGACCTGGCGCTCGTCACGATCACAACATTCATACCCTTGATCTTGTCGATCTTGTCGTAATCGATCTCCGGAAAAATGATCTGCTCTTTCAGCCCCATCGCAAAGTTTCCCCTCCCGTCGAAGGACTTCGGTGAAATCCCGCGGAAGTCACGAACCCGTGGAAGCGCCACATTGACAAGCCGGTCAAAGAACTCATACATTCTTTCGCTTCGAAGGGTTACACAGCAGCCAATGGACATCCCCTGCCGCAGCTTGAATGTGGCGATGGATTTCTTGGCCTTCGTAATGATGGGTTTCTGCCCGGTGATGAGGGCAATCTCCGCGGCCGCGCTCTCAAGGATCTTCACGTTCTGGATCGCTTCACCCAGTCCCATGTTTACAATGATCTTTTCAATTCGCGGAACCTGCATCTTATTCCGGTATCCGAATTCCTTCATCAGAGCCGGGATCACTTCCTTATCGTAATGTGCCTTCAGTCTTGCCATCACCATGACCCTATGCATCCAATATTTCTTGGCATTTTCGGCAAATGCGGACTTTCTTCCCATCCTCCAGAACCTGATGTCCGATTCGAACACCCGTGTTGCATTTGCTACAGAGAAGCATCACGTTGGAGGCATGGATAGAACTCTCCTTCTCCAGGATTCCGCCCTTGCCCTTCGCATCCGGCCTCTTGTGTCTTTTGACGACATTGACCTTCTCAACGACGACCCGCTTCTTTTCGCCGAGCGTTTTGAGAACTTTGCCGGTCTTTCCTTTTTCCTTGCCGGCAATGACCTTCACTGTGTCGCCCTTCTTTAACAACATGTCATGCATTGATCGATCCCCAGAATTATCATACGGAGCCGGTTCAGAGTACTTCCGGAGCCAGCGAGATGATCTTCATGAACTGCTTGGCCCTCAGCTCCCGCGCCACAGGTCCGAAAATTCGGGTGCCGACGGGCTCCAACTGGTTTGAAATCAGAACGGCGGAATTATCATCAAACTTCAAGTAGGAACCGTCCGGCCGCCGTACCTCCTTCACGGTTCTCACAACCACCGCTTTCATGACGTCGCCCTTCTTTACTTTAGAGTTCGGAAGAGCCTCTTTCACGGAGACGACGATGACATCCCCAACCCTGGCATATCTTCTCCGCGA
Organism: uncultured Syntrophaceae bacterium; assembly: GCA_964396205.1. Taxonomy (GTDB): domain Bacteria; phylum Desulfobacterota; class Syntrophia; order Syntrophales; family PHBD01; genus PHBD01. The sequence continues at coordinate 7,465 of CAYNEJ010000034.1, forward strand.
GCCTCCAAGCACCTTAACACAGGCAACCTTTTTGGCTCCCGAATTGTCGGCGACATTGAGGATTGTCTGCATCTGAATCATGACTTTACCCCGCTTGACTTCATTCCGCTTTTTTCCGGTTGCAATTACTTGGCTTTCTCAAGGACATCCTGCATGCGCCACCGCTTCTTCCGACTCAACGGCCTGGATTCCACGATCAGTACCCGGTCTCCGATTCCACATTCGTTCTTTTCGTCATGGGCCATGTACTGGGCGTACTTCCGAATGTACTTTTGAAAGACAGGGTGCTTGACCAGTCTTTCGGAACGGACGACGATCGTTTTGTCCATCTTGTTGCTGACAACGACCCCCTGAATGGTCCTCTTGTTATCCCGCTCCCCCATGCTATCCGATCGCCTCCTTCTCCCTCAACATCGTCTTGACACGAGCGATATCTTTTCTGACTTTGACCAGCGACGCAGGCGATTCCAACTGGCCGGCGGCATGACGCATCCGGAGACGAAACAACTCTTCTCGAAGTCCCTTCTCCTTCAGCTTCAACTCGTCAGGAGACAGTTCTTTGATATCTTTAGTCTTCACTGGACAACTCCCTTGTCAGGAACCGCGTGCTGATGGGAAGCTTGTGGGCCGCAAGCCTGAACGCCTCCCTTGCCACTTCACCGGCAACGCCTTCCATTTCATAGAGCACCGTTCCTGGCTTGACAACCGCCACCCAATCTTCGGGAGCTCCCTTTCCTTTACCCATACGGGTTTCCGCAGGCTTCTTGGTGATGGACTTGTGCGGGAACACCCTGATCCAGATCTTACCCCCTCTTTTGACGTGTCGCGTCATGGCAATACGAGCAGACTCAATCTGGCGGGCTGTGATCCATCCGCATTCCGTGGCCTGAAGGCCGTATTCTCCGAAGGCGACGGAACTTCCGCGCGTTGCCTTACCGGACATACGTCCCCGCTGTAGTTTTCTGTATTTTACCCGTTTCGGCATTAACATCGCTTTTGTCTCCCTGTCCTGCCCGGTTTCTCATCGCCTCGGATATTCAAGCGTTCCTTTGGAGGCAACGGATCCCCTTATACCTTCGGCTGTTCTTTCTTTCCCGGAAGCACTTCTCCGTTAAAAATCAGAACCTTGACGCCGATCTGGCCATATGCTGTGCGTGCTTCGGCAAATCCCCAATCAATGTCTGCACGTAGTGTATGCAGGGGTACCCGTCCCTCCCGGTACCATTCGGACCGAGCCATTTCCGCCCCCCCAAGCCGACCGGCGCACATGACGCGGATCCCTTTCGCACCGAACTTGAGAGCCCCGGTCACGCATTTCTTCATAGCCCGCCGGAAAGCGACACGACGTTCCAGTTGAAGTGCGATGTTTTCCGCCACGAGTTGCGCATCCACTTCCGGTTTTCGTACTTCGAGAATGTTTACTATGACTTCGCTCTTCGAGAGCAGTTGCAAATCTTTTTTGAGTTTCTCGACCTCTGCCCCTTTTTTACCGATGATAATACCTGGGCGAGCCGCAAAAATATTCACTTTCGCCTTGCTGGCGGCGCGCTCGATCTCAATTCTCGAAACGCCTGCCTGATAAAGTTTCTTCTTCAGGAAGGTCCGCATCCGGATGTCTTCATGAAGGAGGTCGTGATAATTCTTATCGGCATACCACTGCGAGCGCCATGTTTTGATTCCCCCCAGCCTGAAGCCGATCGGGTTTACCTTCTGCCCCAACGGGTCACCTCCTTGCTCTTTATCGCTCGTCCAAGACGACGGTAATATGACTCATCCGTTTTTTTATCCCGGCGGCCCTGCCCTGGGCTCTTGCCCGCCATCTCTTCAGGGAAGGTCCCTGATCCACGAATACTTTTTTCACGTATAAAACATTCTCGTCGATGTTCGGGTTCTGCCTGGCATTTGCGAACGCAGACCTGAGAACCTTGTCGACCATTCCGGCGGCATTCTTCCGGGCAAACCTCAATATTTTGCGCGCTTCTTCCACGTTTTTGCCGCGGATCAGATCAACCACCAGCCGCGCTTTTTGCGGTGATATTCGAACGTATTTCGCAGATGCCTTTGCTTCCATATATTGATCACTCCCAACAGCCGGCCTTGACCGGAGACGTTCACTTCTTCACTTTCGATTTCCGGTCCCCGGCGTGGTTGAAGAATGTCCGGCTTGGCGCAAACTCACCCAGCTTGTGCCCCACCATGTTCTCCGTCACGAAAACGGGAATGAATTTCTTCCCGTTGTGGACGGCGAATGTCTGGCCGATAAATTCGGGCGTTATCGTGGACCGGCGCGACCATGTTTTGATGACCGCCTTGCTTGCCGAAGCTTCAACCTGCCGAACCTTCCGGATCAGGCTCTCTTCGACATAGGGACCTTTTTTTATTGAACGTGCCACCGCTCGCTAACCCCTTTTCTTGACGATGTACTTATCCGATCGCTTGTTTTTTCTCGTCTTGTGCCCCTTTGTCGGAATTCCCCAAGGGGTACAGGGATGTCGGCCGCCGGACGATTTTCCTTCACCGCCACCCATGGGATGATCGATCGGATTCATCACCACTCCTCGTGTGTGCGGCCGACGGCCAGCCCAACGGGAACGACCCGCCTTGCCGATACTAATGTTCTCGTGATCCGTATTCCCCACCTGTCCGATGGTTGCCCTGCACTCGAGCCGAATTTTCCTGACTTCTCCGGATGGCAGACGCACCTGAGCATATCCACCTTCTTTTGCCATCAACTGCCCGTATGTACCGGCAGAGCGAATGAGTTGCCCCCCTCGCCCGGATTTCAACTCAATGTTATGGATCAGGGAACCCAAGGGAATGTTTTTCAGGATTACGGAGTTTCCCGGCTTGACATCGGCTTTCTCGCTGCTGACCACCGTGTCGCCTACCTGAAGCTTATCGGGTGCGAGAATGTATCTCTTCTCGCCGTCGACATACTTCAGAAGCGCAATTCTCGAGGACCGGTTCGGGTCATATTCGATCGTGGCAACTTTCGCGGGAATATCTGTCTTATCCCTTCTGAAATCGATCAGTCGATAGCGCCGCTTATGGCGTCCCCCGACGTTCCGGCTCGTCATTCTACCCTTGTTATTCCGTCCCCCCGTCCTCGGAAGCGGCTTCAGGAGGGACTTATCCGGATCCGAAGACGTAATTTCCCGAAAATCCGAGCAGGTCTGGAACCTTCTCCCGGGTGACGTGGGTTTGTACTTGACGATTCCCATGCTTCCGTTCCTCTCCCTCTACACGCCTTCGTACAGTTCAATGCGACTGCCCGGGGCCAGAGTAACAACTGCCTTCTTCCAGGATTTCCGCCGGCCCAGGATTTTACCCGTGCGCTTGCGTTTTCCCTCGATATTCATGACATTGACTTCCAGAACCTTCACTTTGAACAGTTTCTCGACGGCCTGGGTGATCTCGATCTTGTTTGCTCTCGGATCCACTTCAAAAACATACTTGTTGGCCTCGTCCTTTGCGACGGTTGTCTTTTCCGTCAGGATGACCTTCTTGACGATTTCATAGTGTTCCATTATGAAAGCAGCGCCCCCTCTATCTTCTTCACGGAAGGCTCCAGCAGAACCAAGTGCTGGTACTTCAGGATGTCGTACACGTTCAGACCTTCCGAACGGATCATCTTGATCTCCGGGATGTTCCGGGATGACTTTTCGAGAACCAGATTGGCCTGGTCCAGGACAAACAGGGCTGTCTTCAGACCGAGACGGTCAACGACCGCCTGGAACCTTTTCGTCTTGATTTCATCCAAGTGAAAATCTTTGAGGACAAGGACCTTCTCTTCCCTGATCTTCAGGCTCAATGCTGAGCGCAGTGCGGAACGCCTCATCTTCTTCGGCATCTTGAAAGAATAATCACGAGGGTGAGGACCGAAAACAACTCCACCTTTCCGCCACAGGGGCGAGCGAACATTGCCGACGCGCGCGCGACCCGTACCCTTCTGGCGCCAAAGCTTGCGGCTGCTTCCCTGGACATCGCTCCGTTCTTTGGTCGACGCCGTGCCGCTTCTTCTGGCAGCCATTTGCATCCTCACCACTTCATGAAGAAGAGCCTCGTTGACATCCGCCCCAAAAACAGCGTCATTCAACTCAATCTCCGAGACCTTCTTAAATTCAATATCGTACACATTCACCAGCGGCATGTTTTCACCCCGGACCCGGCTAACTCGCCATTTTTTTCGACTTTTTAATTAGAACATAACCCTTCCGGCTTCCAGGGACCGGCCCCTTCACAAGCAGGAGATTCTTGTCCGGTCGCACCGCAACAACGGTCAGGTTCAGGACGGTCTTCTGAATGCCACCCATCCGGCCGGGAAGACGAGTCCCCTTGAATACGCGGGATGGGTACGCACTGGCACCGATCGATCCGGGAGCCCTGTGAAACATGGATCCGTGGGTCGCCCTCCCCCCACCAAACCCGTGACGCTTGATGACACCGGCGAAGCCCTTGCCTTTCGTCGTCCCCACGATGTCGACGCTGTCACCGGCCGAGAATAGATCAACCTTCAGTTCCTGCCCGATCTCGCAGGGTTCCGGAAATGATTTGAACTCCTTGAGAATCCTGAAGTATCCGTGATCTGCCGCCCGGAAGTGTCCCTGCAGAGGCTTCGTCAAACGGCTCTGCTTCACCCGGTCGAAGCCCAGTTGAACGGCGTCATAACCGTCATTCTCTACCGTCTTCTTCTGAATAACCACAGACGGCGTAACCTCGATGACTGTCACCGGAACGGCAACGCCATCCTCCGAGAAAATCTGGGTCATTCCCAGTTTTTTACCAATCAGTCCTGCAGTCATGTCCATCCCAGTCTTCCGCTGCCGAAACCAAGCACAACATCCGCTTGCTGCCCCGGACGGTTACAGTTTGATCTCCACGTCCACCCCAGCCGATAAATCCAGCTTCATAAGGGCATCTACCGTGGACTGTGTCGGCTCGATGATGTCGATGAGCCGTTTATGCGTTCGGATCTCAAACTGCTCCCGTGATTTCTTGTCCACATGGGGGGACCGGTTGACACAGAATTTGTGGATGTCCGTGGGAAGGGGAATCGGACCCGCCACGCGGGCCCCCGTCCTCTTCGCGGTCTCCACAATGTCCCCGACCGATCGGTCAAGCAGCTTATAATCGTACGCCTTCAAGCGAATGCGAATTTTCTGATCTTTCATGTGCCGCTCAATGACCCTTCATTTACTCGATGATCTTGCTCACCACACCGGCGCCAACTGTCCTTCCGCCTTCCCGAATGGCGAAACGAAGCTGCTCTTCCATGGCGATGGGGGTAATCAGTTGAACTTCAATGTTGATATTGTCCCCGGGCATGACCATCTCCACGCCTTCCGGCAGAGTGGCGACACCGGTCACATCCGTAGTCCGGAAATAGAACTGGGGGCGATATCCGCTGAAGAAGGGAGTATGCCTTCCACCCTCTTCCTTCGTCAAGACGTAGACCGCCGCGTTGAATTTGGTGTGAGGCGTGATGGAATTGGGCTTGGCAACAACCTGGCCTCTCTCCACGTCTTCACGCTTCGTGCCCCGGAGGAGAACACCGATATCATCACCGGCACGCCCTTCATCGAGGGTCTTGCGGAACATTTCCACACCTGTGCAGACGGTCTTGAAGGTCGGACGAATACCGACGATTTCGACTTCGTCGCCCGTATGAATAATGCCGCGGTCAACACGGCCTGTCACGACGGTACCACGCCCGGAGATGGAGAAAACATCACCAATGGGCATCAGGAAGGGTTTTTCCGTGTCTCGTGTCGGCTCAGGAATGTAATTGTCCACCGCGTCCATGAGCTCCCAGACCGATTTCACGTCCTCGGAGTCGACGTCGTCCGACTCCAGGGCCTTCAGGGCGGAACCGCGGATGATGGGAATATCGTCTCCGGGGAACTCGTAATTGGAGAGAAGCTCCCTGAGTTCCAGTTCCACAAGATCCAGAAGTTCCGGGTCGTCTACCAGATCGACCTTGTTCAGATAGACGACGATGCAGGGAACCCGCACCTGCCGTGCCAGGAGGATGTGCTCCCGTGTCTGGGGCATCGGACCGTCGGAGGCGGCGACAACGAGAATAGCTCCGTCCATGTGGGCGGCGCCCGAAATCATGTTCTTGATGTAGTCCGCGTGGCCGGGACAGTCGACATGGGCATAATGCCGCTTCGCCGTTTCGTATTCCACGTGGGCGACGTTGATGGTCACTCCCCGTTCCTTTTCTTCAGGGGCATTGTCGATGGAATCAAAGGGCCGAAATTCAGCAAAACCCTTCCGCGCAAGGTGCTTCGTCATCGCCGCGGTGAGGGTCGTCTTGCCGTGGTCAACGTGCCCGATGGTGCCGACATTGACGTGCGGTTTGGTCCTTTCGAATTTCTTTTTTCCCATCTCACTGTACCTCCTTATGCTCTGAATGGTTCGATTTATTTTCCTGGATGCCCCGTATGTTCTTGCTTAACCGTCACACCTTGTTGCCCAAAACCGCGCTCACGACGCTCCGTTAGAACCGATAGTGGGCAAAGGCCTTGTTGGCTTCGGCCATCTTGTGGACCGCTTCACGCTTCTTGATGGCGGCCCCGCGGTTGTTTGCCGCATCGATCAACTCTGCAGCCAGTTTCTCGCGCATGGTCTTCTCGGCACGGTCCCTGGCATTGGCGATCAACCAGCGAATTCCCAGCGCGAGACGCCGATTCGACGGCACTTCCGTCGGCACCTGATACGTGGAGCCGCCGACTCTTCTCGATTTCACCTCAATCATGGGCTTCACGTTGTTGACAGCTTTCTCGAAGACATCAACCGGAGGTGCGTCTTTGACGCGCTTTTCAATAATATCGAATGCTCCGTAGAGAATGGATTCCGCCGTGCTCTTCTTGCCTCGCTTCATCAGGCTGTTGACAAACTTCGCCACCAACCGATTATGGAATTTCGGATCCGGCAGGATCTCCCTCTTGGTTACTTCTCTTCTTCTCGGCATGGAACGGTCCCCGTGTTAACTGGGTTTCTTGGATCCGTACTTCGATCTCCCCTGCCTGCGATCCTGTACGCCTACCGCATCAAGGGTACCCCGGACAATGTGATAGCGGACACCGGGAAGATCCTTGACCCTCCCCCCCCGAACCAGAACCACCGAATGCTCCTGAAGGTTATGGCCAACACCGGGGATATAGGATGTCACTTCATAACCGCCCGTCAAGCGAACCCTTGCCACCTTGCGAAGCGCTGAGTTCGGCTTCTTCGGCGTCGTGGTATACACCCGGACACACACTCCCCGCCTCTGTGGGGAGCCGGCAAGAGCAGGGGAATTCGATTTCCTTTTCAGCTCGGTCCTTCCCTTCCGGATCAGCTGGTTGATTGTCGGCATGCTTCCCTCTCGAATGGTTGATGACCCTGGATTTGCGGGCCGTTCAAAAAGATCGCCTCAATATCAAGTGACGACCTCTATGTCAAGCACTTTCTCGTCTTCCGCGTCTTCCGCGGCTTGATTTTCCGGCCCGGGAAGCTCTTCGGCTGTCCTGATCCCAAGCTTCCGATAAATACCAAGCCCCGTCCCAGCCGGGATCAACCTTCCCATGATCACGTTTTCCTTGAGTCCCCTCAAATAATCGACCTTCCCCGCCAAGGCCGCCTCTGTGAGCACTCGCGTCGTTTCCTGAAAGGATGCCGCCGAGATGAAGCTCTGCGTGGACAGAGACGCCTTTGTGATCCCTAGAAGCAGTGCCTCTCCCGTGGCCGGCCGACCGCCGTCCGCAATCACCCTGGCGTTCTCCTCCTGGAACCGGAATCGTTCCACCTGCTCGTCCGCGATGAACGTCGTATCTCCCGGATCGTTGATCCGGACACGCCGGAGCATCTGGCGGACAATGATTTCCATGTGCTTGTCGTTGATCTTGACGCCCTGAAGGCGATATACTTCCTGCACCTCATCCACCAGGTAGCGAGCCAGTTCTTTCTCCCCCTTGATCGTCAGAAGGTCATGAGGATTCTGGACGCCGTCCATGAGGGCTTCCCCGGCCTTGATCCGGTCTCCCTCCTGAACACTGACATGCTTGCCTTTCGGAATCAGGTATTCCTTTTCCTCCCCGATATCGGGAGTAATGATCACCTTCCGCTTCCCCTTGGCGTCCTTCCCATAGACCACCACTCCGTCGATTTCGCTGATGACGGCGTATTCCTTCGGCTTGCGCGCCTCGAAGAGCTCAGCGACGCGGGGAAGACCTCCCGTGATGTCTTTTGTCTTGGTTGTCTCCCGGGGAATCTTTGCAAGAATATCTCCGGCCCGTACCACATCTCCTTCCGTAACGACGATATTCGCCCCGACGGAAAGGAGATGGCGCGCAACAGCATTGGTGCCGGGCACCTTTGCGGTTTTGCCTTTTTTATCCTTGATGGAAATTCGGGGCCTCAGATCCATGCCCTTGAACTCGACGATCACCTTCCTGGACAGGCCGGTCACCTCGTCAACCTGCTCCTGCATGGTCTTCCCTTCGGTGATGTCACCGAACTTGACGAGCCCCTCCACTTCAGCAAGAATTGGAATCGAGAACGGATCCCACTCGGCAATCAGGGTCGGCTGCTTATCCTGCCCTGTCTTGGGATCCTTCCCGGGGCCGAAGACCTTCTGGCCTTCCCGGATCTTGAGATGTGCCCCATAGGGCACGGGATAACGGCCCCGGGCCCTTCCCTGGTCGTCCACTACATGGATTTCCCCGTTACGGTTCATAACCACCAGGTCCGAACGCCGGGCTTGCCCGGCGGATTCACCCTGGTCCGGATCCACAACATGGAGACCTTCGAACCGGATGGTTCCGTCGTGCCGGGCCTCCAGCGTGGAATGTTCCTCGAACTTTGCCGTTCCACCGATATGGAAGGTCCGCATGGTCAACTGCGTTCCCGGTTCACCGATGGACTGGGCGGCGATGATGCCTACCGCTTCCCCGATGTTTGCCAGGTGACCGTGGGCAAGATCCCGACCGTAGCACATGGCGCAAACCCCGTAGACGGATTTGCAGGTCAGCACGGAGCGTATGTTGACTCTCTCAATCCCTGCATTGTCGATTTTCTCGGCCAGGGCCTCATCGATCGCCTGATTGGCCGGGATCAGAACTTCGCCCGTGAAGGGGTCCTTGACCTCTTCCAGGGTCACGCGCCCCAGAACACGTTCTCCAGCGGTCTCGATGATCTCGCCTCCCTCCATCAGGGCGGAGACAAAGATGCCGTCGATGGTTCCGCAGTCCGTCTCGGTAATGATGCAGTCCTGAGCGACGTCCACGAGTCTTCGTGTCAGGTAACCGGAGTTGGCCGTCTTGAGGGCCGTATCGGCGAGTCCCTTCCGGGCTCCATGGGTGGAAATGAAATACTGGAGAACCGTCAATCCTTCCCTGAAGTTGGCTGTAATCGGAGTCTCGAGGATTTCCCCGGAGGGCTTGGCCATGAGGCCGCGCATTCCGGCCAGCTGCCGAATCTGAACGGCACTTCCCCGGGCACCGGAATCCGCCATCATGTAGATCGGGTTGAAACTCTCCCCTTTTCTCCTGGCCCCTTCCTTGCCGTCCTGAATCTCCTTTTCTATCCCTCCCATCATTTCCAGGGCGACTCGCTCCGTCGCCTGGGCCCAGATGTCGATGACCTTGTTATAACGCTCTCCATCCGTGATCAATCCATCCATGTACTGCTTCTGAATCTTAAGGACTTCCTTGTCCGCCTTCGCCACAATTTCACGCTTGTTGGCCGGGATCACCATGTTGTGGATGGCAATGGAACATCCCGAACTGGTGGCGTACTTGAAGCCCAGATCCTTCAGGCGATCCGCCAGAAGAACCGTCGTCTTGTCGCCAAGGTTGCGGTAACAATGGTCGATCAGGTTCGCCAGTTCCTTTTTGTTCATGACCTTGTTGACGAGATCGAAGGGGATTTCCTTGGGAATGATCTCGAAGAGGATCATGCGTCCCGCCGTCGTTTCCTTCAGCGTGCCGTCCAGGCGTACCCGGATTTTCGCCTGCAGGTCCACCTCACCGGCATCGAGAGCGCAACGCACTTCCTCGGGCCCGGAGAAGGTCATTCCCTCACCTTTGATCCCGGATCGGTCCCGGGTCAGATAATAAATCCCCAGGACGATGTCCTGGCTGGGAATGATGATGGGCTTGCCGTTGGCCGGCGAGAGGATGTTGTTCGTCGACATCATGAGTACCCGGGCTTCCGTCTGGGCCTCGATGGAGAGGGGAACGTGAACGGCCATCTGGTCCCCGTCAAAGTCGGCATTGAAAGCGGTGCAAACGAGCGGGTGCAGTTGAATGGCCTTGCCCTCGATGAGAACCGGCTCGAACGCCTGGATACCCAAACGGTGAAGCGTGGGAGCGCGGTTCAGCATGACGGGATATTCTCGCACCACTTCGTCCAGCGCGTCCCAGACCTCGGCGGATTCCCGTTCCACCATCTTCTTGGCGCTCTTGACCGTGGTCACATAACCGCGATCCATGAGCCGGTTGTAAACAAAGGGCTTGAACAACTCGAGGGCCATTTTCTTGGGAAGCCCGCACTGGTGAAGCCTCAAATCCGGCCCAACGGTGATGACCGAGCGGCCCGAATAATCGACCCGCTTCCCCAGCAGGTTCTGGCGGAACCGCCCCTGCTTCCCCTTGAGCATATCCGAAAGGGAACGCAACGGCCTCTTGTTCGTGCCGGTGATCGCCCTTCCCCGTCGGCCGTTGTCGAACAGAACATCCACAGCCTCCTGGAGCATCCGCTTCTCGTTGCGGATAATGATTTCCGGGGCATTGAGTTCCTGAAGCCGTTTCAGGCGGTTGTTCCTGTTGATGACACGACGGTACAAGTCATTCAGATCCGACGTTGCGAACCGCCCTCCGTCGAGCGGCACCAGGGGCCGCAGATCCGGAGGAATCACCGGCAGGACGGTCAGAACCATCCATTCCGGCCGATTGGCCGATTTGCGAAGGGCCTCCACAACCTTCAGCCGCTTGACGAGCTTCTTCTTCTTTGTGTCGGAGACGGATGTCTTCAACTCATCCCGGAGTTCCTCGTACAGCTGCTCCAGGTCGATCTCCTCCAGGAGTTTCCGAACCGCTTCCGCCCCGATTCCAGCAACAAAAGAGTCAGCCCCGTACTCCTCACGCTTTCGGAAATATTCTTCCTCGTCAAGAAGCTCCTTCCTCTTGAGGGGGGTGTTCTTCGGCTCCAGGACAATCCACGATTCGAAATACAGAACTTTTTCAAGTTCCTTGAGCGTCATGTCCAGGATGTTTCCGATCCGGCTGGGAAGGCTCTTCAGGAACCAGATATGTGCCACAGGTGTCGCCAGGGTGATGTGTCCCATGCGTTCCCGGCGAACCTTCGATTGAATGACTTCGACGCCGCACTTTTCACAGACGACGCCACGATGCTTCATGCGCTTGTAACGACCGCAAAGACACTCATAATCCTTCACGGGGCCAAAGATCTTGGCGCAGAACAGGCCATCCCGCTCCGGTTTGAATGTCCGATAATTGATCGTCTCCGGCTTCTTCACCTCTCCTTTGGACCAGGAAAGAATCTTTTCTGGCGAGGCGATGCGCATGCGGATCGCGCTGAAGCGGATGGGATCCTTCGGTTTTTCGAAATAGCTGAACACGTCTTCCACGGATTAATATTCCTCCGTTTGCCAGTTGGGGACCTGCCCCGTCACTCTTCCTCGATGAGATCCACGTCGAGGCAGAGACTCTGCAATTCCTTCACGAGGACGTTGAACGATTCGGGAAGCCCCGGTTCCAGGGTATGCTCGCCCTTCACGACCGCCTCGTAGATCCGGGTCCGACCGGCCACGTCGTCGGACTTGACCGTCAGAAACTCCTGAAGGGAGTAGGATGCACCGTAGGCCTCCATGGCCCAGACTTCCATTTCCCCCAGACGCTGCCCGCCGAACTGGGCCTTCCCACCTAGCGGTTGCTGAGTCACCAGCGAATAGGGCCCGATGGAGCGGGCATGAATCTTGTTGTCAACCAGGTGGTGAAGTTTCAGCATGTAGATCATGCCAACCGTGACTTCCTGGTCAAATGGCTCCCCAGTGCGGCCGTCGAACAGCAGTGTCTGCCCCTTTTCGGGCAGGTTGGCCGATTTGAGCATATCGCGGATCTGGACTTCCTCGGCCCCGTCGAAGACCGGTGTGGAGACGGCAATTCCCTTGCGGAGCCGGGCGGCAAAATGGCGGATCTCTTCGTCGGCGGCACCGTCGACGAAGCGGTCGAACTCCGGAGTGGAATAGATCTCCTTCATTTCCCGCTTCAGTTCATTGGTCGGCGTCTTGCTCCGGCAAAGATCGTGGATCCTTTCTCCCAGGCCCTTGGCCGCCCATCCCAGATGGGTCTCCAGAATCTGGCCCACGTTCATGCGGGACGGCACACCCAGAGGGTTCAGGATGATGTCCACCGGCGTTCCGTCAATGAAATAAGGCATGTCTTCTTCCGGCAGGATGCGAGAGAGGACACCCTTGTTGCCGTGTCGCCCGGCCATCTTGTCGCCGACCGACAGTTTCCGCTTGATGGCAACATACACCTTGACCATCTTGATCACGCCCGGCGGCAGTTCGTCGCCCGCCTTGAGCCTTTCAATCTTCTCCGCGAAATAGGCCTCTACGAGATCGATTTTGCGCTCCAGGTTGGCCGTCAAAACACTGATCTTGCGTTCCGTATCTTCGTCTTCCGGCAGGGTGATCCCCTTCCAGAGGCTCAAAGGCGTGCTTTCCAGAAATTCTTCTGTAACCGCCTCCCCCTTCTTGAGGACAATTTTCTTCTTCTTCGGATCGATGATCTTGGATCCGGAGATTTTCCCCCTGAGCATCGAGGCAATCTTGCCTTTCACGTTTTCCGTGATGATCCGGATCTCGTCGTCCCGATCCTTGAGGATGCCGCGAACGGCTTCTTCCTCGATATACTGGGACCGGGAATCCCGCTCCGCCCCCTTCCGGGAGAAGATCTTTGCGTCGATGACGGTCCCTTCCACACCCGGCGGCACGCGCAACGAAGTGTCCCGGACGTCGCTCGCCTTTTCTCCAAAGATGGCCCGAAGCAGTTTCTCCTCCGGGGAAAGCTGGGTTTCACCCTTGGGAGTGATCTTGCCGACCAGGATGTCCCCGGGCTTGACGGAAACACCCATTCGAACAATCCCGCTGTCATCAAGGTTTTTCAAAGCCTCTTCCCCGACATTCGGGATGTCCCTGGTGATTTCTTCTTTACCCAGCTTGGTATCGCGGGCCATCGTTTCGAATTCTTCGATGTGAATCGAGGTGTAGACGTCTTCCTTGACAATTCGCTCGCTGACAAGGATCGAATCTTCGTAATTGTAGCCCCCCCAGGACATGAAGGCCACCATTACGTTCCGGCCCAAAGCCAGTTCCCCGTTATCCGTTGCCGGGCCGTCGGCGATGATGTCCCCCACCCGGACCTCGTCTCCCGGATTGACGATGGGTTTCTGGTTGAAGCAGGTATCCTGGTTGGAGCGCTGATACTTGGTCAGATTGTAGATGTCGACGCCCGTGTCCGTCTCGTCCTGATCATGAACGCTGCAGCGGATCACGATCCGGGAGGCATCCACGCTTTCAACCGTTCCATCCCTGCGGGCCGCCACAACCGCACCGGAATCCCGCGCAACGACGGACTCCATGCCGGTCCCTACGAGTGGCACTTCAGGCTGCATCAGCGGCACCGCCTGGCGCTGCATGTTCGAGCCCATGAGGGCACGGTTGGCATCATCGTGCTCCAGGAACGGGATCAGGGCCGCAGCGACACTGACCAGCTGGTTGGGTGAGACATCCATCATCGTCACATCGGAAGCGGCCACCGCCATATAATTCCCACCCTTTCGGGCTGAGATCAGATCGTCCTCGAAGTTTCCTTCCTCGTCCAGATTGCAGTCGGAGGGAGCGATGATCCGGCTTTCTTCTTCGATGGCTGTCAGGAATTTCACGTCTTCCAGCACTTTCGCATCATCCACGAGGCGATACGGCGTCTCGATGAAGCCGAACTCATTGACCCGGGCATAAGTGCTTAGGGAAACGATGAGTCCGATGTTCGGCCCTTCCGGTGTTTCCACGGGACAGATCCGTCCGTAATGGGTGGGATGAACGTCCCGCACCTCGAATCCCGCGCGCTCTCTTGTCAGGCCTCCGGGTCCCAGGGCGGACAGGCGGCGCTTGTGAGTGATTTCGGAGAGGGGATTCGTCTGATCCATGAACTGGGACAACTGGCTGCTGCCGAAGAACTCGTTCACGACGGCCGAAACCGGTTTGGCATTGACGAGATCGTGGGGCATCATGGTTTCGATGTCCTGGAGGCTCATCTTTTCCTTGATGGCACGCTCCATCCGGACAAGACCGATTCGATACTGGTTCTCGATCAATTCCCCCACAGAGCGGACGCGCCGGTTTCCCAGGTGGTCGATGTCATCCACGCTCCGGTCCTGGACCCCGTTTTTCAGGTCAATCAGGTATTTCACGGCCGCCAGGATGTCCTCGTTCCGAAGCACGGCCACATCCGTGGGAACATCCAGGCCGAGCTTGTAATTCATTTTCGCCCGGCCGACATCCGAGAGATCATATGTTTCCGCCTCGAAGAAAAGGCTGCGGAAGAACTTGAAGGCCGTTTCAGGCGTCGGCGGGTTGCTGGGACGCAGCCTTCTGTATATCTCGATGATCGCATCCTCTGCCGAGTCAATCCGATCCATGATCAGGGTATCCCGGATGGACGCGGACGTCGTGTCTTCATCCATGTGAATCAGGCGGATTTCAGGGATGCCCTTTTGACGGAGCAGATCCAAACCCTGAGTCGTGAGTTCCTCGTTGCACTTGATCAGAACCTCACCCGATTCCGGATCAACAATGTTGGAGGCCAGAATCCGGCCCAGCATGTCCGCTTCTTCGACGGAAATCCGTGTGATTCCCGCTTCGGTCATCCTTCTGACAAGCTGCTTGTTTAGTTTTCTCCCCCGCTTGACGATGACATCCCCGCTTTTGGGATCCTTGACATCCTCCAGCACCTTTTCCCCGATCAGGGATTCGTCCACATCTACGAACAGCTCCTCCGCCTCCAGGTGCACCCTTTCCACGCTGTAAAAGTAATTAAGCAGGAATTCCGTTGAATTCCCCATCGCTTTCAGCAGGATGGTGACGGGCATTTTCCGGCGCCGGTCGATTCGGACGTAAAGAATGTCCTTCGAGTCGAACTCCAGGTCAAGCCAAGACCCGCGAATCGGGATAAGCCGCGCGGAATAGATCAGCTTCCCGCTGGCCAGCGTCTTCCCTTTGTCATGATCGAAGAAGATACCCGGCGAGCGATGGAGCTGGCTGACAATAACCCGCTCCGTCCCGTTGACGATGAACGTGCCGTTCCTCGTCATGAGGGGGATTTCGCCGAAGTAGATCTCCTGCTCCTTTATGTCCCGGATCGCCCGGTTGTCACTGCTTCGGTCGACATCGAACACCCGGAGCTGAACAACGATCTTCAGGGGCGCCGCATAGGTCATGCCCTTCTGAACGCATTCGTTCATGTCGTAGCGGGCCTGTCCAATCTTGTAACTAACGAATTCGAGAGTGCATTTCCCGCTGAAGTCGGAAATTGGAAAGACACTTCTGAATGCGCCCTGAAGGCCGTAATTTTTCCTTTTGTCCGGTTCGACATCCCACTGCAGGAATTTATCGTACGACTGCAGCTGAATATCGATCAGATTCGGAATGTCGAGGATCTTCTTGATCCGGCCGAAACTTTTTCTGAATGCTCCCATAATACCCCTTCAGAAGTCCGTGTCCCAAGGTGGCAGGCTGAAAAACGGGGGCGCAGGAAACCTGTTACCCCCGTTACAGTCAGGTTTCCTGCTACTTTACTTCCACGGTACCGCCGACTTTCTCGATTTTGGCCTTGATATCTGCAGCCTCGTCTTTGGAGACGGCCTCCTTGACAGGCTTGGGCACACCTTCCACGAGATCCTTGGCTTCTTTCAGGCCCAATCCGGTAATGGCGCGGACTTCCTTGATGACCTGAATCTTCTGGTCTCCAAAGCCGGTCAGGATCACGTCAAACTCCGTCTTCTCCTCGGCGGGTGCCGCCGCCTGGGCGGGACCTGCGACGGCGGCCGCCACGGCAACAGGTGCTGCCGCGGAGACACCAAGGCGGTTCTCCAGTTCCTTGACCATTTCGGAAAGCTCCAGAACGGTCATGTCTTCAATAAATTTGATTACGTCTTCCTTTGTGATGTTCGACATGTTCAACCTTCCTTCCTGTATGATGGGATGATTGTTTTTCTTACGAAGCGCTTTCCTTCTTGTCCCGATATGCAGCGAGAACCTGCACCAATCCACGGGATACGCCGCTGAGCGCCGTTACGAGGCCCGTCTGGACGCCGATCATGACGGACAGCAGCCTCGCCTGCAAAACCTCCCGACTGGGCAGTTCCGACAGGGCTCCTATCTGCTGAGCCGTCAGGACTTTGCCTTCCAGCATGCCCGTCCGGAGTTCCAACTCGGCATTTTTCCTGGCAAATTCAACAAGCACCTTGGTGGACTCAACAACATCGCCGGCATTCAGGGCCATGACGAGGGGTCCCTTGACCTGCCCTTCCAGGGCGCTGAAAGGGGTCCCCTTGGCCGCGATGCGCCACAAGGTGTTTTTGATCACCTGGACATCCGTGTTGGTCTTTCGCAGGACGTTCCTCAACTCCGTCATCTTCGCCACGTTCATGCCGCTATAGCCGGCGAGGACGGCGAGCTTGGCCTCCTTCAACTGCTCATGAAGGGAAGCGACCACCTGCTCCTTGGTTTTCCGATCCAATCTCCAACCTCCTTTCCTCTCAAAGTCACCTACGCCCGGGAAACGCATTTTTCGCTTCCGCAGGAAAGTCGGAGACAGGTATCGTCATACAGGAAAAAATGACCAGCATGACCTTTCGGCCATCCTGCACGGAACACTGGATCCTCGTCTCGGCAGGCCGGGCGTTGCCCGATTAAACGTCTCCTGTGCCTGCTGTCTCCGACTGTGTCTGATATGTCAGTGATTATGCTGCCTTAACATCCTGGGGGTCCACCTTGATCCCGGGACCCATGGTGGTGGAAAGGGAAATGCTCTTCAGATAGGTCCCCTTGCTTGATGCAGGCTTCAGTTTGATGATCGTTTCGATAACGGCCTGGATGTTCTCCACCAGCTTTTCCGGTCCGAAGGAAACCTTTCCCACGGGCGTATGGACGATTCCCGCCTTTTCCACACGGAACTCAACCTTGCCCGCCTTCAGTTCCTTGACCGTCCTTCCAACATCGAAAGTCACCGTACCAACTTTGGGATTGGGCATGAGCCCCCTTGGGCCGAGGATTTTACCGAGCTTTCCGACGCTTCCCATCATGTCCGGCGTGGCGATCACCCGGTCGAACTCCAACCAGCCTCCCTTGATCTTCTCGACAATGTCGTCCGATCCGACCACATCGGCGCCGGCGTCGGCGGCTTCTTTTTCCTTTTCTCCCTTGGCAAACACGAGAACCCGCACCGCCTTCCCCAAACCGTTCGGCAGGACCACGCTGCCGCGGACCATCTGATCGGCATGGGCCGGGTTCACACCCAGGCGAATGGCTGCATCCACCGTCTCGTCAAATTTGGCACGGGTGGTGCCTACAAGGATTTCCACCGCCTCCTTCAGGGTATAACGCGTCCCCGGGGTGACCTTCTTTTTCACTTCCTGATAGCTCTTCCCTCTGCTCGGCATAACCGTTACCTCGTGAACGATTCTAACCCTTGATATCGATGCCCATGGACTTGGCCGTCCCTTCAATGATCCGAACGGCACCTTCCATGTTTACCGCATTCAAGTCGTTGAATTTCAATTCTGCAATTTCCCGGATCTGTTTCTCAGTCACCGCGCCCACTTTCTCTTTCCTGGGATTATTTGATCCCTTGGCAACTTTAGCCGCCTGTTTCAACAGGACGGAAGCCGGCGGCGTCTTGGTCACGAATGTGAAGGACCGGTCGGCGTATACCGTAATGATCACGGGCACAACCATGCCCTCCTGATGCTGGGTCATGGCATTGTATGCCTTGCAGAATTCCATGATGTTGACCCCGTGCTGGCCGAGGGCCGGACCGATGGGCGGTGACGGCGTCGCCTTTCCGGCCTTGATCTGCAGTTTGATGTTTGCGATGACCTTTTTTGCCATGTGGAAACCTCTTCCTGTGAAATACCCGGCAGGCATCGGGCCTCCGGGACCGGGCGGATCAGCTCTGCACTACCTGAACGAAATCCAGTTCCACGGGTGTGGAACGCCCGAAAATGCTGACGATGACTCTCAACTTGCCCTTTTCCGGTTTCACCTCGTCAATGACGCCGTCGAAGTTCGTGAATGGTCCGTCAATGATCCGCACATGGTCCCCTTCCTCAAACTTGAACTTCGGCTTGGGTTTCAATGTACCTTCATCAATGCGGGTGCGCAGGAGATCGACATCGCCGTCGGGAATGGGAGACGGTTTGTCCTTACTTCCTATAAAACCGGTTACTTTCGGCGTTTCCTTGACGATGTGCCAGGTCTGGTCGTTGAGCTCCATCTGGACCAGGATGTACCCGGGGAAGAACTTCCTTTTGGAGGTTCGCTTCTCACCGGAGATCAACTCGACGATATCCTCTTCGGGGATCAGAATATCCGCAAACGAATCCTGCATGCCTGCCGCCTGGATTCGCTCCTGGAGGGAGTGTTTCACCCTGTTCTCATAACCGGAGTAAGTATGGACCACATACCAACGGAACGCCATTGAATTCAACCCAATATGAGCCGCAGGATTTTGACGAGACTGAAATCCACCAGCCCGAGGAACAGGGACATGATGACCACGACCACCAGCACAACAGATGTTGACGCTAATGCCTGTTTCGGTGTCGGCCACGTGACTTTCCTGAATTCCGCTTTAGCTTCCGCGAGGAAAACCTTGACCTTCGCGAAAGCCTCCTTCACCTTATCCATGAATGGCTCCTGCCAGAGCGCTCGTCAAATGAAAACGGAATAAATGGCAGGCCAGGAGGGACTCGAACCCCCAGCATCCGGATTTGGAGTCCGGCGCTCTATCCATTAGAGCTACTGGCCTGTTTCAACTAACATACAAAATTTTGGGAACTTCTATTTTGTTTCGCGGTGCAGCGTGTGAGTTCGGCAAAACCGGCAGTATTTTTTAATTTCAAAACGACCCTGCATAGTGCGCTTATTCTTTGTAGTTGTATAATTTTTTTGTTTGCACGCCGTACAACTCAATATAATGATATTTCGCATTTTCTTCCCATATCCTTATCAGATGGAGCCCACGACCAGGATTGAACTGGTGACCTCATCCTTACCAAGGATGTGCT
>CAYNEJ010000035.1:0-11371 GCA_964396205.1 uncultured Syntrophaceae bacterium
GAAGCGGCCGCAAAGGCAATGTCTGAGCGCCGCCCGGCGCGAGTTTTACATTCAGTAACCTGCCTCCCATGGGGATGGTTTTCCTGACAAACAAGGAGAAAAAAGGAAGGAAAACGGATTTGAAATCTGATTTGTATCCGGATATATCCTACGGGTCCCGGCATTGCGGGATTGGAGGGAAGACCATGAAGGTGTTCCAGACATTCTTGTTCGAGGAGGTCGAGCCCCGGGTGGGGCTTGTCACGCTGAACCGGCCGAGGCAGCTCAATCCGATCAGCGGGGAGATGCTGGACGAGTTCCGCGAACTGTTCGCGATCCTGTCCGGGGACGACGCCATCCGGGTCCTGATCATCACCGGGGCGGGGCGGGGATTCTGCTCCGGGGCGAACCTGGACGACGCGATGATCCGCGAGGAGACGAAGGCCTTTTCCGATCCGGCGCAGTTCCTGGATAAAGTCCAGGAGCGCTTCGCCGCCCTGACCCTGGGCCTCCGCCGCATCCCGCAGCCGGTCATCGCCGCCATAAACGGCGTGGCGGCGGGAGGCGGCTTTTCCATGGCCATGGCCAGCGACGTCCGGGTGGCCGCACCGGAGGCCTCGTTCATCGCCTCGTTCGCCAATCTCGGGCTGACGGGCGGAGAACTGGGCTCGTCCTATTTCCTGCCCAGGCTGATCGGCGTCGCCCGGTCCTCGGAAATTCTCCTCACAGGCCGGAAGGTGACGGCCGACGAAGCCGAGCGGATCGGCCTGGTCAATCGGGTCGTACCCGTCGAGAACCTGATCGAGACGGCCCTCTCCTATGCCCGGCCCATGCTTTCCAAGGAGGTCGAGGCACTGAAACTTACGAAACGGGTCCTCGACCGGAACATCGACGCGCCGTCGCTGGAGGCGGCTGTGGAGCTGGAGAACCGCAACCAGGCGATCATGGTCTTTTCCGGCGGGTTCTTCAACCTGATCCAGCGTTTCTTCAAGGGCAGCGGCAAGGGCTGAGATTCGTTTCGGCGAATCACGGACCGGGCCGGGGCAAGCGGCACATCCTGACCACATGGGAGCGAGAGCGGGAATTCGGCGGAGGTGAAGTGTGACTGCGGGCGACGTGATCGTGATCGGAAGCGGGGTAGGGGGCAGCGCTGTCGGGGCATTGCTGGCAAACACGGGAAAATACAGGGTGACGCTGATCGAGAAGTCCGGCCTGATCGGGGGACGGTTTGCCTCGTACGATAAAGACGGCTTCAGGCTGGACGTCGGCTGCCACATGCTGGCCAACTGCGACAGGGGGCTCTTCGGAAGGGCCCTTGAAATCTGCGGCTGCCCCGATTACGTGAAGTGGCGCTATGCCGTGAAGCCTTCGCCGTCGGTCAATTTCAAGGGGCAGCGGGTCCGGTTCCCCTACGATGCGGAGAAGATGGGCTTCTCAAAAGAGGAAGCCGATCGCTTCATGAAGTTTTTCTTCGATATCTCGCAACTGTCGGACGCGGATTGCGACCGGCTGAACGACACAAGCATCTCTGATTATGTAAGCAAATACGTGAATTCGGACCTGGCGAGAGGGTTGATCGGGTTCTTCACGGCCATCTACTTCGTCACGCGGGATGACGAGACGCCCATCGGCGAGTATGCCCGGTGCCAGAACGAAATCTGGAGAAACAAGGCCGTCGGCTATCCCATCGGAGGCACGGGCGCTGTTCCCGGGGCGTATTGCCGGATCATCAGGGAGCGCGGCGGCAGGGTCCGGACAGGCACGGGGGTTCGGCAAATCGTTGTGGAGGACGGAAAGGCGGCAGGCGTCGTCCTGGAAAACGGCGAAAAAATCAAGGCGGATATCGTGATCAGCAACGCCGCCTTCAAGGACACGGTCCATCATCTCGTCGGAAAAGACCTGTACCCTGCGGAATTTACAGAAAAGGTGAACCGGTACCGGTATTCCTACAGCACCTCGGTCGTCCAGATCGCCCTGGATGAAATCATATCGAACGATTCCATGGTTTTTTATATCGGCCGGAGCGATCTGAGCGAGTTTGAAAAACGGATCGAAACCACGGGGATCCTGCCGGAGGAGGCGCCCTGCCTCATGATTCCGATCGTGTCGAACATGGATCCGGAGGCCGCCCCGGAGGGAAAGCAGCTCATGATTGTCGGAGGCTCTGCAAAACTGCCTTACAACGCCGGTGCGGAACGTTGGAAAATGTGGGAACAAGCCATCATGAACGCGCTGGAGACGGTATTCCCCGGCATCCGTCGGCACATCCTGTGGACGGTATCCACGACTCCGGAGGACATCAACCATTTCGGCAGCGAAGACGGCGCCGTGATTGGAATCGGTCAGATCATCGGCCAGGTCGGCGAGGATCGCCCGAAAATCGTCGATCCGCATGTCCGGAACCTCTACCACTGCAGCGCCGATACGGGCTTGCACGGCATCGGCGGGGAGCTGGCCATGGATGCCGCATTCAGGCTCTACGAGCACCTTGCCTGAGTTGCCGGGGGAGATGCCCAACTCCTCCTGCCGGAGCCTCCCGTCCCGCAAACAGGAAACGACAAGAGACTGGACCTTTCCATCGCGATATGCCAGATTGCAGGCGGAACCGGTTGCCACCTCGCTGAACGGCGGAACCCTCACCAAAGGCAATGATCCGAAACCCGCCATGCAGAAAGAGGAGAACCCGGTCCGCACGACTCGATGAAGATGACCTCTGGCCGGATCATGAAAACCTGTCCGGCTGAAACCCGGAAAAAATCACGGATCATCAGGGCAACATGAAAGTGCATCTGCTGACATTGAAATTCTCCGGTGACTCGTCGAACATCGAGGCACCGTTTCAGGGAGAGTATTTCCGGGCTTCGCTCCCCCACAACCGTGCCGCCCTGGTCGTGGGAGCCCTCTTTTACACGGCTTTCGGCATCCTCGATTATCTCATCATGCCGGAAAACAAATCCACGCCGTGGCTGATCCGCTTTGCCGTCGTCGATCCCCTGATCGCCATCACGTTCCTGTTGTCGTTTTCCAAGTCTTTTGAACGGTTTGGAAATGCTCTCCTGACATTTGTCTCCGTTGTGGCCGGCGGAGGGATCATCTGGATGATCGTCATTGCCCCGGCTCCTGTCGGTTATGCCTATTATGCGGGGCTGCTGCTTCTCTTCATGTGGACATACGCCTTCGTCCGCATTCCGTTTCTCTGGGCGACCTTTTCCGGCTGGGTGGTGGTGATTCTGTATGAAATCGCCGCCATCTGGATCAGCCCGACGCCCTTCGTCGTTCTGCTGAACAACAACTTCTTCTTTATCAGTGCGAACATCATCGGAATGATTGCCTGTTATTCCCTGGAATACTCTGCCCGGCGGAACTATTTCCTGAACCGGCAGATCGAGACGGAGCGGGCAAAGGTCGACAAGGTCAACCGGGAGCTGGAAAAACAGACGGCGGAGTATCGGTTTGTCAATCAAGCGCTCGAACAGGAGATCTCCGAGCGCCGCAAGGTGGAGGAGGCCCTGCGGACCAGCGAGGAATTGTATACAAAACTGGTTGACTCCATCCCCGACATCATCGTCCGCACCGACCTCGACGGGAAAATCCTCTTCGTGAACGACAACACACCGAAGATAAGCGGTTTCACCCGGACGGACATCGAAGGTCAGAGCATGCTCGCCTTCGTATCTTCCGAGGACCGGGAAAAGCTGAAGCAGAACGCAACGCTCATGCTGGAGAGAAGGCTTGGCCCCAGGGAATATCAACTGGTCATGCGGGACGGGACGAAAGTCCCCTTTGAGTTGAACGGCGATGTTCTGCGTGATCAAGACGGTGCGCCTTTCGGACTCGCTTTCGTCTGCCGCGACCTCTCGGACCGCAAGCATGCGGAGGAGGAGAAGCATTACCGGGAAAAGCTCCAGGGCATCCTGGAGCTAGCCGGGGCCGTGTGCCATGAAATGAATCAGCCCATGCAGGTGATTGCCGGTCTCTCGGAGCTTCTCCTGATGAATACCCCGGAAAGCGATCCGCATTACGGCAAACTGAACACCATTTACGAGCAGGTCCGGAGAATGAATCGGATCACGGGCAAGCTGATGGCGATACGGCATTATAAAACAAAGGATTACGCTGGGTTTACCAGAATCGTCGACATTCATGATTCCCATGACGAGACCATCCAATCATCCTGAAACGAGATCACGAAAGCATGGAACATAAAAAAAAGATCCTGATTGTGGATGATGAAGAGGAAATCCTGAATCTTCTGAAAGAGGTTTTCGAATCGGCCGGTTACGAGGTCTGGATGGCGTTCGATGCGGAGGACGCCCTGGAAATCCTGAAGATGCAAAGCATCATGGTCATTTTTGTGGATCTCAAGCTCCCCGGCATGAGCGGGCTGGATCTCTGCAGAATGATCCGTGTGAACAACCAGATCGGCATCATCAATGCCCTGACGGGATACAGCGACTTCTTCGGTCTTCTGGAGTGTCGGGCCGCGGGCTTTGACGATTTTTTCACGAAGCCGGTGTCCATCAAGGTGATCCTGAAATCGGCGGAGGAGGCCTTTGAGAGGCTGGAACGATGGAATCTCGAACAGTATGATCTGTAGCGAGAAGAGGATGGCAAAGAAAGCCGTTCATGACGGATGTGCTTTCCCGGTGAAAGAATTGGGCGGGGTTTCCGGATGGGCGATCTGAAACAAACCAGGTCCACTGCACATCTCTGCGTTCTGTTCGTGCTCATCCTGTCTGTTTGTCTTGTATCCTGTCTGAACCGGCTCATCGAGAAACCCTCTTTTATTCTCCATGACATCAGCATCAGCCAGAAATCCCTTGCAGAGGTGAATCTTGTCCTTGGTCTCGACGTGGAAAATCAAAACCGTTTCGACCTCACGCTCACATCCCTCGAATATGCCCTTCGACTTGACAACGAAGTAATCGGAACCGGCCGCCTGGAGGAGCCGATTCTGCTGCCGTCGTTATCGAATACCAAGGTGAAGGTTTCCGTCATTGCCACGTTCAAGGACCTTGGGGGAAGCCTGAAAACCCTGATTACGAAGGAAAACCTTCCTTACCGGATAGAGGGAAGGGCCTCCGTGAAAACGGCCTTTGGCAGCCGTTCTTTCCCTTTTTTGCGGGAAGGAAAAATATGATCGCGTATTCAACAGGGTGGAAGGGCTGATCGTTTTGCCCTTGACCATGATCATGAGGACAGGAGGGGGAAATATGCGCAAAACGATTCTTTTTTTCTTGGTGATTTTTTGTTTTCTCGCTGTTTCCGAAAACGGGATGGCGCAATTCTACAAATGGGTGGATGAAAACGGGGTTGTCCATTACTCGGATACGCCCATGAGGCAGGACAAGAAGGACAGAAAAATCGAGGTACACTCCATTCCCGGCGCCGGGTTGTCCGGCCATGGTGACGCAGGATCGGCTGCCGGCGGCGGCGACTGGTTCAACTGCAAGGAGAGCAGTCAGCGGACGAAGCATGCCGCCGCAGAGCTGCTCCTGGGGCAGGGCTACTCCTCTCCGGTGGTTTTCAACAGCTATGTCCACCAGTCTGTGGACGGGTTTTATTATACCCTCGGTTACGAAGCCAAGCTGCCCGATGCCGTGGTGAAGCAGGCGGGGTGCTCTTCCGGTTACCAGATCGTGAAGGTGAGAACGGAGACGAATTCCGGGAATCGGACACAGTGCCGCATCCTCGGTGTGGAGCTCGGCGAAAAGAAGCTCGAGCCGCCCTCTTGCCGGAAATGATGCATTGCGGATCCCGGCGTCCCATCAAGCAGGCGTGATTCTGATTTCAGGAGGTGATGATGGATAATCTGGACAAGGTCATTTCAGACTACATCGCGGAATGCCCCTCGTGCACGATCGCTACAGCTGGTTCGGATGGAGAGCCGGATGCTTCGACGGTATTCTTTTCAAGCTCCAGCCTGGATATTTATTTCAATACGGCCAGGGACAGCAAAAAGATCAAGAATATTGAAGCGAATCCGCGGGTCGCCATCGTGATGCAAAAGAATCCGGCACCGAAGACGGATAAGGAAATCAGCGGGATCCAGTACAGCGGGGTGGCGAAGATCGTACCGGAAAGCGAACATGCCGGCGTACCCCGCGGCGTCATGGCCCGGCATAAAGCGTTCAACAGCATCAAGCCGGGCAACTCCATCATTGTCAAGGTGACACCGACAAAAGTGTACTTGATCGATTATGCGAAAGGGTTCCGTCATCGCGAACTGCTTCGGCTCTCTTGACTAAATGGTCGAGGAAGATTCCATATATGGATGAAAACGCACCGCGCCCGGATTCCTTTTCCCGATGCTTTGCCATCATCTGAAAACGGAAATTGAAATATCAACCACGCCGGAGCGGGTCTGGAGTATCCTCACGGATTTTGAGGCCTACCCGGAGTGGAACCCCTTCATCCGATCCATCCGCGGTGTTCCGGAAAAGGGTGCGCGGCTCGAGGCATTCATGCAGCCGGGCGGCGCCGGGGGCATGACCTTCCGTCCCCGTGTACTCGTGGTGGAACCCGGACGGGAGTTCCGGTGGCTGGGCCGGCTGCTCCTGCCCGGGATCTTTGACGGCAATCACGGCTTCCTCATCCAGCCGCTGGCGGGTGGAAAGGTTCTCTTTCGGCAGACCGAGCATTTCCGGGGGGTGTTGGTGCCTGTCTTCCGGGGCCGCCTTGATCGGGAAACCCGGAGAGGGTTCGAAGAGATGAACCTCGCGCTGAAAGCCCGCGCCGAGGCCGCGGATGCATCGGACCAAGCCTCCGGAGAGGCACATCCAATTGACCTTGGTCCGAAAGTTTGAAATAAAGGGCCGGTTTCAGGAACGAGAACCGGGGCGACCGTGAACGCATGAAGGACTCGACGATCGGCGACGGCGGGGCGGGGAAAGGTCGGGGAAAGCGGTTTCTCTCCAGCCTGCTGGCCTTCCTTCTGTCGCTGACCATACTGGAATTCGGGGGGTTCCTGATCTGGCGGATCTCGGTATCGCCCGTGACCAAAGCGAACGTGCAGGCCCTGTGCCGCTCGGGGGTCGATCAGATCCAGATGCTTCCGAACACCTTCTGGCATCATGAATTCAATCCCCGCCATCCGGCCTACGTGGGACAGGTCAATTCGAGGGGTGCCAAGGGCGGGGAATTCCAGCTCCCCAAGCCCCCGGGCGAACTCCGGATCGTCTGCCTGGGGGACAGCACCGTGGAAGGGACCGGCGTCAAGCCGGACGAGACCTTTCCTCACTACCTGGAGGCAATCCTTCAAAAATGGATGAATCCCGGCGACGGCTACCGGAGCGTCAACGCCGGAATCGGCTCGCACAATTCGGCGTTCAACCTTTCCTATCTGGCGTTTCGCCTGATCCACTACAATCCTGATATCGTAGTCATCAAAAGCGCTTACAACGACTACCTGCCCTACAGCGTTCCCGGCATGGGGTATGATTACACGCACGTCTTTCCCAATCCCTACCATCGTGTGAGGCCCTCGGCGTTCTGGACCGCGGCCCGATACAGCCATTTCCTGAAGGTGGTGGGGACGGTTGCCTTCCGCGAGGAAGTCGCCGTCCCGTTTCGTGACTTCTCGGGACACATCACCATCGAGCAGTTCCGGAACATGGATTTCTCCGCCAATGAGGACCGGTTCTTCGTTTACGGGGAGAATATCCGGTCCATGATCCTGCTCTGCAGGGGGCGCGGCATCGGCGTCATCCTGGTGGATCTGCCCACCTCGCCCGATCCGGCTCATTTCGGGAAGGACAGGACGTTCGGTCCGCGTTTCCGGAATCTCGTCGCCCGGTTGGAGACGGAATTGAGGCGGGTCGCCGGGGAGGAGCGGATCACGGTCGTCGGCACGGGACCTTTCCAGGGGGAGGATTTCTGGGATCACTGCCATTGCACGGCCGGCGGGAACCGGAAGGTGGCGGAAGCCGTGGCCGAAGCGGTCGCGGCCTCGCTGCCGGGGGGACGGGCCGGGATATCCGGAAAGAGCATTCCAGTGGAAGCTGGAAAAAATAAGAATCGGGAGGGAGTGCGATGAAGAGAATCAGACTGTCATGCGCGGCGTTTTTCAGTGTGCTTCTTGTCATGGCCCTTTGCCAGGGGGCGTTTGCGGCGGGTGAAGGGACGAGGCTCGCGGATTTCTTCCTGAAGAAGGTTCCCGCGCCGGCGCTTGATCCGTCTCCGACGCTGGACCAGGCCATGAGAATCCAGGCGGAATACAACAGAGCACTCGCGCCGGCTTTCGGAAAGACTGTCGGATACAAGGCCGGGCTCACGAACCCGAGCGTCCAGAAGGTCTTCGGGGTCAGTGCCCCGCTGCGCGGCACGCTGATGGAGAAGATGATCCTGAAGTCCGGTGCGACGGTCGAGGCCGCCTTCGGGGCGCGGCCCCTCTACGAGGGCGACCTGATCCTGCGCGTGGGGAGCGAATTCATCAACACGGCGGCCACTCCCATGGAGGCCCTGAAGGCGATCGATGCGGCCATTCCCTTCATCGAGCTTCCCGATCTCGCCTATGCGAAGAACGTCAAGATCAACGGCCCCCTGCTTGCCGCCGTCAACGTGGCCGCCCGGTACGGAGTTGTCGGCGAGCCGATTCCCGTCCAGCCGACCGCCGAGTGGATGGAGCGGCTGAAAACCTTCAAGTGCCAGATTTACGACCAGAGCGGGAAGATGCTGGTGGAGGCCCCCGGCAGCAGCCTCCTGGATCACCCGATCAACGTGGTTCTCTGGATCCGGGATTCCCTCAAGAAGGACGGTATCGCGCTGAAGAAGGGCGACCTCCTGTCGCTGGGTACGATCACGAAGCTGACGCCGACGGCACCCGGCACGACCGTCCGGGCTCGCTACGTCGGCCTGGATCCGAAGGGACCGGCCGAAATCACCGTGAATTTCAGATAAGAGAGGAAATCGGAACATGAAAGCAAGATGGATCATCCTTCCGCTGACGGCCCTGTTGTTCATGGTCTCTTCCGCCGTTGCGGTCGAGACGGTCAAGGGCATTTCCTCCGCCGATTTTTACTTCTCGCCCCGGGGCGGTCTGGTCGAGGCGGTCGTCAAGGAGATCGACGGCGCCGGATCCCGGATCGTTGTCCATGCGCATTCCTTCCCGTCTTACGAGATTGCGAAGGCCCTGGCGGAGGCCCGGGAGCGCGGGGTCATGGTCGTCGCACTCCTGGACAGGAGCCAGAAGAGGGAAAAGGAGACGACGGCGTTTGTGCTGGAAAAGGCGGGAATCCCGGTGTACATCGACAGCGACCACGCCGTGGCCAACAGCAATGCGATGATCATCGACAAGGACACGGTGCTCACCGGATCTTTCAATTTCACGAAGGAAGCGGAGGAAAAGAACGCCGAGAGCCTGATGATCATCCGCTCCCCGAAGGTGGCGGCCCTTTACATGAAGAACTTCGACCGGCACATGGCACATTCGATGCCTTTCAAGCATTGACGCAGCATACCTGCCCGATGCCCCATACAGCAGCCGGACCGGCGAGCAGATCCGCTCCCTGCGGGCGGGACGCGAACCGGCCGCGGCTGCCGTTTCCGGAGACCGGCCCATAGAGATCAATCGGACGTCGAACATCAGACAGGCCAGGGGGGATGACCGGCAGGGCATGGTGCCCCCCGGCCGGCGGCGCGGGCAGGACGAGAGCCACGACCTGCCGACGGCGGAGCCGGTCCCGGAGTCCTTTCGCCGGAACCTTCCGGTCCTTCGTGACAGCGATCCACAGGTCCCGGCGCGGAAATCGGGCAGTCGTTTGGACGGGCCATCCATCGACCTCCGGGACGATTACGGGGGCAACTGGCTCTCCCGCGGACGGGAAGTCCGGAGCGGCTACGTCAAGGCCTGGCAGGACCACCCGCAGAAGGGGCTCTTCATCGACGTCCGGGCCTAGCGAACGGGAAAGCCGGGCATCCGTTCCGGTTGCTTGATTGCCGTTCCCGTCCGATGTCCCTGCCGGCGGATCCCCGGAAGCCCGTCCGCCGGTCCATTCCGCGGACGGTTCGGGGGTATGGACACACCGGTGCCACGATCCTGCATGCCCCGGCCGGAAGGGGAAGATGGGTTCTCCGTCCGTCGAGGAGTCAAAGCGCCCTATGCTGAAATTCAAATTTCCGACCGGCATTCTGCCGCAGACCCTGCGGGGACAACTGTTCCTCGTGCTGGCGATCGCCATCAGCATCCCCATTATTTCAACCGGTTACGTCCTGGAACGGAAGGGCCGCCAGGCCCTGCTCGATGAGAAGACGGCGAAGCTCTTCGGCCTCACGAAAATTCTCGACAGCTACCTGGGGGAGGGGTTCGACGCAATCCTGAAGGGATATCGGGGCGATCCGAACGACCGGATGGCACAGATCCGCTACCTGAACGAACGCCTGCGGGATTTTACCGATCGGGTCGCCGAGGCGAATCCGGGCGTCGGAGTCGGCTATTACGGGAAAGACCTGAATGCGGCCATCACCTACGGTCCCAGCCGTGAATATGGAGACAAGGTCGGCGACATCCTGCCGGCGGACCACCCGGGATGGCAGGTGATGGCAAAGGGGCAGGCATCCCTCGAGACCGGGCCGATGGCGCGCGGGCACATCATGAATGCCATGTGGCCCATCATCCGGAATGGAAAGGTGCTCGGCTACATCTGGGCCAACGAGTTCACCGCGGCGGTGGAGAAACAGGCCCTGGCCATGGACAGGGCGGTGATCGTCGTGATGTCCTTCGGACTGTTCCTGAGCCTGGCCCTCAGCTTCCTGATGGCCCAGAGGCTCACCCGGGACGTGGGCATCATCAAGTTCGGCCTGAACCGGATGAAGCTTGACCTGAGGAGGCCCGTCCGGTCGCTGAAAGGCGAGATGGGCGAGATCAGCGACGCCGTGAACGAGATGGCCAGGGCCCTCATCGACGCCCGCTCTCTGAACGAGAACATTCTCTGGAGCATCGCCGAAGGAGTCATCACGGTGGACGTCAACGGCAACGTCACGTCCATCAATCCCGCCGGCCGGCAGATCATGGGTCTCGACCCGGAGGAGGTCATCGGCCGACCCTACGAAGCGCTCCTGGACCGGGATGCCGGTTTCACGAGCTACCTCCTCAACACGCTCCGGAACGGAAACGAATACGTGAGCGTGGACATCGACGTCCCCCTCCAGGACCGGACCGTCCATGTGAGCAGCAGCACCAGCCTCCTCCGGGATGGCAGCGGCAAGGTCATCGGCGCCGTGGCGATCTTCAAGGACGTCAGCGAAACCAGGCAGCTCCAGAAGCAGGTCATGCGGGCCGACCGGCTGGCTGCCCTGGGAGAACTGATCGCGGGGATCGCCCACGACATCCGGAATCCGTTGACGTCCATCCGGGGGTTCGTCCAGTACCTCCAGAAGAGCGGGAACCCGGAAG
>CAYNEJ010000035.1:11381-26562 GCA_964396205.1 uncultured Syntrophaceae bacterium
ACGCTCCCCTCATCATCCGCCAGGTGGACGGCCTGAACCGGACCATCGGCGAGCTCCTGAGGTTTGCCAAGCCGGCTCCCCCCCATTTCGAGCCCGTGCAGCTGAACGACCTGATCGGAGGGGAAATCATGCGTCTGGTCCGGAACCGGGCCGCGAAGCAAAGCATCGATGTCGAACTGGACCTCGATCCGATGCTGCCCATGATCCGGGCCGACGGGGAGCAGCTCAAGCAGGTCCTGCTGAACCTGCTGATCAATTCCGGCCAGGCCATGACATCGGGAGGCAGGATCGTTATCCGGACCTCCATGGACACACCCGGGAAGCTGACCATCGTCGTAGCGGACAATGGAGCGGGAATTGCCCCGCAGCATCTTGAAAAGATCTTCGATCCGTTTTTTTCCACCAAACCCGCCGGAACCGGCCTGGGTCTTGCAATAGTGAATCGCATCATCAACGGGCACAACGGCACGATCGCCATCGTGAGCGAGCCGGGGAAGGGAACGACCGTGACGATCCGGCTGCCGGAAATGCCCGTCGAGACGGAGGAAATGCGGGAAGCATGAGCCGGATCCTGGTTGTCGATGACGATGAGAGCGTGCGGAAGCTCCTGACGGTGGTACTGGGGAAGGAGGGCTTCGACGTTACCTGCGCGGACAACGGCGTGACGGGCCTCGAGGCGTTCCGGAACACCTCTCCGGACATCGTCATCATGGACATCCGCATGCCCGAGATGGACGGTTTGCAGGCCCTGGAAGAAATCGGCAAAATGCGCCGGGGAGCCGCGGTGATCCTGATGACGGCCTATGCCGCGGTCGACACGGCCGTGCAGGCGATGAAGCTGGGGGCCTTCGATTACGTCATCAAGCCTTTCGACATCGACGAGATCCTCCTCCTGGTCGAACGCGCCCTCCAGATGCGGCAGATGCGCAGCGATATCAACCTGCTGCATCGAGAACTGCTCGCGAGTTACCGTCTGGACCGCATCCTGACGGACAATCCGCAGATGAAGGACCTCTGCCTGACGGTCACCCGCATTGCCGGGAGCAACGCCAGCATCCTGATCACCGGGGAGAGCGGGTCCGGCAAGGAGCTGATCGCCTCGGCCATCCACTACAACAGCAGGCGGTGCAACGGGCCGTTCGTCAAGATCAACTGCGGGGCCATCCCGGAAGGGCTCCTGGAGAGCGAGTTTTTCGGGCACGAAAAGGGGGCCTTCACCGGCGCCATCGCCCGCCGCCGGGGACGGTTCGAGCAGGCCAACGGCGGGACGATCTTCCTGGATGAAATCGCCG
Organism: uncultured Syntrophaceae bacterium; assembly: GCA_964396205.1. GTDB lineage: Bacteria > Desulfobacterota > Syntrophia > Syntrophales > PHBD01 > PHBD01. The sequence continues at coordinate 12,674 of CAYNEJ010000035.1, forward strand.
ACATCAGCCCGAATCTGCAGGTGAAGCTGCTGCGCGTCCTGCAGGAGCGAGAATTCGAGCGGATCGGCTCCAACGAGACCATCAAGACGGACGTCCGCATCATCGTCGCCACCAATCGGGACCTGGAGAGCATGGTGCGGGCCGGCACGTTCCGACAGGATCTCTACTACCGGGTCAACGTGGTGAGCCTGCACGTGCCGCCCCTCCGCGAGCGTCCCGAGGACATCCGCCTGCTGGCGGACCACTTCCTGCAGCGGTTCGCGACGGAAAACAACAGGGAAATCGACCTGTTCGACGACGATGCCTACCAGGCTCTCATGGTCTACGACTGGCCGGGAAACGTACGTGAGCTGGCCAACGCCGTGGAGAGCGCCGTGATCATGAGCACCGGCAGTATCATCCTCTCCGAGGACCTGCCGAAGCACGTCCTGGGCGGCGAGCGCCGTGTGGAAGCCGACGTGGAGTCGCCGGAACCTCTGGAAAACAAAAGGCCTCTGAAGGAAATGGTCAAGGCCTTCGAGCGGCAGGCAATCCTCCAGGCCCTCGAGCGGAACCAGGAGAACCGGGTCCGGACGGCCCGCGAGCTGGGCATCAGCCGCCGGTCCCTCCTCTACAAGATCCAGGAATACGAAATCTCCTAGCGCAAATATTTGCACACCTGCGCATCATTTCGCGCACCCCCTTTGATCCCCCTCTGGAAAATCCTCCGTATCGAATCGGACCCGGCGTCGATATGTTCAGTATCTACGGCATCATACGGCTATTTCACCATACTGCAGTGGGTGGCATGTCCATTGCTCTTCTTGTGTTTGCGCAATCGTCCGTCAAGACACAACGAAAGGAGAAAGAACGCATGAGTAAAAAAGCAAACAACAACGAAGAGACATTTCTCTCCAGGTTCACCGAAGGCTTTGCCCAGTGGGCTTTCCGGTGGGTACCGGACGCCCTGGTCTTTGCCCTGATCCTGACGGTGATCGTTTTCTTCGCCGGCTGGGGGCTCACGACCCACGGTCCCGGGCAGCTCGTCGGCGACTGGATGAAGGGCTTCTGGATCCTTCTCACCTTCGCCATGCAGATGTGCCTCCTGATGATCACGGGATTCATCGTCGGCGACTCGAAGTACATCAAGGCCGGCCTTTTGAAACTGGTGGACATCCCCAAGACCAAGACCCAGACGATCATGTTCTACTCCATCTTCATGTGCGTTCTCATGTGGCTCCACTGGGGAATCGGTCTCATGGCCGCCATCATCATGGGGCGGGCCATCGCCGTCAAGAAGAGGGGGCTGGGGATTCACTATCCCTTCATCGCCGCCATCTCCTACGTGACGGCCCTGATGTCGAACGGTCCCTCCCAGGCGGCCCAGCTCCTCATGGCCACGCCGGGCAACTTCATGGAGAAGGTCGCCGGCGTCATCCCGCTCAGCCAGTCGACGTTCAACATCAAGCTGCTCGTGACGAACCTGGTGCTCCTCGTCACCATCCCGCTCATCCTGATGGCCATCGCGCCGAAGAAAGAGCACGCCGTGGAAGTCGACGACGCCACGGCGGCGATCTTCGTGCCGCCCCCCGATCCCCCGGTGGACAAGAAAAGCCTGCCGCCGGCGGAACGGCTGGACCGCTCCTTCGTTCTGCCCATCCTGATCGGCGCCGCCGGTGTGTTCGGGTGCGCCAAGCTGTTCGGAGCGAAGGGAGTCGCCGCCCTGGACCTCAACACGCTGAACTTCCTGCTCCTGATGATCGGCTTCATCCTCCACGGCAACTCCAAGAGCTTCATCGAGTCGGTTCAGCGCGGCACCGCCACGGTGTACGGCGTCATCATCCAGTTCCCCCTCTACGCGGGCATCTTCGGCATGATCAGCTTCTCGGGCCTGGCCGAGATCATCACGCGGTTCTTCATCGACATCTCGACGCCCACGACCTTCACCTGGATCGTCTTCATCTACACGGGCATCGTCGACTTCTTCGTCCCCTCGGCGGGATCCAAGTTCGTCATCGAGGCCCCCTACATCCTGCCCGCCGCCAAGAACCTCGGCGTCGCTTATGGAGATGTACTGAACGCCTACACGGCCGGCAGCCTCTGGGTGAACATGATCCAGCCGTTCTGGGCGCTGCCCATCCTGGGCGCCTTCCGGCTCAAGTTCAAGGACATCCTCCCTTACACCTTCATCGGCTGGCTCTGGATGTTCATCGTCATGTCCCTCTCGCTGTTCATCCTGCCGCAGATTTTCTGAGCGGCTGAAGAACGGCGGATTCAACGCGTAAAAAAAGGGCCGCCTCTCCTCAGGGAGGGGTGGCCCTTTCGCGTGGAGCGGGCGGCTGCCGTTACGCCGGGGAGCCGTTTCGGTTCATCAGGGCACCTTGAAATCGAACTTGTGGCACTGGTTGCAGTAATTTTCGTTTTTGGCGTGCTGTTTGTGGCAGAGGGTGCAGTCCAGCTCCGTCCCGTAATGGGGCGAGGTGTGGGGGTTCTCCGGTTTCACCTTGGCCGTCTTTTCCGCCAGTTTGGCCGTGGGGCCGTGACAGGAGACACACTTGTCCATGGCCAGGGGCTCCGGCTGCCCCGTTCCGTGGCAGGCCGCGCAGTTTACACCGGAGAACTGATGGCGATGGCTGCCCGGCATTTTCCCCACCAGCGACATCTTGCCCTCCGTGTGACAGGCCTGGCAGTCCTTCCACTTCATGTCCTTGACGCCGGGATGGCTGTCCGGCAGGACCTTGTCCGCCCCGTGGCAGGCCGCGCAGTCCCCGGCCTTTGCCCCGGGCACCTGTTTGGGCGCCGCCGAAACGGCGCCGACGGCCAGTACCAGCATCAGCAGGCAGCAGCCGGCGAGGATGATCCACATCACGTTCTTGCGGTATTCCTTTAACGACATCTCATACCTCCGTATACTCACTCAACATTCGGTCAGCCTGCTCAAGGCCGTCAGGCTTTTTCCTTCGCCGCGTTCCGGCCGGCGATGCGTCCGAACACGACGCAGTCCGCCATGGCCACGCTGCCGAGACGAACGGCTCCATGCACGCCGCCGGTCACTTCCCCGGCCGCGAACAGCCCCTTGACGGGCTTCATGTCGAAGCCGATGACTCGGGCGTCCCTGTTGATCACGAGCCCGCCCATGGTGTGGTGGACCCGGGGCCAGAGACGGGCGGCGTAGAAGGGCGGGGTGACGGTTGGCCTGGCGTCGGGGAAGATCATGCAGTCCAGGTCGTCGTCCTTCTTCTTCTCGACAAAGCCGTTCCAGCGGGCGACCTGTGCCTGGAAGTCTGAGACGGGCATGCCGTAGGCCCTGGCCAGCGCCTCCAGGGTGTCGAATTTCTTGATGGCTCCCGATTCCATTCCCTTGGCCAGGGCGTTGGGAAAGACCTGTTTGGGGACGGCGTAGGAATCGCCGAGAATGAGGACCGGGTGTCCGATGAGGATGATCGCGTCGGCCCGCTCCTTCCGGTTGCCCGTCTCCTTGAAGAACCGTTTTCCCGTCTTGGGATCGACCATGAGCCCGTAGCCGACGAGACGCTCGCAGAACAGGGGCACGTACCCGAATCCCTTCTCGTCGGGGCTGGTCCAGGGACCGAGCTGGATCCAGTCCATCTGGACATCCATGGCCCCGGCCCGGCAGGCGGCCAGCAGCGCCTCGCCCGTGGACCCTGGCTGGTTGGTGGAGTCGAACTTGTCCGTCAGCCGGGGATCGTGCACCTGCCTCAAGGCAACGTCCTGGGAAAAGCCGCCGGAGGCCAGAATGACGGCCCTCCGGGCCCTGATGAAGGCCTTCCGCCCCGATTTGTCATCGGGGAACCGGTAATTTTTCATGACCTCCATGCCGACGATCCGTCCCTTTTGGTCGGCCAGGAGCCGAACCATCCTGGTGCGGGTCTGGAGTTTCACCCCGAGCGCCCGGGCCTTTGTCAGCAGCTTGTTGACCAGCTCGGAGCCGGAGGCGTTGATGGTCTGGACGGAACGTTTGACCGAGTGTCCACCGTGGAAATTGAGGCGGGTGAATTTCGCCCCCACATACTCTTCGCACCACTCGAGCGCCCCGTTCGATTGGTTGGCCACCATCCTGGCCAGTTCCGGGTGGTTCAGGTAGGATCCCGCCTTCATCATGTCCCTGAACATGAGCTCGGGCGAGTCCTTGACGCCCTGCTCCTTCTGCAGCTTGCTGCCCGCGGCGCCGAAATCCCCGCCGTTGATGATCGAATTTCCCCCGTGGACGGGCATCTTTTCGATCACCAGGACGTCGGCCCCGGCGTTCCGCGCCTCGATGGCTGCGGAAAGGCCGGCGAATCCGCTGCCGATGATGATGACGTCGTTCTCGTCATCCCACTTCGCAGGCAGTGCGTCCCCGGCGGCCGAGGCGTCGCGGGTCCGCAGGGAAACACCGCCGAGGGCGATTCCGGCCGCCGCGGCCGCCCCCGTTGTTTTCAGAAAATTTCGCCTGGTTAACGACCGGGACTTTTCCGAATGCTCATCCATGCGATGCCTCCTTTCCGGACGAAGGATTAAAAAGGGGTAAACTTCGTGGACGGTTAAAGAATCACATTGGAATTGTATATAGCGTTTCGGGAATCGTGAAGTCAAACAGGGATTTCCGGTCACGGCCGTCCGCTCAGACCATCCGTTCGTACTCCCGGAATTTCTCGTCCAGGCGCTTGGGGGAAACCGGGTAGGGGGTCTTGAGCTCCTGGGCGAAGAGGGACACCTTGTATTCCTCGATCATCCAGTGCAGTTCTTCCAGCACCGCCCTTTTCCCCGGTGTGGCGTCGCCGGGCAGGCCGCTCCGGAGAGCCTGGAAGCGGGCCAGAATCGCCTCGATCTCCCGGGAGCGGGCCAGGGCCTTCTCCAAGTGCAGGAGCCCCCGCTCCGCCCTGACGGCCAGCGCCTTCAGGTATCTCAGGACGTGCCGGAGGCGATCCCCGTCATAGCGGATCAGGAAGTCCGGAGGCAGCAGGCGGCGGAATTCCTCATCCATGGAGGCAAGCCAGCTCCTGGCGGGGGCATTGCAGCGATGGGCGGACTCCAGCGTCTGCAGGGTTTTCCGGGTCTCCTGCGCCGCCTGGAGGATGGGTCCGGCCGCCTCCCGAACCTCCTGTCCGTGGGGCAGGATGCGGGATCGCACGGAATCCCCGTGCTTGATGAATTCCTCCCGCGAGCGCACGGCGACGGCAAAAAGGTCGTGCCGGACCTTCTCCATGAGCATCCGTTCCACCTCCCGGAAGCCCCCCAGGGCCTCCGCCCGGGCCTTCATGTCCCCCGCCGGGGCCAGGGCTTTTTTCAGGTGCCGGAGCTCCTCGGGGAATTGCAGCGCGTAGAGGGCCTCCACACCCCGGCGGTGCAGCTCCCGGGCCTCCGCCCGATTCTTCAGAAGACGGAGGGCGACGCCTTCCTCCTCCGGAACGAGGGCCGGGAAGAGAAGGCCGACGTTTTCCACAGCCAGCTCTTCCGGAAGGGTTCCGACCTCCCAGCTCTTGAGGCCCGTGCGCTCCCATTCCCGGCGCGTCCGGTCGAAGGCGGAGGACTCGGCGTCCGCCGCCGCATGGGCCTGGAGCGCCCGGATATCCCTGGTCTCCGCAAGGGTTTGCCCCTTTTCGTCAACAACGACGTAGCGGAGCTTCAGGTGATCGCTCACGGCGTCGGGCGACCAGGCCGACACGGGGACATGCACTCCGAAGCGCTCGTGGATGAGGCGGCTCAGGGCGGTCAGGAGGGGCGTGTCGGATTCCTCCAGGTTCTCCAGGATGACGGAAACGGCCTGGGGAACGGGCTGGAGGCGTCGCCGGTATTCCTTCGGCAACCCCTTGAGCAGCGCCGTGACCTTGTCCCGGAGCAGACCCGGGACGAGCCATTCCATGCGGCCCGGCGACAGGGCCGGCAGGGCCTGGACGGGGATCTTCAGGGTTACGCCGTCCTCGCGCCCGGCGGGATCGAACCGGTAGTCCAGGGGAAAGCGGAGGCGGCCGATGCGGGCCTGGTCCGGGAAGGCGTCCAGCTCGTCCAGGTCGGGACGGCGGAGGAAGACGTCCGCCTCGGACATGCGGAGGAAGGCGTCGCCGCCGCGCTCCCGGATCCGCTTCTTCAGGAGCGGCCAACTGTAGACCCCCGGCAGCCGCTCCTCGTAGAACCGGGCCAGGTCGTATTCGTCGGCCAGGTACTCCCGGCGGCGGAGCTTGTGCTCCACCGCGGAGGCCTCCTCCACCAGCTCCCGGTTGTGGGTCAGGAAGGGGAGGGGATGGCGGATGTTTCCCTCCACCAGGGCCTCGCGGATGAAGATGCGCGCCGCCTCGTCCGGATCGACGGGGCCGTAGGACACGGTCCGGGCGGGCACGATCACGAGCCCGAAGAGCTGGACCTGCTCGGTCGCCACGACCTCGCCCCGGTCCTTCACCCAGCGGGGATCGGCGTAGGAGGAGCGGCACAGGTCGGCCCCCAGCTCTTCCAGCCAGGTGTTTTCGATGGAGGCGACGGTCCGGGCGAAAAGGCGCGAGGTCTCCACCATCTCCGCCGCCACGATCCATGCGCCGCCGCGGCCGAAGAGACCGGAGCCGGGAAAGAGCATCACCTCGCGGCCCCGGGTTGCGGTGTAGATGTTCTTTTCCTTTTTCGCGGCGATGTTTGACAGGTAACCGCTCAGGATCGACTTGTGGATGGCGGCGAAGCGCTCCTCCGGGGAGCGGGTAACGGACGTGGCGGGAGACGGATGGACGGTCCGGGCGCGCTTCTTCCAGGAGGCACCCTCGGCGAGAATGCCCCGGATCTGGTCGTACACGTCCCGCCACTCCCGCATCCTCCGGTAGGACAGGAAATGAGCCTTGCAGAACTTCCGCATCCGGTTCTGGGTCTTGAGGCTTTCCAGTTGGCGGTGGAAAGTGTTCCAGATGTTCCAGAGCGTCAGGAAATCCGAGGACGGGTCCCGGAAGGGAGCATGCATGCGGTCCGCCTCGTCTTCCCGCTCCAGCGGACGCTCCCGGGGGTCCGGGATGGACAGGGCGGAGGCGATGACGGCCACCTCCTCGACGCAGTCATGGCATTCCGCCTCCAGGATCATCCGGGAGATCCGCGGATCCATGGGCAGGCGGGCCATCCGCCGGCCCAGGTCGGTCAGCGTGTACGGCCGGTCGTCCCCCTCGCGCTCGTCTTTCTTCTTCGCCGCGATGGCGCCGAGCTCCTGGAGCATGTCGATGCCGTCCTTGATGCTCCGGGGCTGGGGCGGGTCCACGAAGGGGAAGGACTGGATCTTTCCCAGGTTGAGGGAGAGCATCCGCAGGATGACCTCCGCCAGGTTGGCCCGGGAGATCTCCGGGGGGGTGAACAGGGGGCGCTCCCCGTAGGACCCCTCATCGTACAGACGGACGCAGACGCCGCCCTCGACACGGCCGCAGCGGCCCTTCCGCTGGTCGGCGCTGCTGCGGGAGACCTTCTTGACGGGCAGGCTCGTCGTGCGGGTCCGCGGGTTGTACTGGAGGAGACGGGCCAGCCCCGTGTCCACGACGTAGCGGATTCCGGGGATCGTGATGGAGGTCTCCGCGATGTTCGTGGCAATGACGACCTTCCGCAGGGGGGTGGACTGGAAGATCCGCTTCTGCTCCCCCCAGGAGAGGCGGGCGAAGAGCGGCAGAACCAGGAAGTCCCCGCCGGTCCTGGATTCCAGGATGTCGCAGGCCTCGCGGATGTCCTGCTCCCGGGGCATAAAGACAAGAATGTCCCCCCGGGGATCCTCCGCCAGGAGCTCCTCCACGTTGCGGACGGCGGTGTCGATGTAGGTCAGCTCCCCCTCTTCCTCGAGGGCCTTGTCGACGGGGCGCCAGCGCACCTCCACGGGGAAGAGGCGGCCCGACACCTCGATGATCGGCGCATCGCCGTAAAAGCGGGAGAACTTCTCCGCGTCGATGGTGGCGGAGGTGATGATGACCCGCAGGTCCCGGCGGCGGAGCAGGAGGTTTTTCAGGATTCCCAGGACGAAGTCGATGTTCAGGCTCCGCTCGTGGGCCTCGTCCACGATGATCGTGTCGTAGCGGGAGAGGCGCGGATCCGCCTGGGCCTCCATGAGGAGGATGCCATCCGTCATCATCTTGATCCGCGTGGCGGGGCCCGACCGCTCCTCGAAGCGGATCTTGTAGGCCACGGTTCCGCCGGGCTCCTCCCCAAGCTCCTCGGCGATCCGCTGGGCGACCGTCACAGCGGCAACGCGCCGGGGCTGGGTGCAGCCGACGAGTCCCCGGCGGCCCCGACCGGCCTCGATGCACATCTTGGGGATCTGGGTACTCTTTCCCGATCCCGTTTCGCCGGTGATGATCACGACAGGATTGTCCCGGATGGCCGCGACGATGTCCCGGCGGCGCCGGACAATGGGCAGGACAGGGGGGTAGTGAAGGTCCGCAGGGGAAGGACGGACCTTGCGCGGCGGGTATTTCGGACGGGTGACGGTTTTTTTGGGGGCCTGCGGATCCATTCCGCTCGTTCCTTCCGATCGGCCCGATCCCTCCCGGGGCGGATGCCTTTGGAAAACGGGTTTCAGTGTGGTATATGGCAGCTATCAGAATCGATCCGGCCTGACAAGGGGATTCGGGCACTCCACGGAGAACGGACATGCCGCTTGCCATTTTTTACTTTCAGCTCCACCAGCCGTTCCGGCTGCACCCGGCGCGGGAGACGTTTCTGTGGGACGAACAGAACCAGGCGATCTTCGAGAAGGTGGCGGAGAAGTGTTATCTTCCCGCCGTGGAGATGTTCGCGGACCTGGTCGCGCGGCATCCCCGCTTCAGGATCACTCTCGGCATGTCCGGGACCTTCCTGGAGCAGGCACAGCTATACCGCCCCGAGGTGATCCAGGCCCTCCAGGCGCTTTGCGATGCGGGGCGGGAAGGGGGGCAGGTGGAGCTGCTCAGCGAGACCTACTACCACTCCCTGACCAGCCTCTTCGACGATCCGCGGAAGCAGGAATTCCGGGACCAGGTCTCCCTGCACCGGGACCTGATCCGGAAGCTCTTCGGCGTGTTTCCCACGTCCTTCCGGAACACGGAGCTGATGTACAACAACCGCATCGCCGAGGTCGTGGCGGACATGGGATATGCCTCCATCCTGTGCGAGAAGCGGGATGACATGTTCTCCGGGAGCGACATCCCGATCTCCCCCAACGCGGTCTTCCGGGCCGCCGGCTCCCCCCTCGTCGTTCTTCCCCGCAACCGGGAGCTGAGCGACGACGTGGCCTTCCGTTTCCCCCACCAGCCCATCGCGCCGGAGGTCTATGCCTCCTATCTGGCAAAGATCGACGGCGAGGCGGTCCTCCTGGGATATGACTTCGAGCATATCGGGGAGCATATCTGGGCCGACAAGGGAATCTTCGAATTCTGGCGGAGGCTGCCGGAGGCCCTGGAGCACCATGAAAACGTCGTTCCGTCCACCCCGACGGAGGTCGCCGCCCTCTTCCGGGAGGCGGACTGCCCCTCCGTCGACATCCAGGACCTCGCCACCTCCTCCTGGGCCGACGCGGGCCGGGACACCTTCGGGTGGCTCGGCAACCCCACCCAGTACGACCTGTTCCGGGACATCCAGGCCATGGAGCACCGGGCCCGGCGGGCCGGGGGAGAGCTGCTCACGAAATGGCGCCAGCTCACCACCTCGGACCACGTCTATTTCATCCACGAGCGGATCGGGGAGGACCACGCCGTTCACGCCTATTTCAACCCTTATGGCGGCTCCATCGCCCGGCCCACGCAGATCCTGACCCGAAAGATCGACGACCTGCAGGTCGCCATGGTGCGCTTCGAGGTTCTCCGGAAACGGGAAACGACGGCGATTCTCATGATCTCGCCGGAAACGGGGCGGCTGCCCGACGAGATGGGCGCCCTGGCCCGGTACATCTCCGGGAAGAGCGGCGGCCTGGGGGAGGTGGTGTCCGCCCTGTGCGAGGGACTCACGGAGCGCGGGATCGACGTGCACCTGGCCACCCTGAACCTGAAAAAGCGGTTTCAGCGGGAATCCCGGCTGGACGAGCAGGAGTGGCGCGAGATCCGCTACAAGATCGACGCCGGCCGCATCCACCTGATCAGCTCCTCCGTCTTCGAGAACAATGCCGGGGCATACGCGGGAGACACCCTGCGCACGGCGGCGGAATTTCAGCGGGAGATCATCAACAGCCTCATCAAGGAGATCCGGTCCAGGCACAAGGGCAGGCTGATCATCCACAGCCACGACTGGATGGCGGGAGGGGCCATCACGGCCTATGCCGCCGCAACGGGCCTCCCGGTCCTCCATACGGTCCACAACGTCTTCACCGCAGACCTGCCCCTGGAATACCTGGAGGGAGTGAACCTGGGGAACCTCCAGCACCGCCTCTTCTTCAGCGAGGCATTCGGGCGCCGCTGCATCGACTGCCAGGCCACAGCGATCAAGAACGCCACCATCGTCAATTTCGTCGGAGAGCGGTTCCTCCGGGAGGTCGTGAGGGACTATTTCCTGGACCGGCCCATCATCCCCCCCAGCGTCCGCCGGGAGGTGAAGGAGAAATATCGCTTCGATGCGGCCCGGGCGATCATCAACGCCCCGGCATCGAACATGTACCCGGAAAACTGCGAGTTTCTCATCCGGAAATACGGTCCCGAGGACGACGTCCTCGAAGCGAAGCGGGAAAACCGGATGGAGTTCCAGCGCCGGACAGGCCTGAACGTGGACCCCGACGCCATCCTGTTCTACTGGCCATCCCGTCTCGACACCATTCAGAAGGGAGTGGAGCTCCTGGAAGCCGTGGCGGGCCATTTCACGGGGGTTCACCAGGATGCCCAGATCGCCGTCGTGGCCGATCCTGTGGGCACCGACCGGACCCATGCGGACATCCTGGGACGGATCGCCTGGAGCTCGGAAGGGCGCATCACCTTCCAGCCCTACAGCGAGGAGCTGTCCATGCTCGGGTTCGCCGCCGCCAGCGACGTCTTCGGCGCCTCCCTTTACGAGCCCTGCGGCCAGATCGACCAGGTGGGCAATCTTTTCGGCTGCACCGCCACGAACCGCGACACCGGGGGCTATCATGACAAGGTCCGGGAACTGCGGCTCAAGATCGACGGATCCCCCCTCGACGTGGGCAACGGGTTTCTCTTCCGGGACTACGACACGGGCGGGCTCTGGTATGCCCTGGAAAAGAGCCTGGCCTTCCACCGGAAGCCCCCGGAGGTCCGGGATGCACAGCTCCGGCGCATCATGCGGGAGGCCCGGGAGCGGTACGACCTCGGCGGCATGATCGCCGAATACATGCGGATTTATGAACGGCTCAACGGGGGCCGGCCCATCTTTTAAGGAAAGGTGCATGCGCATATATATCGGGTTTGACGATACGGACAATCTGGAATCGGATTTCGGAACGGGCAAGGTGGCCCGGCGGTTCGGCGACCGCATCCCGGCGGGGGCTGCCGTCTGGGGCGTCGTCCGCCAGCAGCTCCTGGTGGATCCCCGCATTCCCTATACGTCGCACAACAGCTCAGCCTGCATGGTCCTGGATCTGCCCGATCCATCGATGATGGAGGACCTGGTGCGGCGGGCAACGGAGCACATCGTGACACTCTCTTCGCCGGGAAGCGATCCGGGACTCTGCATCGTCCGGGAGGGAGATCCGGCCCTGTCCGCGCTGATGGAGCTGGGACGGAACTGCACCCGGCGGCTGGTGACGCAGGCCGAAGCCCTGCAGGCCGCCCGAGAGGCGCATCTCTCCGGGCACGGCGGGACGAACGACGGAATCATCGGCGCCGCGGCCGCCGTCGGCCTGACCACCTCCGGGTGGAGCGGCCGCTTCATCGAATACGACTCGCTGCGGTCCCTTCCGGATCCCGTCAGCGTGTCGGTCCTGGAAGCGAAGGGGATGCGCGTGGTGTCCCTCGACCGGGACGCCCTGTTTCCCCGACCGGAAGACAAGGTCCACACAAAGGGCTGGCTTCGGCCCAGGCTATGGGGATCCGACGCCGTCCTGCCGGTCCTGCCGGCGGGTCCCGGCGAGTGGGTGACCATGGGTGAGAAGAGAAACAAGTCATAAAATCAAGGAGGTGCAGTCATGGCAGGAAAGATTTTTTACCGGGAGCGCAGGAAGGTCGGTGAAAAGGAGAAGAAACCCCGTTTTAAGCTCGTCGCCATCGCCGGCGTGGACATGAGGTTCTACAGCGAGCATCTCCGAAAAAAGGAGCTGGAGGACATCGCGAAGGCCGTGGGAGCGGACCTGGTTCTCCTGGAGTCGGGGAAGGAGAAGGACGACGAGATCGAGCTGAAGGACTGAGGGAAAGGCGGAAACCATGGCCCTTTATCGGGAGAAAGACGGACGCCGGCTCCACGTCAAGAGCCGCCTCATGGGGGAGAGCCTCGTGGGGAAGACCTTCCTGGAGAACCTGAAGGTCGCCCCGCAGAAGAGGCTCTTCCCGGACGTGAACGTCGTCAAGATCGGCGGCCAGTCGATCTGCGACCGCGGGATCAAGGCCCTGCCGGAGATCATCCGGGAAATCGTCGCCTGCAAGAAGAAGCACAAGATGCTCATCACCACGGGCGGCGGCACCCGGAGCCGGCACATCTACACGATCGGCCTGGAGCTGGGCATGCCCACGGGGATCATCGCGAAGTTCGGGAGCTCCATCTCGGAGCAGAACGCGCTGCTGGTCTCCACGCTCCTTTCGCCCTGGGGCGGCCTCAAAATCGGCCACGACGAGGTCATCAAGCTGGCGACCTACTTCGCCCAGGACTGCATCCCCGTCATGCACGGCATGCCGCCCTACGACTACTTCGCCCTGCCGTCGTCGAAACAGCGGATTCCCATCCACCGGACCGACGTGGGCACGCTGATCCTGGCGGACCTGATCGGCGCCCGGAGCTGCATCTTCGTCAAGGACGTGCGGGGGCTGTACACCGACGACCCGAAGAAGAACCCCGGGGCGGAGTTCATCCCGAAAATCGGCGTCGCCGAGCTTCTGGAACGGAACCTGGACGACCTGATCGTCGAGCGGCCATGCCTGGAGATCCTCCGGACCAGCGAGGTCGTGGACAGGATCCAGGTGATCAACGGACTGGAGAAAGGAAACCTTACGAAGGCGCTGGCCGGAAAGCCGGTCGGCACGGTCATATCCAAATCATGAAAACGCAACCTCTTGAATGCAACACGGACAGCGGAGAAAAGACAATCCAACAGATGATCGAGGAGATCACCCTCCTGCGGCACAAGGTCGCCCGGCTGGAAAAAGCGGAGGTGGAGCGCGGCAAGGCGGAGGCGGCGCGTCGGGAGAGCGAGGAGAAGTACCGGACCCTGATCGAATCGACGGGGGACCTGATCTTCATCGTCGACGAGACGGGGATCTACACCTACGTCAATCCCCAGTTCGAACGCGTGACGGGATATTCCGTCCGCGATCTCATCGGCCAGCCCTTCACGTTCCTGGTCGCCCCCGAGCACATCAAGACGACGATTCAGCGCTTCCGGAAAGGGATCCGCGGCGATTACACCCTTCCCTACGACGCGGATCTCGTCCACCGGAACGGAGAACGCATTCCCGTTGAATTCCTGGTCACGACCCAGTACGACCCGGCGGGAAACGCCGTGGGGAGGTTCGGCATCGGCCGCGACATCACCGAGCGGAAGCGGGCCGAGGAGATCCTGAAGCAGAAAAGCCGGCAGCTCCGGATCCTCTCGGCGAAGCTCTCCGAGGCGGAGGAGTCCGAGCGGAAGCGGATCGCCCGGGAGCTGCACGACCAGGTGGGGCAGAACCTGACCGTCGTCGGGATCAACCTGAGCATCGTGAAATCGAAGCTTCCCGAGGAGGAGATGAAGCTGCTTCACGCCCGGCTGGAAGACTCGATGGTCCTCGTCGAGGAGATTACCGAGTTCACCCGCAGCCTCATGAGCGACCTTCGGCCTCCCGACATGGACATCC
>CAYNEJ010000036.1:0-25955 GCA_964396205.1 uncultured Syntrophaceae bacterium
TCACCCGCCGGATGATCGTCGACGCCCTTCTCCAGACCGGTTACACCAGCGTCCAGGAGGCGACGGACGGACGGGAAGCCCTTGACGTGTTCCGCAACGGGTATCATGACCTGGTCATCACGGACGTCATGATGCCCAATATGGACGGGATGGAGCTTCTCGACCGGCTGCACGAGATCCGCGCCGATTCGTCCATCATCCTGGTGACGGGACAGCCGGAGGTTGATGCCGGCGTGGCGGCCATGAAGCGGGGGGCCGTCGATTACATCCGAAAACCCTTCAATATCCAGGATCTTCTCTACAAGGTCGAAGTCTGCCTGCGGGAGCGCCATCTGCTCCCCGAGGAAGACGGACAGACCGCTCTCTCCAACACCGAGCTCACGGAAAAGAAAAAGGAACTGTCCGTTCACAGCCACATCTACGATTCCTTCGAGAACATCGAGGGCGACAACCAGCAGGTCTTTGAAAAGATGGCGGAACTGGCTCTGCGGGTGGTCGACGGAGCGGAAGCGGCCATCTGGATCTTCGACGCCGAGTCCGACCAGTTCCATCCCCAGGTGATTCGTTACGCCGATGCCGATGCTCCCAATCCGGGAGGAAACGAAATCAAGGCCATCCCTTTCCTCTACCAGGTGGTGGACAAACGGGAGGCCCTGGTCGTTCAGTCGCCGAACGGGAACGGCGGGGCCGCTTCCCTGCTCTGCGCTCCCCTGGTCATTCGGGGTGCCGTCTTCGGCGTCCTGGCGGTTCGGAGAAAGAAATATGCGGGCATCTTCACCAGCAAGGACGTCCATTACATTGTCAGCCTGACCAAGCGGGCCTCGCTGAACCTGGAGAACAAGCTCCTCTACGAGAGCCTTTTTACCAACGTCCTGGATACCTTCCAGTCGCTGGTCGCCTGCGTCCAGATGAGGGACAACTACACGCAGGAGCATTGCCGCCGCGTGACCAAGGTGTCTATCCGGACCGCCGAGGTCCTCGGGCTTGAGCTCCAGGACCGTGAATGCCTGAAAGTGGCCAGCATCCTTCACGATGTGGGGAAGATCGCCGTCCCGGACGCCGTCCTGCTGAAGCCGGGGCGCCTGACGGATGATGAATATGAGGTCATCAAGCAGCACCCCGCCCTGGGGGAAAACATCCTGAAGCCCATCGCCCTGTTCGACCGGGAGCGGGAGATCATCCTGCACCACCACGAGCGCTGGGATGGACGGGGGTATCCATCCGGCCTGGCCGGGACGGACATCCCGCTCCTGTCCAGGGTCATCTCCGTTGTGGACACCTTCGATGCCATGACCAACAACCGGCCGTACCGGAATGCGCTGGAGGTTGAAACGGCCCTGGACGAGATCCGGCGCAACCGGGGAACCCAGTTCGACCCGGACGTGGCCGACGCATTCCTCAGTCTTTACTGACGATTTCCCCATCCCGATTCCTCTCACGAATTCAGAATGGTCTCGAAACCGGCGCGATCCCGAATCCGGCATTCGGAGAACAGCGGGCAGCGGCGGCAAAGTTGTCTTCTCCCGCCGATCCGGGAAAGATGCGGCATGGAATTTGTATGTTTGTCGTTGATATCTGCAGGAGTTCATTTCAATGGTCGCATTCGTGAAAAATTCGGATCCAGGTATGATCGGGAAAATCCTTCCGACAAGCGGCGACTCAACGGCAGGCTCCGCCGGGAGGGCATTCCGGGGGGAGGCAGCCTTCGATTCCCTGCTGAAGCAGGCCCTGGGCGCGGGAGCAAATGCGGGATCCGGACGGTCGCAGGATTCCGGGGCGCTCGCCCAGATGCTCATGGAGCGGATGCAGATCCGGGCGACGGATCGGCTTCTCCGGCTGATGTCCGGAACGGAGGCTGGAGAAGTTCGGGAGCAGGACGGAAAAGTGCTGGAACAGATGCTGGAAGCAGCGGCCCGGACGATTCAGGGGATGGAGGCCCGGTCCGTTCCGGACGAGGCGGTCCGTTCCATTCCTGAACGGGAGTCCGCATCGCCCCGGACCGGGGGAGGCCGGCAAGGCGCCATGGCCGGCTCGGCCGAACTGACGTCAATCATCCAGAAAGCCGCGGACCGCTATGGAGTCGATCCGTTCCTGGTTCGGTGCGTCATCCGGGCGGAGAGTGGCTTCCGTCCCCGGAGCACATCTCCCAAGGGGGCCATGGGGCTCATGCAACTGATGCCCGCCACGGCCCGCGACCTGGGTGTCAAAAACGCCTATGACCCGGAGGAAAACGTCATTGCCGGCACGCGGTACCTGAAATCCCTTCTGGACCGTTATGATGGGAACGTTCCCAAGGCCTTGGCCGCCTACAACTGGGGGATGGGAAACGTGGATCGCCGTCCTGACCGTCTCCCGCAGGAGACTAGGCAATATGTGTCCGGAATCATGAGGGAATACCAGAAATCCGCGGTGTGAGCGGGAATGCCGGACCGACGGTCCCCACTCCCGCCTTTCTGCGCAGATCCTAAGGAATTGATTGACTTCCCCGGCAAAAACAGAGTAGAAGGGCTCTCGCACACGGAGGAGGAAGGGGATGCCGGATTACTGGGTCAAGCTCACGGAACGGGAAGACGAAGAAATACAGCATCATCACTATCTGGTGACAGCGAAAAACGACGTCGAAGCCAGAAGGCTGGCCCTGCGGTTCGTGGAACGGTTTTTTGACGACGACGAGAACCCCGAACAGATCGACGGAGGATTTTCCTTTTACAACCGGGCGATCGACGTCCAGATCAGCGACATCAAGGAAACAACCCGGGAACGGTTCAAGGATTTCCTCCTGAAGCTGCACACCATCGGCTGAAGGCCAACCGCGGGGAGGAGCCGTCCGGCTCTTCCCGGAGACTCGGTCCGATCCTGTCCCCCAATCCAGACTCCATCAATATTCCACCCGATCCCCGATTTGCCTTCCCCGGGGAATTCACAAGCGAAGATAACAAAGAAACGCCGGGTCTCCCCAGCGGGAAACCCGGCATTTTTTTGACGCTGTGGTCGACGTCCGGACCGTTTCGCCTTCTTATTTGAAGGCGGCCTTGACGCCGGGGTCCTTCAGAACGGCCACGACAGCCTGGTTGACCGTGGCATAGGCGTTCTTCTCCCGGTTTGTAAAGTCGTTCGGATCGCTCACCGGGGTCGTCTTGATCTTGTACTGGTTCTTGTACTTCAGGCCGCCGTTCCGTTCGATGCGGATGCTGAAGTCAAGCCCTTCGTCCGTCCAGCGGTCGATGATGAGCTTCAGGTCCGGAATGTTGGGAATCGGGCTTTCATGGGCGACATGCATGCCCGCCATCCACATGGCGTCGCGGAAGCAGTCCATGACGAAGTAGTCCAGCGGGACGGAAGACTCGTATGCAATCCTGGAATCGGTGCTGAAATAGGCATACCGCTTCGTTTTCTGGTCGTTGTTGACGAAGTCGTTCAGATCGATGGTCCTTCCGCTGTAATACGCAACGATGTCCTTGGGAATTTCCGGCTTGTACAGGTGCCGCTGCAGCGCGACCTTGTGCTCGGCAACCACGCAACCCGCCAGCATCCAGACCGCCGCGAGCAGAAGGGAAAAAAACATGACGACGCGGGCCCTGCATTTCCGCTTGCCGATTCGATCCATGATGTCCGCCTCCTTGGATGGGATTCTCTGGGCGGGAACCTTATCACATCCGCCGCAAAATGGGAAAAGGGATTCCAGGGTCTGAACCCGTCACCAGCGGTTCTGCAACCCGGCACGAAGGAATCGGCCGGGTGCAGTGTGAAAGCCGGAAGCTTGTAAAAACCGGCCCGTGCCGGATCCCCCGCTTTTCTCTGCCGGACTTGAAGACTCCTTCCTGCCGGACCGAAATCCGAAGCAGCTTCTCTGGGCTCGGCGGGGCGGCCCCGCGGCGGGCCCGCGGTCAGAGGGACTTGAGCAGCCGGTTGGACGGGGATTCCCGGAGGGATGTCTCGAAGTCCCGCAGGCTGGCGGACAGCTCTTCCAGCGCCTCCGTCCGGAGGACCGGGATGTCGTCCGCTCCCCGCCTGTCCAGGACGTCCAGGACGTACGCGATCGTCAGCCGGTCCGGGTCCAGGGCCGGCTGGAATCCGGGACCGCCGGGGCGTTCCGGGGCGACCTCCGCCAGGATCCCGCATTCTTTCAGATCCGCCAGGATCGACACCAGGAGCCTGCGGGGGATTCCCGTCAGGAGATTGAGCCCCGCGACCGTGAGCGGTTCCACGGGCTCGCTGAAATTCCTGCACACGCGGTTCACCACCCAGAGGACCAGGGTCTTGCGAAACGCCGGGCTGATCCGCTCGACGTCGGGACCGAATTCCAGGAAATCCGCGTTCTGGTGTGCCTGGGAGACCTCGGCCCCGGCCAGGACGATGAGCCAGCTGATCTGCAGCCAGGCCAGGAGGAGCGGCAGGGCGGCAAAGCTGCCGTAGATGGCGTTGTACTCGGCAACCCCCACCTGAAAGGTGATGTAGGCCCACTGGACGACCTGGTAGACCGTCCCGGCCAGGATCCCCGCAAAGAGCCCCGACTGCCAGCGGACCTTCGTGTTCGGCAGAAACATGTACAGGAACGTGAAAAGCCCCCACATGACGCCGTAGGGCAGGTACGTCAGGGTGAGCACGATCAGCGGCTGGAGCGCCCCGAGGACCTCGATCCTCTGGGTCAGCATTTTCGCCTGTGAGGCGAGGAAGACCGTCGCGCTCCCGGACACGACCAGGAGCACCGGGGCGACAAACATGATCGACAGGTAGTCCGTGATTTTCCGTGAAAATGAGCGGTTTTTCCGGACACTCCAGATGGCGTTGAAGGCGCTCTCGATGTTGCCGACGAGCTTGATGATCGTCCAGAAAAGAAGCGCCACGCCGACGCCGGCCACGATTCCCCCTTTCGTCCTGGCCAGCAGGGAATTGGCGAAGGAGAAGACGGTGGTCAGGATCTCCTCCTGGCCGGGGAATTTCTCCAGGAGGCGCTGCTGGAGCATGGACTGGAAATCGAAGCCTTTGGCGATGCCGAAGGCCAGGGCCACGACGGGGACGATGGAGAGGAGGGTATAGAAGGTCAGGGCGCTGGCCTGGAGGGAGCCGCGATGTTCGGCGAATCCCCGCCCGGCTGCCAGCAGGACCCGCAGGTTGCCGACGAGAAGGGCCTTCCCCCGGGGAAGGTCCCGGAGGCGAATGCGCCAGATGTCTGTCCTGATGTATCGAATCAGCCGGCCCATCATTGCCTTCGCGTCCCTTTCATGAATGCCGTCCGTTTGCCGGACGGGGGCCTTCCGTCGAGAGGTGCGATATCAATCCAGATCGAGCATCTTGTAGCCCTGAATGTCGAACAGCCGCAGGCAGGCGTCCACGACGTCCTGGTCGAAGAGGCTGCCCCGATCGCCCTTCATGGAATAGATCGCCACGTGAACCTCCCGGGCCGGCCGGTAGGCCCGCTTGGACGTGATGGCGTCCACCACGTCGGCAACCGCGAGAATGCGCGATTCCAGGAGGATGCGCTTTCCCTTCAGGCTTCTTGGGTATCCGGAGCCATCCATCCTTTCGTGATGCTCCCAGACCATTCTCGCCACCGGCCAGGGGAAGCGGATCCCCTTCAGCATTGCATACCCGATCTCGACATGGGCCTGCATCACCCGGGCCTCGCTTTCATCGAGCCTCGTCTCCTTGTTGAGAATCTCCCCCGGAACGTCGATCTTTCCGATGTCGTGGATCAGGCCCGCCAGCCGGAGGCCCGTGATCCGGTTCTTGTCCAAGTTCATCTGCTCGGCGATGGCACGGGCAAGGTCGGCCACCCGGAACTGGTGCCCTTCCTTGTACGTGTCCCGGACCTCATGACCGACGGCGATGGCCCTGGCAAGGGCGAAGCCCCGCTGGAGGCTTCTCTCCGGACTGAGCTCGGTCTTTTTTTTGGAGAACAGCTGCTGCATCTCCTTCAGCCGCTCCTCGATTTCCTTCTTCATCCGCTCCACATCAATCATTCGCTTCACCTCCAGGCAAAGGTGGACATCGCATTGCGCCAACATCACCGGTCGAAAACCGGCCCGTGGCTCCGGAATCAGCTTCCCTCGGCCATCTGCACAAGGGCATGCCGGTCCAGCAGGTGGACGACCCGCCCCTCCGTGCGGAGCAGGCCATCCGAGGTCATTTTCCGGATCGCCCGCGAAAGGGCCTCCGGGGTGGCGCCCAGGATCTTCGCCAGCTCGCGCCGGGTGACGGACAGCGCGACGGATTCCCCGTCCGCCCCGTGTTCCAGGCTCAACAGGTACGTCGCCAGGCGCTGGGGGATTTCCATCAGCGACAGGGATTCCACCAGCGCCATCGATTCCCTCAGCCGGCGCGAGAGAACCCGGATGATGTTCAGGAGCAGAGCGGGCTCCTGGCGGGACATCTCCTCGATGACGGGACCGGGGATGACCAGCAGGCTCCCCTCCTCGAGGGCCATGACGCTGGCGGGAAAGGAGTCGACGGCGAAGGCCGTGCAGAGGCCGAAGGGTTCTCCCGGGCCGAGTACATGGAGCGTCTGCTCCTTTCCCTCCGCGGAGCTCTTGTAGAGCTTTACCCTTCCGGAAAGAATCACATAAAAGGCCCGGGCCGGATCCTCCTCCCCGATGATCAGATCTCCCGGGCGAAAGGGTTTCCGGATGACCTGCGTCGCCAGGGCGTTCATGCGTTCCCGGCCGATCCCCTCGAACAGGGCGACCTCGCGGATCTGTTTTGCTGTATCCATGATTTTTTTCTGCCGGCGTTGATCCAGATCAATGACGCGTTCCGCGTCTTCTTGTAGGAATGAAATCACGGGACGAGCAATTCTTAACACAGGCGTCCCGCGGAAACCAAGAAAGTTTACATGCAAGGAGGAAGGAAAGATGAATGCACAGGAACATCTGAAATCCGTGAACGATGCGTCCTTTGACGCCGACGTGCTGAAAGCGGAGCGGCCGACCCTGGTCGACTTCTGGGCCCCCTGGTGCGGCCCCTGCCGGGCGATGGGGCCCGTCCTGGAGGAGATCGCCCGGGATTACGAAGGGCGCCTGAACGTGGTGAAGGTCAATGTGGACGAGAATCCGAAGATTTCTCTCCTGTACGGGGTGCGCAGCATCCCGACGCTCATGGTGATCCGGGACGGCGAGGTCCGGGAAACACAGGTCGGAATGATGCCCCGGGAACGGCTCGCGGCGATCGTCGACCGGAATCTTCAGTAGGGCAGCATCCCCGCGGGCAACTTTCTCATGCCTCCGGCGGGTGGATCGGCATCGGAAGGTCCGGCTGATCGGGGACTGGTGAGCGATCCGGAGAAGGAAAGGCCGGGGGGTGAACACCCGGAGAAGGGTGGCACCCCCCGGATTCCATCAAAGAGGGCTCTGTGTTGGAGCGAAAAGGATGCCGCCGGGCATGTCTTCCCGGGCCGATTTCCCGGCGTGCTTTCGTTGAATGCGGGGATGTGGCCGGTCCGATTCCGTCCTTAAAACGTAGGCGGCGTGACGGCGGCCAGAAAGATCGTTTTCTGTTTGCTCAGATTGACATAGGTGTGCAGGAAGCTGCTCGGGTGATAGATCGTATCGCCTTCCGTCAGGATGTATTTCTCGATTTTTCCCGATTCGGGGTCCTTCAGCGTCACTTCCGCCTTTCCCTGAATGATATGGGAGAATTCCTCCCCATCGTGCTGGAATTCACCGATTGTTGATCCCGGTTCCATGATAAACAGCCCGGCCCAGATTTTTTTCGTCCGGGCTTTTTTTACCAGCGACAGGATCCGGACGTCTCCGCTGTCGGACAGGATCGCTTTTGCCTCTTCATATTTCACAACCCTTTCGTCTTCCGCCACATCGATCAGGTCGTGAATAGAACTGTTGAACAGTTGCAGGATCTTCTGCAGGTTGGCCAGGCTGATTCCAGACTTGCCGTTTTCAAACAGGCTCAGAAAGGAAATGGAGAGGCCGGTAGAGCCGGAGACTTCCTGCAGCGTCACGCCCCGCTCCGTCCTCAGCTTCTTCAACCGCTGCCCAATATTCTGAAGATCTTTCTTCCCATCCATGACGGCGTTCATTCCCATGCCTTTCGTGTCGGTGGCAGGCTGCTGCCTACCGTCTTACAATGCCTGCGGTTTCAGGCCTTCGCCATAACAGGGTCGGGTGATCATGTCCATGATTAATCAATGTTAACTGCATTTTGGGGTGTGGCTTTTCGCCCCCATGATGATCTCTCCCTTCCGCCGCCGCTTCCCCGCTCCGCATGATTCCCGTTTCCGGATCGCTCCGGTGCAGCGCGGATCGCAGCCCCATTCGCTCCGTCACCCTGCTTTCGTGGCGGCCGGTGAATTTTAGTATCACAAAAATATTGTGTTGACAATGGCCGACCATATTTTTATATACTGAAATCTCGAAGAGGGATAATTGAAGGAAGAATCACGGGCCTTCTTTGCAAAACATTGACAAGATATTGAATGTAATATGCAAATGCAAATATCGAGGGCGGCTATCCTCCTGGCATCCTGTCGGATCCGGGACGTCCAGGCCAAGCGATGCCAAAAAATACTGAAAAACTTGTCTTGCATGCACGGGTGATCGTCGAAGGGAGGTGAAGAACGGGCAGGTATTCTTCCGCGTACGGTCCGGGTAAAGTGACAAAGCAACGGCGCAATTCGCCAAAAACGAGCGAAAGGAGGTTATTGGCGATGGCAAAAGACAAGGTAAACTGGGAATGGGTGAACGAGTGGAAGAAAGACGTGAATCCGCTCGGAATGAAAGAGGAATTCAAGTGCCTCTGGATTCCTTACGGACTTCCCGAGGTCGTGGATCCCGTGGGGACCAAGTATGGCATTGGCATCGACGTCCAGCCGAGATGGAAGATCCCGCAGAAGGTCTTCATTTCGCAGACCATCGTGGGTGCGTTCTACAGCAAGAAGGGAAACCCGAATCATCCCGTCAAGCCCGACGAGATCCGGGATCAGGCCCTGGCCTGCCTGGAGGCAGGCGCGCCCAACGTACATATCCACGTCCGGGATGAAAACGGCTACAATGTCCTGGATCCGGAGCTGTTCCATTACGTGATCGATCCCATCCGGAAGCAGTATCCGGAACGGCTCGTCTGCGGCTGCATGGTTCCGTTCCAGACGGGCGAATGGGAGAAATTCATCGAGTGCATGGAGGACGGGCTATTCGATCAGACACCGATCAACTCTGTAGCGGCTTTCTGTGGGGACACGCTCTTCTGCAAGCCGCCCCATGTCATGATCGAAAAAACGAGGATCTGCCAGGAGCTGGGCTGCAAGCCGCAGATCGCCGTCTACAGCGACGGGGATATCGACAACGCGGACCGCTACCTCATCAAGACGGGTCTCCTCGAGAAACCCTATTACTGGATCATCCTGCCGACGCTGCCCGGCGGATCGCCCATGCAGAATCCCAAAGCCATGGTGGAGGTGCTGATGCACTACACCAACAGGATCAAAGAGATCGACGAGGATTCACAGATCGTCGTCTGCGCCTCGGGCCGCGCTTCGACGTACCTCACGACGTTTGCGCTTCTGCTGGGCCTGCATATCCGCGTCGGCATGGAGGATTCCGTCTGGAAATGGCCCCACCGGGACGAGAAGATCAAGAACAACCTTGAGACCTACCTGGCGGCCAAACAGATGGTGGAGCTTCTCGGGCGGGAGATCATCGCCCCCGATGAGTGGCGGAAGCTCCTGAAGATGAGAAAACCGGGCGGCAAGCTGAAAGCCTGAGCCTGGGGGCCCGATTCCCGATCAGGGATTTGGGCCGCCTTCGTCTATCTGCAATTCCCGGAGGAGAGGGTGCCACGCTCCTCCGGGAAAAAGCACGGGAGGGCATCGTGTGAAAGTGCAGACGCGACGAGGCTTCCGGCATGAAGACATGCGGAACGAGCTTATGAACGAACTGCTGAAGAATGTGTACGAGCGGGTCGTCGGGCGCCGGCGGGAGATCCTGATGATTGTCTCGGCGCTGGAGGCGGGGAAGCACATCTTCCTGGAAGGCCCGCCGGGAACGTCCAAGTCGACCATCCTGCAGGCCGTCTCCGAGTGTACGGGGCGCCCGTACTGCCTCGTGACCGGGAACAGTGACCTGACGACGTCGAAGCTCATCGGTTTTTTCGATCCGGCGGAAACCCTGGCCAGGGGTTACCGGCCCGAGTTCTTTCAGTACGGACCGCTCCTCGAGGCCATGAAGGAGGGGATGTACCTCTACGTCGAGGAGTTCAACCGGCTGCCCGACGAGACGACGAACGTCTTCATCACGGCCATGTCCGAGAAGAGGCTGACCGTTCCGAGACTGGGCGTGGTGGCCGCGGACCCCGGGTTCCGCATCATCGCGGCGCTCAACCCCCTGGACGACATCGGCATCAGCCGGATCTCCCGGGCCTTGAAGGACCGGTTCACCTCCATCCGGATCGATTACCAGCCGCGGGAGGAGGAGGTTGAGATCGTTCGGCGGCGGACGGGTGCGGATGACGGCATCGTCGAGCTGGCCGTGGACATCGCCCGGGAGACGCGGAAGCACTCGGATCTCAAGCTGGGCGCGTCTGTCCGCGGGAGCATCGACATGGTGGACGTGTACCGGAGAGGACGGGAGCTGCTGCCCGGGAATCCATCCGGGACACTGAACGACGGGGACCTCAGGACCCAGGCGGCCTTCATGGCCTTCCGGAACAAGATCTGGCTCTACGAGACAAGCGAACGAAAGCCCGAGGAGATCATCCGGGAGATCATGGAGAAACTGGAGAGGCAAAAAAAAAACTGAAGCCCCGGGATCTTCGGCTCCTGCTTGACTCCGGCACCGCGTCGATCGGGGCCGGCGGGGACGGCATGGAGCTTCTCCCCATCGAGCGCCGGATCGACGACCTGCTCCGGCAGGGCGACCTCAAGGCCGTCTTCGACATCTCCGAGGAATACTCCCGGACCGTGGGACGGATGCTGGGGAACTACGGGGTTCTCCTGGCGCAGTGGGAAGAGAGCGATCCCGATCTGGTCCGGAAGCTCCTGACCCGGACCTGGAACCGCCTGGATGCGGGGATCCGGAAACGGTTCCTGCACCTCATGATCGGCATGATCTACCGGGTGTCCAGGAGCGAGCTGATCCGCCGGGGCACGCCCACGGGCGACGTCGCCACGGTGCCGTACGCCTTTTCGGGGGACGAGATCGATCTCGACCGGACGATCGAGGCGACGGTGGAGCATCCCCTCCCGCACTACGACAACATTTTTGTGATCGATCGAAAGAAGCGAAAAAGCGCCACCGTCATCATCATGGACGCGTCGGGCTCCATGCAGGGAGAGAAGCTGTCCATGGCGGCGATCGCCGTGACGTCCCTCGCCGCGAACCTGGACGCCCGCGATGAGTACGGCGTCGTTTTGTTTTCCGAGAAGGTCAACGTCTGCAAACGGGTCGACCAGGCGAAGCCCCTGGACGAGGTCATCAGCACCATCCTGAACATCCGCCCCGAGGGCCGGACGAACATCGGCATCGGGCTCCTGGCGGGTCTCACGGAGATCCAGCGGTCCACCATCGACAGCCGGACCGGCATCCTGCTCACCGACGGAGGGCAGAACACGGGCCAGGATCCCCTGGCCGTGGCGCGCCGGTTCCCGCAGCTCCATGTCATCGCCCTGCCCGGCGGCAACCCGGAACTGGCCGGCGGGATCGCCGCCAGGGGGAGGGGCCGCCTGATCTCTCTGAAGGGCATCCAGGATGTCCCGCGGGCCATCGCCCGGTGCCTGTGCCGGTGAGTGGATTTCCCGATTGCGTCGGCATCTCGGCCGGGTCAGCCGGAAATCCTGCCGGGGCCGGCCCGGATCGCGGTTCGGATTGCAGCTCGTGTCGTTTGAACAGATGGAATCGCCGTTCGCGTTGCCCCAGTGGCGGCTCCGGTCACTCGTGTCCCGTTCGGCCTTCCCGGTGATGGGGTTGCATCATTCACAGTCTTGCCGCCGCCGTCGAAAAGCTGTACATTCCACAAAAGGTTGTGGCATCACCGCATCTTTATCGGTCAATCTTCCAGACAACGCTCGACATCCCGGCTACGATCAAACCTGGTTCACCACCTCAACGAGACTCACAACCGGCAGCCCGTGAAGGATTCCCGGCGAACATCCGTCGGCAGGGGGTCCGGGAACGGAATCTCAGCAGGACAGGGAGGTGCTGATATGGAAGCGCGTACCGAGACGTATTACCAGGGCCTGTACGAAGCGGCGGCCGTTTTGAATTCAACCCGCCAGATCCGGGAAATCCTTCAGTCCATCGTGGAGAACGTCGCCAAAACGGTCAAGGCCAAGGGGTGTTCACTGCTGCTTCTCTCGCGGAACAAGAGGGTGCTGAGCCATGTCGCCTCGTTCGGACTGAGCGAGGGGTACCGGAAGAAGGGTCCCCTTCTGGCGGACAAGAGCCTGGCGGAGGCCCTGGCGGGCAAGGTGGTGAACGTTCTCCAGGCGGCGGAGGACGACCGCATCCAGTATCCCGAAGAGGCCCGGAAGGAAGGGATCGCATCGATCCTTTCCGTGCCGATGATGCTGCGGGAAGATATCGTCGGTGTGATCCGGGTATACACGGCGGAGCCGCGGCAGTTCACCATCGACGACATTTTCTTTGTCGGAGCGGTTGCCAACCTGGGAGCGATCGCCCTTGAGAATGCAAAGCTCTACCGGACCCTGAAGAAGGACTACGAAACGTTCCGGCGGGAGTATTTCAGCCACATCGGGGAAGACCGGGCGTGGTAGGGAGCGGAGAGGCCGGTGCCGGACCCCTTCCCGGGCCGTTTCACCGCGGGGAGAGCTGCCGGCGCTTCGGACATGGCATATCCGGGGCAAGCGCCGCGGTTGCAGGGACCTTCGCTTGCAGCATCAGAGCGTTCCTCCGCACACCGGGCACTTGCCGCCCGGCGGGAGATCGGTTTTCCTGAATTCCATGGTGCAGTGCGGGCAGGTGATGAACGGCGAGGTCTCGGCGGGGCGCCTGTCCTGCTCTTTTGTCGTGACGGCGGTCCGCTCCCTGGCCTTTGCCGCCTTCTCGGCCAGTTCTTTCCTCACATCGGGGATCCGCGCGCGCTCGATGGTGCCGAGCATGTGGTTGGCCAGAATCCGCGAGGGGACGCGGAGATAGGTGAAGT
The DNA here is from genome assembly GCA_964396205.1 of uncultured Syntrophaceae bacterium. Classification (GTDB taxonomy): domain Bacteria; phylum Desulfobacterota; class Syntrophia; order Syntrophales; family PHBD01; genus PHBD01. The sequence goes on from CAYNEJ010000036.1 coordinate 13,108, forward strand.
GGTAGTCGCCGTCGGCGTCTTTCCACTGAATGTTGAGGCGATAGGCCTCGTGAACGGTTTTCCTGGGAAAGAGAAGCGCCAGGGGTCCCAGAAACAGGAACCGGCCCAGGGGGTAGGTTCGCTGAACGGAGGTGTCGTCCAGGAGTGAGACCTCGGTCACGCCGTCGAGGGGAATGCGGCCCAGTTCCCGCTCGCCGTCGTGCAGGATGAGGGATTCATGGGTCGGCACACAGGCCACCAGCCTGTCGGACGGGACATCATCCAGCAGGGCCTGCAGGTCCTTGGGATTTCCCTTGTGTGTTTCCCCGGCGGCATGGTTCATGGCATTTCGACATCTACGTGATCCAGGGTTTCATGTCCATGGATTCTTTCCGGATGGAATCCCGGACCCGGACCCTTCGGCAGCCCAACCGGCTTTCTCAGGGCAGTTCCCCTCCGACCCCGTGATATTGTAAGTGCTTGACAGGACCTTCTTATTTCCGTAATCATCGCGTCAGCGAAATGAAATGCCTGTAATTCCCATGAGTCGCGAGAGGACTGGGGATAACGGATTCACGGGCATTTGCCGGCTTGCCGAACAGGTCCCCCCCGTTGAAACCGGAAGAGCGCTCAAAAGGATGCCGCCATGCTGAGCTTTGTTCATCGTTTTTCAAGGCTGCCAAGCCTCAAACAGCTCCCCCTCAAGCAGAATCTGATCGAATATTCATTGGATCGGCTCGTTCGCGGGGTGGACAACATCCACATCGACGTCCACATCAGTCCCCAGGTTCAGAATGCCGTCAAGCGGACGGTCGCGCTGTTGATGATCAAGCACAGCGATACGGAGAACTATTTCAAGGATTACAAAAGAGAAAACCTGAAAAACGAAATCAACTCCCTGAAAAACCTCTGCACGGATGTTCTGCTGGACGGGATCAACCGGGCCAAATCGGCGGCTGAGATTCAGATCGATTATCTGGGGCAGGCCGCTCTCCTGAAACTCTTTCTCCAGGAAATCAGGAATCAATATGAAATCTTCCTGGCGAATTACAAAGACATCATCCGGAACTATGAATTGTCGCTGGACCACGACTCCTACGAGTCGTTTAAAATGAAGGAGAAGCTGAACGATTTGAAGTTCAATCAAAAGCGGACCCTTCTTCATGCGGGAGACGAGCTGTTTCGCCTCCTGGCCGACATCAGCGGCAAGCACCTGAGGACCATCCGCGAGTCGAATTTTCACTCCGATCATGTTCTCCCGGACAATATCTTCCTGAATCCCATCCTTTACACGGATAACATCGTGGACGATCTTTTCCTGATCGAGGCGTATGTCCTGATCGGCCAGCGGGTGGATGACCCCGACAATTATACGAACCTGAAGCTGATGATTTATGAGCTGCTTGAGCAGACGGATCTGAAAGACGGGCAAGAAAATGCGAATTCCGGCGATGAAGACGAACCCGGATTGAAAAACGAAGAAAGACGATTCCTTGCAGGAAGAGACACCTTTGATGCCTTGATGATGGAAGTCGAGAACATCGACCTGATGTTCGACTGTTTTGACAGCGAGGACCGGTACGAGCGGTTGAAAAGAAACAGGGAATCCAGGGAGATTCTCGAAGAGATCAAGTCCCGGATGAAAATTCAGGAGGGCCTTCTGGATCTCTTTTATCGAAGATTCAATGAATCTCCTGTGATGAGGAGGATCGTGGCAGCCTATGAAATCAAGGAAATATACGGAAAATTCTGCCCCCCCCTGCGGCTGCACCAGTTGCGGGAGGTCCTGATCGAACCCGGAACGGGGGATACCATCATCCGGCAGTTGAAGAGCAGGAAGCCGGATTCCATAGAGCTTCTCCATAAAACGAGCCGCCAGATCGAGGGCTGTTCCACCACCAGAAAGAAACAGCATCTCCTGCAGTTCCTCAGGGATTTTGCCAGATATCACAGAGACTTGCGCAATTACCAGCTCCTGAGAGGCATCATGGACGCGATCCACCTCATCAGGGAGGACAAAAAATTGCTGCTGTCCAAGGAGAACCGGTCCCTGTACGAGTTCCTGCTGTCCAGTGAACGGGTCATGGGGGAAAAGCCGATTGTCAATCATGTCATCATGAAGGCGGATATCCGGGGCTCCGTGGACATCACGTACACCATGATCGAACGGGGGCTGAACCCGGCGTCTTATTTCAGCCTCAATTTTTTCGACCCGATCTCCGAGATCCTCTACGACTACGGCGGGGCCAAGGAGTTTATCGAGGGCGACGCGATCATCATGTCGATCTTCGAGCACGAGGACACGCCGCAGGGCTGGTACAGCGTGGCCCGGGCCTGCGGGCTGGCCGTCCGGCTGCTCCAGATCGTCCAGCAGTACAACGTGACGAGCCAGAAGCATAAACTGCCGATCCTTGAGCTGGGGATCGGGATCTGCTATCACCAGAGCCCCCCCTCGTTCCTGTTCGACGGAGACTCCCGGATCATCATTTCACCGGCCATCAACCTGGCGGACCGCCTGTCGAGCTGCAGCAAGACGCTGCGCAAGCAGCTCAAGGGCGAGCAACGGCTGTTCAACCTGTTCGTGTTCCAGGACATCCCGGACGAGGAATTCAAGGCCACCGCGGACGACCTGTCCCTCCGCTACAACGTCAACGGGATCGAGCTCAGCCCGGAGGGATTTATCAAGCTTTCCAAGGAAATCAGCCTGAAAAGCATCGTATATCCGATGAACGGCAGCGAAAAGGTCACGCTTTACACCGGAACGGTACCGACGATCTCCGGCGCGTCGCAGCGCCTTGTGATCCGGGAGGCCGAGGTTCTCCGGGTCAAGCCCAAGACCTTCGACGTGATCGACAAGACAACCAGGAAATACTACGAAGTCTGCACCCAGCCGGAGATCTATGACTTTGTAGCAACCCGCATGTAAGCTTGCACAATCGCTTCGAACCGGTCCCATTGACCGGATTGAGCCCGGCACGGACGGATCCCGTCCCTCATCACCGGTCGCTGTGCCGCTCTGGAAATTGCCGTTCCGGTGTCCGCCGCGAGCGCCATTCCCCAGGGATAAAAATCAGGAGAGACATGAGCGAAAAGCATTTCGGCCGTGATCTTTCTTCATGTCTCCCATTGGAAAATGCATTATCGGCAACCCAACGCAAAGGAGGTCTTTCATGCTGAGCAGTAGAAGATCGGGATTTCTTGTTGCAATGATTGTCATTGTGTTTTCCCTGGCAGTGCTGACAGGCTGTTTTGACTCTTCACCGAAACTGTACTGTTGTGAAGACCCGGACTCCAAGGAATGCACCGATACCGGGCTGACCTTGAAAAAGGTCATGGGTGGGCTTGAGGCGCAAAAACTTGCCTACAATTATGATGAAAAAAGCAAAGTCATCGAGTTTAAAAGCAAGAGCGACAAGTACCCTGTTAAAATTTATTTTAAAAATTATGCATCCGGCCTGGCTGCCCACAAAGCGAGTCAGCACCAGGAAGGAATGACCATGGGTGACCTGAAACTGTCACCCGATGGCGATATCTTGTTCAATCCCTGTAAAATGCTGAATCTGATGGCTAAAAAGCCAAAGAAATAGTGATGTGACAACAAGGAGGTGCTTGCATGAATGACTCACGGCGCATTCATGCAAGCGCCTCCTTCTGGTTCTTCGCGTCCGCCGCAAGGGAGTATCCGCCCTGATTCCCTGTCAGATCCGCCGTCCGCTCCGGACCGGCATATTTTGTCTGTGGAATTACCGCAGGCCTTTCGGGAAGTCCAGACGATTCCGCATTTCCCTGGTCATCTCCTTGTGATTCGGCCGGTCCTGATGTATTGAAATCGCGACCGTCCGGGACTGCTTTTCGGGAGAGGAATCCGCCTCCATGTGCGGACCGATACCGAAACCGGACGGGGACGGGAAGGTTGAACGGATCAAACGCTGCTCGGAGCCCTGGAATAAAAAATGCCGCTGCGAGGCGCACCTGGCGTACTTCGATGGATCGCTGGACTGAACATCATCACACTCACGGGGAGGCAATAGGGATGCTCGTATTCGGGAAACCAAGGGGAGAAAAGTACCACACCAGAACCATCGAGATGGACACATACGATTATGACGACCGGAGATTTGTGGTCGAGGGATGCCTGACGGACCGCCGGTTCAAGGATTTCAGGATGGCCACGGGAGAAGACAGGACACCGGGCATCCTGCACCAGATGATCGTCTGTCTGCTCGTGAACAAAACGACCCTTGAGATCGAGGACCTGCAGGTCGAAATGCCCGTCATTCCAGGGAGCGACTGCCTGGAGACCATCCAGTGCCTGGATCCCGTCAAGGGACTGAAGGTTGTCGGCGGATTCACCGCCAAAGTGAAGGACATCGCCGGCGGCACGAAGGGCTGCAACCACCTGGTGGCGCTACTCACAGCGATGGGTTCCTCCGTCATGCAGGGATTCGGCGCCTATCACGACCACAAAACCCCCGATTTTCTCCTGAACCATTTCGATCTTCTCCTGAACACCTGCTGGACCTGGCGGGAGGAGGGCCCGTTGATTGAAACACTGAAGGAAAAGAGGATGGCGGCGAAGGGATAGACAGTCATTCCCTTTCATCATTCACAGAAAGATTGTCTTTTTATTGCCATCCTCGAATCCGCCCCCTTGTGCGGGCCGGTTTTCGGGGAGAAGGTCAACATTCCTGCCTTGGAAAATGCAGGCTGCTTTTCTATAGTGCCCCATCCGAAGATCACGTTTTCGGAATGCAAATAGACCATCACTCACGCGCGAAGGGAGACAATGCTCATGTCCAAGGTCGGTCTATATGTGGCTGAAACGGTAATCGCGTTTACCCTGCTGGTCCTGGCGACCTACTGGATGAAGAGAAAGGGTGTGCTGAAACAGGAAGACAGTCCTGTGTTCGCAAGGCTGCTCACCCAGGCCGTGCTGCCCGCCACCATCCTCTACCAGCTGTGGACCCATCCCATGTCGAGTGAAAGCTTCACGCCCGTTCTGGTCATGTTCCTGTCGGGAACCGCCGCTCTCGCGATCAGCTGGCTTGCGGGAGTCCTTCTGAAATTCGACCGCGAGAGCACGGGGGCGCTGATGATCGTCTCGTCTTTCGGCTCTTCGGTACTGATCGGTTATCCCATCATCCAGTTCGCCTTCGAGAACAACTCCTGGGCGCTCGCCGAAGGCATCGTCATCAGCGAGTTGGGCGTGGGCCTGCCGATCTTTATCTTTTGCCCGGCCGTGGCCATGTACTTCGGGGGGACGTTCCGGGGGACGGAGGACCTGAAAAAACTGGCGAAAGAGTATTTCACGTCGCCCATCTTGATCGCGGTCGTCCTTGGGCTTGCCGGAGCCCAACTGCGCATTCCGGAAGGAATACCGGTGGTCGATACGCTTCGGGAAGCCCTGAAGATGGCCCAGGGTGCGACGGTGGTGGTTTCCGCGATCATTCTCGGCCTTCAGCTTTCCGTGCAGCCGCCGCGCGGCTTCTGGGCGCTGATCGTGGTGTCCATTGTCGTACAGATGCTGTTTCAGCCCTGGATGTGCAATACGGTGTCGAGCCTCCTGGAGGTGGGGGCGGAAAACAGGCAGATCCTGATCCTGATCAGCACCATGCCCGCCGCGATCCTGGGACCCGTTTTCGCCTCCCGGTACAACTGCGCGGCGAAAACGGCCACCATGCTCACCTTTACGCACATCGTCATCAGCCCGGTTTTGGTACCCGTTGTCTTTTCGTTTCTTGCTTAGGCGACGGATGCCTGGTTTGCATGGCGGGCCAGGACGGAATGGAACGGTATACGTCGTTCATGACAAGGGGCGGGATTTCCGCCGGATTGCCCGCCGTTTAAGGGATCATCTCGAAAACGTCGGTCTGCACCCGCTTTTCTTCCTTCGTGTCCCTGTGAACGGTGAACCATTCCACCCGCCAGGTGCCGGCCATGCCGTTCATCACGTCCGCCAGGAAATAGACCGCGTGTCCGGGAGTGTAGAAACCGTAAGTCCCGTATTCATTCGCCTTCCCTTTCGGATTCGTCACCCGGACCTTGTAATGGAGCATAATCACGCCGCTGGGGCTCGTGAAGGTACGGATGTGGGGTCCCCGATACCAGGCACCGAAGACCTTCGAGCCGTTGGTCCGGAAGGCGCCCGTCTCGACAAGATCCTTCAGCGACCACCGGCTTCCCGTCTGGACGATGCTCACCCTTTCTGCGTAATCGGGCCGGCTGCCGTCATAGAGCCCGACATGAACCATACCCGCCTGGTGCGCGCCCGTTGCCCCGGGAGACGGAGCGGTCCTGCCCATCGTGAAGCGATCCGATGCCACCGTCCTTTCCTGTCGGCTGTCGCGGTTCACGAGGATCCAGTCGATCCGCCAGGTCCCTTCCTTGCCGTCCTGCACGTCCGCAAGAAAGAAGGTTGCAAAGCCGGGCGGGTAAAAATTGTAAGGACCTTCCGTCCGGGATTCCCCGCCTGGATTCGTAATCCGCACCTTGTACAGGAACGCGGGCAGGCCGGATCGGTTCCTGAAGGTGTCCGTGGGGGGACCCTGCAGCCAGGCACCGAAGACCTTTGGACCATTGGTTCTGAACGCCCCCATGTTTGCGAGATCCTGAAGGGACCACTGGTCTCCGGCCTGAACGACGCGCAGTGTCCGGTCATAATCGGAGCGGCTCCCGTCGTATAAACCTATCCCGTGGCCCTGTAGAAACCAGTCTTGTGCTCCAAGGCCGGTGGCGGCAAAGAGAATCACGATGCAACAAGCGATCGAGAAACGGAACGATTTCATGGCCAATCCCTTTCCTATTGCGCGATGAGATGGAACCGCACCGTCGAGGCGATGCCCGTCTCGTCGAAGGCCCGGACGACGATGGCGTGGCGGCCGGGCGTGAGCCGGACCTTCGCCTCCCAGAAGGACGTCCCCTCTGCTGCGTGAAACCTTTCTTCTCCGTCCACGCGGAACTCCACCCGCTCGATGCCGACCGAGTCCTTGGCGAATCCCAGGATGCTCGTGGTCCGGTCTGCCGGGACCACCTGGTCCTCCGCATGGGAGGAGACAAGAATCTTCGGGGGATCCAGGAGATCCGTCCCGTCGGCGGGCAGGGCGTCCAGGAAACCCAGTGCCCCGGCCACGGTGGGCGCGATGTCGTCGATCTCGACCACCGAGCGCACGATACTCTGCCGGCCTCCGGAGGGATTCATGATCAGGAGGGGGACCTGGTCTTCCACGCGCTCGCCGCGGCCGTGCTGTCCCAGGTAGATGCTTCCGCGGGGGGAGAAATAGTAGGGGCTCTTCGCCTCCACCAGCAGGTCCCCCGAGCGGCCGGAACCGGAAAGCCCCAGTGCCCTCGTGTTGAGGCGCTCTTCGCTGTCCCGCTCCAGCCTTTTTGTCGCCATCTTTCCATTGTTTTCACTCATCAGGAAGACGGCGGGCTCTTTGCCGGGGATGCCGGTCTCGCTGAAGAAGATCCGGGACACGTAAGGCTCTTTCAGCAGGAGGGCAGAAACCGCCTCGATGTCCGACCGGGCCGGTGGGGAAGACCAGGGCGCCCCGGGGGGGCGGATGGAGACAAGGGCCGCATTGCCGTTGGAATCGGCCATGACGGCGATGTCGAAGTCCGTGGCGTTTTCGTCCAGGCGTCCTGACTTGTCCAGGGGAGGACGGTACGGGCTTCCGGCCAGGGCACGATAAACCCTCTCCGCATCGACGGTGATTTCGTCCTTCGCCACCGCGTCCGCCTGCCCATGGTCGGATGTCAGGAAGATCAGCGTCTCGTCCAGCAATCCGCGGTCTTCCAGGGCCTTTACGATTTCTCCGATCAGCGGATCGAGATGTTCCGCCAGGTAGTCCGCCTGCCGGTCTCCGGCGCCTCCGATGGGGCCGGGACCTTTCGCGTGGGACAGCCCGTCCAGCCCTGAAAGCCATAGGCCCATCAGTTCCGGCGGATTCTCACTCCGGATCAGAGCCACGGCTTTCCGTGCGGCGGAGGTATCCAGGAGGGCGTACTGGTTGACGAAAGGAAGAACGTCGAGACTGATGAGGGCGTCGAAGAGGTCCGGGTTCACGACCACGTCGGCGCCCCGTCTCACGGGATCGAAAACGACCGCCGATCGGGTCGTGCGGCCCCTCGCCGTCTCCGCCTCCTTGAACGCCTCGTAGATCGTCCGCACGTCCCGGGAGAGGTCCTGGTCGTGAACGGGAATGCCCCCGAAGGACCAGGCGCGCCCCAGGCCGGGATCGTCCTCGCTGCCGTATTTCACGTATTCCCGCGTCCGCCGGTACAGGGGCACATTGGCGTCGAGGGTCCGGTCGAACCATTCGTTCCCGGGAACTCCGTGACGGCCCGGGTAGACGCCCGTGAAAATCGTCGTGTGGTTGGGAAGGGTGATGGAAGGGAGGGCGGAAAGGCACTTCGCGAAGCGTACGACCCCCCGCTCCCGGATCAGGCGTTCCAGGTTCGGGAGCCTCCTTGCGTCGAGGGCGTTGTAGGCCGACTCGCCCCGCAATGCGTCCACAACGATCACGATGGCCCGGCTCCGGGAGTCCAGGCGCTTTCGCAAAAGGCGGAAGGCCTGGAGGGACTCGACGCCCGTGATCGGTTTGATCGGCTGAAATCTCGGGGGAGCCCCGGGACCGGGAGCGAAGAGGCCGAGGCTCAGCGCGAGATCGGCGGCACTCTTGTACCAGGCGCTGGCCTCCACGTCCTCGAAGCGGGAGGCCTTGTCCATCATCTGGGTGGCAAGCGTCTCGTCGCGGGTGGCCCTGGAAAGAACGTCCTCCAGGATGACGGCGAACTCGGCGCGGCTCACCGCGTCGGAGGGACGGAACGTTCCGTCGGGAAAGGGCTCGAGACCCCGGACACCCAGAGCGAGAACGCGCCGGATGTCGTCCCGATAGGCACTGTCCTCGATGTCTTTCACCGCAGGCGCCGCCGCCTGCTTCTCGACGTAGGGTCGCCAGGTCGCCGATCCCCGGATCGTCCGGATCCGATCCACGCGCAGCTCATGCACCAGCAGGGCCGCCAGCTCGCCCCTGGTCACCTGGGGCAGGAGTCCCAGTCTCTTCCCCAGGTCGCTGCGGGGTGCGAAGGAGTAAACGGACCGGATGCGCTCGACCCGGCGATCGAGATCGACCTTCCCGGAGGTGTGCGCTATGCGGCGGGCGCGTTCCAGGGCCTCGATGGCCCTGGAAAGGTAAAGACCGCGCTGAAAGAGGTCTCCCAGCCGAAGAAGGCTCTCCCTGTCCTCGGCCTTATACCGGTTGAGGACTTCCCACTCCCGCTCGGCCAGGTCCAGGCCGTATGGCGGCAGCTCCCCGCGGTGGCTAGCCGCGGCCAGGATCCGGATCGTCACCCTGGAGGTCCGGATGCGCTCCTCCCCGGACCCGGAGCGGATCATGGCCTGTCGCACCTCCGACAGGGCCTCTCCGGTCTTTCCTGTATTCCCCAGGGCTTCGGACAGCCCCAGGCGCGCCTCGACCAGATCCGGTCCCTTCTGCAGCACCGCCTGGAAGCGCGGGATAGCCTTATCGTCCATTCCCGCCGCGAGGAGGCGGTTTCCGGCCTCGAGGGCGGTCTCCACGTCCGTCGCCATGCGGACCCTGGTTTTCCTGCCCCTGTCCTCCGCATAGGACAGCACGGACTTCTTCAGATCGAGGAACTGCCCGCCGAAACCGAAGGCCTTCATCTCCGCCACGGCCGCCTCCAGCGGCCAGCCCTGGACCTGCATGCGGTAGATCGCGGCGATCACCCCGGTCCGGTCTTCTCCCTGCCGGCAGTGGAAGAATACCGGCCGGAGGGCGGGATCGGTAACAATGTCCAGAAAACGAAGGATCGACTCGCGGCTTGGAGTATCCAGCGCGGACAGGGGGATGTGATCGACTCGAAGACCCAATGCTCCGGCCTTTTCGCGGTAGGGGACGTCATCCCGGAGACAGACCAGCGTCCTGACGCCGGCCCGCTTCAGCGACTTGAGCCCGCTGTCGGTGGGAGAGCCGCCCCGGTAAACGTCCGTGTCGATGCGGGCGAACCGTTCGATGCCGTCCACTTTCATGGTCTCGGCCATAGCCGGAGGTTCCGCCGCCTCTTTCCTGACCGCCGGGGTGCTGGTGCAGCCTGCCTGAATGATGAGCAGCAGGGAAACGATCAGATACAGGGGGCCAATCATGAACGGCTTCTTTGATTCCATGATTTGCACCGAGTCATACCTCCTTTTGACAAGAGGACGGTGCCGTTGTCGGACAGACACCCAGGAGAAAACAGAGGAATTGATTGACGTTTCAGCGATGCAGCAGCATTGCAACGTTTCCGTGACGTTACCACAGACGTCACCGGGGGAGCAAACGCCATTTGGCCGATGGGAAACATGCCTTTGTCATCACAACAGACTCATTTACGGACCGGGAAGACGGCGTTGGATTCCATCCTACAGCCGACTTCCCTTCTTTCGCTCCCTCATGAACCCAAAATCCTGCGTGCAAGCCGGATCTGCATTGGGGAGGCAGGTCGCCATTGACAATCACTACATGTTGTGGTTATCTGCAGGGCCTCATACAAGATGTGGTGTTGATCTGTCGAAATATCTCTTCTATTTCCAAGGGGTTAATCTGCCATGAAAACAATGTCTGATTCTTTCAATAAACCGGAGCTGGCGAAAAATGCCGTCACCGTGCTGGAAAGGCGGTATCTGAAACGGGATCTGGATGGCAACGTCCTGGAAGCACCGGCGGATATGTTTCGAAGGGTAGCGCAAACCATTGCCGAGGCGGATCGAAAATTCAGCAGGAAAAACGGCGTATCCCAGCTTGCAAAGGAATTCTACCGCATGATGGCTTCCATGGAATTTCTGCCCAACTCGCCGACGCTGATGAACGCCGGGCGTGAACTGGGGCAATTGTCCGCCTGCTTTGTGCTGCCGGTGGGTGATTCCATGGATGAGATTTTCGATGCCGTGAAGTACACCGCCTTGATTCATAAATCCGGAGGAGGCACCGGTTTTGCCTTTTCCCGGCTGCGCCCCGCCAATGACGTTGTCCTGACGACGACCGGCATTTCCAGCGGTCCGATATCGTTTATGCGCGTCTTTGACATCGTCACGGAAACCATCAAGCAGGGTGGCACACGGCGTGGCGCGAACATGGGCATCCTGCGTGTCGATCATCCGGACATCATGAATTTCATCATGTGCAAAGCCGACAAGAAGCAGCTCAACAACTTCAACATTTCCGTCGGGCTTACGGAAGCCTTCATGAAGGCCGTGGAAAAGGACGAAAATTACGAGCTGATCAATCCTCGTGACGGGCATGTCACCGGAACGCTCAATGCCCCAAAAGTATTCCATCGGATCATTTCTCAAGCCTGGGAAAACGGCGAGCCGGGGATTGTCTTTCTGGATCGCCTCAATCGCGACAATCCCACGCCTCACATCGGGGAGATCGAATCCACCAATCCCTGCGGCGAGCAGCCCCTTCTACCCTACGAGTCATGCAACCTTGGCTCGATCAATCTATCCAGGATGGTGAAGGGAGACAAGGTCGATTGGGAGCGGCTGAAGAAGGTTGTTCACCTGGCCGTTCATTTTCTCGACAACGTGGTGGAAATCAACAAATACCCCTTGCCGCAGATCGCCGAGATGACCCTCGCCAATCGCAAGATCGGGCTTGGAGTCATGGGATGGGCGGACATGCTGATTCTGCTGGGCATTCCATACAATGCGGAAGAGGCGCTGGAGCTTGCCGGAAGGGTCATGAATGTTATCAATGAGGAGGGGCACAGGGCCTCGCAGGCATTGGCCGGAATCCGCGGTCCATTCCCGAACTTCAAGGGATCGATCTATGATCAGAAGGGGATGCCGCCCATGCGCAACGCAACGGTCACGACCATCGCGCCCACCGGCACGATCTCACTCATTGCCAATGCCTCTTCAGGTGTGGAACCGCTCTTCGCGGTCTCCTTTGTCCGGCAGGTCATGGATAACGACGTCCTCCTGGAAGTTCACCCGTTTTTTGAAGCCATCGCAAAGCGTCGGGGCTTTTACTCGCCGGAATTGATGAAGCGAATTGCCGAAGAAGGATCCATTCACAATATGGAAGACATCCCGGAAGATATCCGCAATCTGTTTGTCACGGCCCACGACATAACACCGGACGTGCATATTCGTATGCAGGCGGTCTTTCAGAAATATACGGACAACGCGGTGAGCAAGACCGTGAATTTCCCCAACGGTGCAACCATCCAGGATGTCGCCCGCGTCTATGAGCTGGCTTATCGGCTCGATTGCAAAGGGGTCACGATCTATCGTGACGGCTCGCGGGATCAGCAGGTATTGAGCAGAGGCAGCAAGGAAGGTCAGCCGGTTCCGGAAACCCCGGCTCCTGAAAAGCCGACGACCAAACGCGAGCGTCCCAAAGTGCTCAAAGGCTGGACCTACCAGATGCAGACCGGCTGTGGACCCCTGTATGTAACCGTCAACGAGGACAGCTCCGGTCTCTTTGAACTCTTCACCACGATGGGGAAGGCGGGTGGCTGTGCGGCATCACAGAGTGAAGCAATCGGCAGAATGGTGTCTCTGGCCTGGCGCAGCGGACTTCAGGCAAAACAGGTTATCAAACAGCTTCAGGGCATTTCCTGCCACTCGCCGTCGGGTTTCGGCGACAACAGGGTCCTGTCTTGTGCGGATGCCGTGGCCAAGGCGATTCAGTACCATCTGTCGGCCAACGGTGGCAGCGGCAAGGTTCCGTATCAGGAAAAGAGCGTTCTGTTCAAGGGAGCCTGCCCCGAATGCGGGGGAATCGTCGCGCATGAGGGCGGCTGTATGGTTTGCCGCATATGCGGCTATAGCGAGTGCGCATAAGGAAAGCCCGCCGGGGTAACCC
>CAYNEJ010000037.1:0-3761 GCA_964396205.1 uncultured Syntrophaceae bacterium
CCAGGATCTCCTGTCTCTCCTCGCTGCCGATCAGTTCCATTCCGGACATGGCTTTTTCTCCATCCTTGTCGTTTATGATCGTGGGAAGGGACGCTCAGAGGGCATCCCGGTAAATGTCGATGGCGTCTTCCCGGGTGACCTTCCGGGGGTTGTTGGCCAGCGGGCGCGCCACGGTGAGGGCCACGTCCGCCAGGGCCGGCAGATCCTTTTCGGCGATGCCGAACTCCTCCAGGGTCATCGCCAGGCCGCAGTCCTCGATAAGCAGCTCCACCGCATCCAGGGCGAGCGTGGCGGCGTCCCGCATCGAGGTTCCTTCCACTTCCTGTCCCATGACCTCGGCGAGGACGGCGAACTTGTCGATGGCGCCGGGGAGGTTGTAGGCCATCACGGCGGGCAGCATCAGGGTGTTGGCCATTCCGTGGGGAATGCCCCAGGCCCCGCCCAGAGGATACGAGAGGGAGTGGACCGCCGTGACGCCTGCATTCGCCAGGCCGAGGCCCGCATAGAGGCTTCCCAGGAGCATCCGCTCCCGGGCCTCCAGATCGCTTCCGTTGTGGACGCAGGTCCGGAGGTTCTCGGCGATGAGGCCGACGGCCTCCAGGGAGATCGTCTCGCTCATGGGCGACGCGTTGATGGAGGTATACGATTCGATGGCGTGGCAGAGGGCGTCGATTCCCGTGGAGGCCGTGGCCTGCGCGGGCAGGCTGAGGGTCAGCTCCGGGTCCAGGAGGGCGACCTCCGGATAAAGGTAGGGGCTGTTCATGCCCTCTTTCTTCTTCAGGTTCTTCCGGACAAAAACGGCCGTGAACGTGACTTCGCTGCCGGTGCCGGCGGTGGTGGGGACCATGATGGTCGGCAGGCCCGGGCCGGGGACCTTGTTGAGGCCCAGGTAATCGACGGCCTTTCCCTTGTTGCCGGCCAGGGCGGCTACGGCCTTGGCCACGTCCATGGAGCTGCCGCCGCCGATCCCCACGACGAGATCGCACTTGCCCTTCAGGGCGGCCTTGGCTCCCTCGTCGGCCCGCTCCAGGGCCGGCTCCGGTTCCACTCCGTCAAACAGCGAATAACGCAGGCCGCTCTTGTCGAGCAGGTCCTTCACCGTCTTGCGGAAGCCCGCCTCGGCAAGGGCATGGTCGAGAACGACCAGGGGCCGGGCAGCCCCCAGTTCCCGGATATGGTCGGCCAGGCCGCGGAAGGAGCCCGTGCCGAAAACGATCTTTTTCGCCCCCGTATAGGTAAACGGCCGGATCATCTTTTTTCCTCCTGTTCCGCCGCCGGAGCGGCCAAGGTAAGGTGTTGAAACAAGGGATGCATATACATGATGAGGGACCCGATGGAAAGGGAAAAATCAGGACCGCCCGTCCGGGCAAGCCCCGGTTTGCTTTGCCTTTTCCGGGAGGTATGATAGGAGGGAACCCATGAATCCGTGGAAGACTTCGCACCGCATCGTCCTCACCTGCGCCCGGGGGATGGTCCCCTTCCTCCTCGCGGAAACGGCCGCCCTGGGGTTTCCCGTCCGCGCCGAGACGGAGACGGCCGTGGAAACGGAGGGGTCCCTCACGGACTGCCTGCGGCTGAACCTCCGCCTCCGGACAGCCCACCGGGTCCTCTACCACCTTGCGACCCTGGAGGTCGACGGCCCCGGGAGCCTCTACGGTGGGATCACCGGCCTCCCCTGGGAGGAATACCTCCACGAGGACGGCTACCTGACGGTGACCTGCACGGTGAACCACCCCACCATCAACGACTCCCGCTTCGTGAACATGAAGGCGAAGGACGCCATCGTGGACCGCATGACGGCCCGCCGCGGCCGCCGTCCGGATTCCGGGCCGGAGCGGACCGGGGCGGTCGTCCATGTTCACTGGCAGGGCAACCGGGCGGACATCTTCCTCCACACCTCCGGAGAGCCGCTGTCCCGACGCGGATACCGCCGGATCCCCATGGCGGCGCCCATGCAGGAAACCCTGGCGGCGGGGGTCCTGATGGCCGCCGGCTGGAACGGGGAGGGGAGTCTCGTCAACCCCATGTGCGGCAGCGGCACCCTGGCCGTCGAAGGTGCCCTCATGGCCCTGAATCGCGCTCCGGGACTGTATCGTGAGCATTTCGGGTTCATGTCCGTCCGGGGTTTTCCGGTGAAGGAATGGGAGGCCCTCCTCCGGCAGGCCCGGAAAGAAGGCCGGCGCAGCCTGCCCGGTCGGATCGTCGCCACGGACATCGACCGGGAGGCCGTATCGGCGGCCCGGCGGAACGCCCGGCGGGCCGGGGTGGAGGAGCACATCTCCTTTTCCGCCGGCGACTTCATGAGAACGGAAGTTCCTCCCGGGGGCGGCCTGGTGATCTTCAATCCCCCGTATGGGGAGCGCCTGGGGGATCAGGCCGGTCTCGGGGAGCTGTATGGCCGCCTCGGCGACTTCCTGAAAAAATCCTGCCAGGGTTACACGGGGGCCGTTTTCACGGGGAACCTGGCCCTGGCCAAGCGGATCGGCCTGCGCACCAGCCGAAGAATCCTTTTCTTCAACGGTGACATCGAGTGCCGCCTTCTCCTGTACGAGCTTTACGGCGGCAGCCGGAAGCAGGACCGAGGGGTTTGAATTTTCGCCCTCCGTAGGATAAGAAGAAATGGACTGCTTCAGCGAGGAGAGGCTTATGGGGGACATGATCAGACAGCCCATTGGTGTGTTCGACTCCGGTGTGGGAGGGCTCACGGTGGTGCGGGCGCTCATGGAGCGGCTCCCCTTCGAGGGCATCATCTATTTCGGCGACACCGCCCGGGTTCCCTACGGCGTCAAGTCCGTCGAGACGGTGACCCAGTATGCCGTCGAGATCACCGACTTTCTCCTGAAGAAGGGCGTCAAGCTCCTCGTCATCGCCTGCAACACCGTTGCCGCCGTGGCCGGTGAGGCCGTGCGGAGCCGCTCGCCCGTGCCGGTCCTGGACGTCATCGACGCCGGCGCCCGTGCCGCCGTCCGGGAGAACCGCGCCGGAAACGTCGGCGTCATCGGGACCCCCGCCACGATCAACAGCAACGCCTACGCCCGGGCCATCCACGCCCTGAATCCGGCGACCCGTATCTTTTCCCAGGCCTGTCCGCTCTTTGTGCCCCTCGTGGAGGAAGGCTGGCTCGACCACCCGGTGACGCGGATGACGGCGAATGAATACCTGAAGCCCGTCCTGGCGGAGGGTGTCGACACCCTGGTTCTGGGCTGCACCCATTATCCCCTGCTGAAGCCTCTGCTCGGGGAAATTGCAGGTCCCGAGGTTCGCCTGGTGGATTCGGGAGAGGCCATGGCGGAGGCCGCGGCGGATCTCCTGACGGACATCCACCTCTGGAATCCACAGCGGGAGAAACCGCCCTATTCCTGCTATGTCAGCGACGTTCCCTTCCGGTTCCAGACCATGGCCGAGCGGTTTCTCGGCCGAACGATCGGCCATGTGGAGCTGGTGAAACTCTGAATGATGGAACGGGTCGTCGTCACGGGGCTGGGAACCCTCAATGCAATCGCGAAGAATGCCCCGGCATTTGCCGCAGCCCTGCGGGAGGGCCGCTGCGGCATCGGGCCTTTTTCGGTCTTTGACCCCTCGGCATTCCGGACGCAGATCGCCGCGGAGGTGAAGGATTTCCATCCCCGCGACCAGATTCCCCGTCAATATCCCCTCAAGCGCATGTCCCGGGCGGATCTGCTCGGGCTCGCCGCCACCCTGGAGGCCCTGCGGGACGCCGGGCTGGACCCGCTTCCGCCGGATCTGGCGGAGGAGACGGG
>CAYNEJ010000037.1:3861-8583 GCA_964396205.1 uncultured Syntrophaceae bacterium
CCCTGCGGGACGCCGGGCTGGACCCGCTTCCGCCGGATCTGGCGGAGGAGACGGGTGTTGTCATCGGCGGCGGCGGGGGGGGACTCCTGGAGGGGGAGCGGTTCTACGGCGAATACCTCCGCACGGGAGGCCGGCTGGCCCGCTTCTCCACCCTGTCGGCGGTCTACTGCGCCTCCTCGGCGGACCGGATCGCGAACCTCCTGGGGCTCTGGGGACCCAAGACCACCTTCATGACGGCCTGCTCCTCCGGGGCCACGGCGATCGGCTACGCCCGGGACCTGATCCGGGGGGGGACGGCGCCCGTCGTCATCGCCGGCGGCACGGAGCCGCTCTGCCGCATCACCTACGCCGCCTTCAACGCCCTCCAGGCAGTGGACCTCGAACCCTGCAAGCCCTTCGCCGGAAACCGGGCGGGTCTTTCCCTGGGAGAGGCGGCGGGGATCCTGATTCTCGAGTCTCTTGGGCATGCCCGGGCCCGGGGGGCCCGGATCTACGCCGAGGTGCTGGGCTACGGCGTTACCTGCGACTCGCACCACATGACGGCCCCCGACCCGGAGGCCTCCGGGGCGGTCCGATCGATGCGGGAGGCCCTCCGCGACGCCGGCGTTTCCGCGGAGCGGGTCGATTACGTCAACGCCCATGGCACCGCCACGCCGGCCAACGACGTCATGGAGAGCCGGGCCATCCGCCATGTCTTCGGAGACCGGGCCGGACGGATCCCCGTCAGCTCCACGAAGTCCATGACGGGCCACACCCTGGGCGCCTCGGGGGCCCTCGAGGCGGTCGCGTCCGTCCTGGCGATCCGCCACCGCTTCATCCCGCCAACGATCCACTGCACCGTGCCGGACCCCGAGTGCGACCTTGATTTCGTCACGGAGGGAGCGAGGGAGGCGGACCTCTCGGTGGTCCTGTCCAACTCTTTTGCCTTCGGGGGCAACAACACCTCGCTCGTCATCGGACGGTTTGAGGAGGGTAACGGATAGCATGGACCGGCGCGTCGCAATCACCGGCATCGGCATTGTTTCCCCCCTCGGCTCCGGCCGCGAGTCCTTCGGGAAAGCCCTCCTTGCCGGGGTATCCGGAATCGCTTCCGTGGCCGCATTCCCCGTGGAAGCGCTTCCCTGCCGGCTGGCGGCGGAAATCCGCGATTTCCAGGCGAGGGATTTCGTCTCCGTCAAAAACCTCCGGCGGATGGATCGCCTCTCCGCCGTGGCGACGGCGGCGGCCCGGATGGCCCTGGACGATGCGGGTCTGGCGATCACGCCGGCCAACCGGGACCGCACGGGCATGATTCTGGGAACCGCCTGGGGCGGAACCGACGTGACGGTCTCCTTTGCCCGGGTCCTCGTGACGGAGGGACCCGGATCCGTCAACCCGATCCTGGTGCCCAATGTGGTCATGAACGCCCCGGCGGGCCATGCGTCCATCGAGCTGGGATTCCGGGGGATCAACACGACGGTCAACCACTATTCCGTTTCGGCGGAGTCAGCCCTGGCCTACGGCGCCCGGGAGATCCGGCGGGGTGCCGCGGACGTCCTGCTGGCCGGTGGGGCCGATGTCCTGGCCCCTTTCTATTTCGAGTCCCTGACGCGCTTCAGGGCCCTGTCGCCTCTCCAGGGCAGCGGGAAGGAAGGCGCCCGCCCCTTCGACCTCCGGCGGAACGGGCCGGTGGCCGGGGAGGGCTGCGGGATCCTCTGCCTGGAGCCCCTGGAGGCGGCCCGGGAACGGGGTGCGACCGTCTATGCGGAGATCGCCGGGGAGGGGATGGCCTCGTCACCGGCTCCCATGACCGGCTGGCCGGAGGACCCGCGTGGCTTTGTCCTGGCGGTCCGCCGGGCGCTACGGTCCGCCGGGTGCGCCCCGCAAGAGGTGGATGTTGTCTTCGCAGCCGCCAGCGGCGGCTTCCAGCCGGACCTCCTGGAGGCGGAAGGGCTGGAGCGGGTGTTCAGGCCGGGCGGAAAGAAGCCGCTCGTGACGGCCCTGAAGGGCACCCTCGGGGAGAGCTTCACCTCCGGGGGAATGCGGGCGGCGGCCCTGTGCCTGGCTCTCCGGGACGGCGTCGTGCCCCCCACCCTGGGCCTGGAAGAGCCGGTCCGTCCCCTGAATTTCGTGACGGGACAGGCCGCCCGGGCGAAGATGCAAAGAGGACTCCTGAACGGGATCTCCCACGGGGGGACGTACGTTTCCCTCCTGTTGTCCAATATCGGAGAAGAATCATGAACATCGGAGAATGGATTGAAAAAAGGGCCTTCACCCACCCGGACCGCGAATTCCTGAAGGACGGGGAGCGGGTCTTCCGCAACCGGGTCTTCAACGAGCGGGTCAACCGGACGGCCCGGGCGCTCCAGAACCTGGACATCGTGAAGGGCGAGCGGCTGGCCCTCCTGATGGGCAACACGAGCGAGTTCCTGGAGATCTTCTTCGCCTGCGCCAAGACGGGGGCCATCCTGGTGCCGGTGAACTACCGCCTGGCGGGCCCGGAGATCGAATACATCCTCCGTGATTCGGCCCCCCGGGGGATCGTCTATGCCGCCGAGTTTGCCGAAAAGGCTCTGCCCCTGAAAGACGCGGGCCTGGGGATCCGTCACTGGATCCGCCACGAGGGAGACCCCCTCCCCGGCGAGTCGCTCCTTTCGGACCTGACGGCGGCGGAATCGGAGGGCGAGCCGTCCCCGGTCGAGGAGGTGACGGGCGACGATCCCCTCTTCATCATGTACACCTCCGGAACGACGGGTGACCCCAAAGGGGCCGTCCTGACCCATGGGAACATCCTCTTCGGGGCCGTCCATTCCCTCATCGGCTACGGCGTCAACCGGACCTACCGGTCCCTCGTCGTGGCGCCTCTCTTCCACATCGGGGCCCTGGCGGCATCGGTCACGCCGGTCATCTACGCCGGGGGGTCCGTCGTCCTGTCGGGATTCTTCAACGCCTCGGAGGTCGTCCTGACCCTCGTCGGGGAGCGGATCAACTACATGTTCGCCGTCCCGGTCATGTTCCAGCTCATGGCGGACACGCCCGAGTGGGCCGGGGCGGACCTGTCCCACGTCCACTTCTTCATTTCCGGGGGGGCGCCGATTCCGCTGCCGGTTATCCGGAAATACCAGGAAGAGAAGGGTGTCGGCTTCGCCCAGGGCTATGCCCTCACGGAGACGGGGCGCCTCACGTCGCTGGACCTGGAGGACGCCGTCCGGAAGGCCGGGTCCGTGGGCAAGGAGGTCTTCCACGTGCGGCTCCGCATTGTCGACGAGGAGGACCGGGACGTCGCCCCGGGGGATCCCGGGGAGATCGTCGTGAAAGGTCCCAACGTCTTCTCCGGCTACTGGAGGAAGCCGAAAGAAACCGCCCTTGCCAAGCGCGGCGGCTGGTTCCGGACGGGCGACATGGGGCGGCGGGACGAGGACGGGTTTCTCTACATCATCGGCCGCAAGGTGGAGATGATCATCTCCTCCGGGGAGAACATCTACCCCGCCGAGGTGGAGCGGGCGATCCAGTCCCTCCCGGCGGTGAAGGAGGCGGCGGCCGTGGGCATGCCGGACCCGAAGCGGGGCGAGGTGGTGGCGGCCTTCGTGCTGCTGAAGGAGGGCAAGGCCGTGACGGAGGAGGAGATCCTGGCGGGGCTCCAGGGGAAGATCGCTCCTTTCAAAATGCCGAAGCGGGTCTTCTTCGTCGATTCCTTCCCCCGGAACCCCGGTGGCAAGATCCTCAAGCGCATCCTCCAGAAGCGCCTGCGGGAGGCATGATGGAGATCCTGCCCTGGACCGGCGAGCACCGGGCCTTCCGCGAGGCCTTCCGCGGATTTCTCGCCCGAGAGGTCATTCCCTTCGTGGACCGGTGGGAGGCCGACGGCATCGTCCCGCGGTCGGCCTGGCGGGCCATGGGCGCGGCAGGATTTCTCTGCACCGACGTGCCCCGGGAGTACGGCGGCCGGGGCCTTGACTTCCTCCATTCCGTCATCGTCGTGGACGAGATGGCGAAGACGAACTGCTACGGCCTCTCGCCGCGGCTCCACAGCAATGTGGTCGTCCCCTACATCACGTCCTTCGCCTCGGAGGAGCTCAAGCACCGCTATCTTCCCGGGTGCATCGCCGGCGAGATCGTCACCGGCATCGCCATGACGGAGCCCCACGCCGGGAGCGACGTGGCGGCCATCCGGACGAGCGCCGTGGAGGACGGCGATGTCGTCGTCCTGAACGGCCAGAAGACCTTCATCTCCAATGGAACCAACGGCGACCTCTTCGTGGTGGCCGCGAAGGACCCGGCGACGGAGGACCCCCACCGGGCCGTGGACATCTACCTGGTGGAGGGGAAGACCCCGGGCTTCGAGCGGGGACGACGCCTGAAGAAGGCGGGCTGGCACAGCCAGGACACGACGGAGATCTTCTTCCACGACTGCCGGGTGCCCCGGACCCACCGCCTCGGCGGGAAGGGCTCGGGATTCAAGAACCTGATGCGGCACCTCCAGCCGGAGCGCCTCGTCGTGGCCATCGGCGCCGTCTCCGCGGCGGAGTGGGTCCTGGAGCACACGATTTCCCACGTGAAGGGGACGGACGTTTCGGGCGCGAGCGCGAGCAGGCCGGCGAAGCACTCGCCCAGTACCGCCGCGTCCTCGTCGCCGACGTGGCATTTCATCCGCAGCATGATCTCGCCGGTCTCGCCACCCGCGTAGGCGGCGGCGCGGAGCGCGCCCCGGCGCGCGTCGGGCCAGGGGTCGAACAGGAGCCG
>CAYNEJ010000037.1:8593-25886 GCA_964396205.1 uncultured Syntrophaceae bacterium
ACGTGAAGGGAACGGACGTCTCGGGGAGGGCCCTGTCGTCGTTCCAGCACGTCCGCTTCGAGATCGCCGAGATGGCGACGGAGGTCCGGATCGGCCGGACCTTCGTGGACAAGCTCATCGCCGACCACATCGAGGGGATGAACGTCGTCCGGGAGGTCTCCATGGCCAAGTGGTGGACCACCGAGACGGCCTGGCGGATCGCCGACCGCTGCCTCCAGCTCCACGGCCGCCTGGGCCTCGACGAGAGCGGCCCCCTTGCCCGGGCCTGGCGGGACCTCCGCGTCACCCGCATCCTCGCCGGCACCAACGAGATCATGAAAGGCATCATCGCCCGGATGTCGGGGGTGTAAAAAAGGTCTGCTCTCTTTTGAGGAAGCCATGAACGTCCGGATCGTCAATCTCCACCCGGGGTGCGAGAACAACGCCCTTTTTCTCTCCCGGGCCCGGCGCTACTTCGAGTGGAACGGCCACCGGGTCGGGGGCGACGGGGAGGCGGACTTGGTGTTTGTGGGGGCCTGCGTCGTGACCGACCGGATGCGCCAGCGGTGTGAGGAAGCCATCGCCGTGGCGATGAACCGCCATGCGCGGGCTCGCTTCATCGTCTTCGGCTGCCTGGCCGCGTTTCCCGATGACCTGCAGGCGGCCCTGGGCGGGGAGGCCGTCAGGGTTCGATTCATCCCGTACCAGGCGAGTACGGAGTTGGATGCTTTCATCGGGGCGCGCGTCCCGTTCGAGGCCGTCCATG
This sequence comes from uncultured Syntrophaceae bacterium, assembly GCA_964396205.1. Lineage (GTDB taxonomy): Bacteria > Desulfobacterota > Syntrophia > Syntrophales > PHBD01 > PHBD01. The sequence continues at coordinate 9,339 of CAYNEJ010000037.1, forward strand.
TCTCGTGCCTGGACGGGCACCGGCCCTACCAGCCCCGCATGGGACCGGACGACCGCTACCTCCTGATCGCCCAGGGGTGCGTCAACGACTGCAGCTACTGCAGCATCCGGCTGGCCAAGGGGCGGGTCCGGAGCCGGCCGGCGGAGGAGATCGAGGCGGAGGCACGCGAGCTGTATGGCCAGGGCGTCCGGACCGTGACCCTGCTTGCGGACGACTGCGGCTCCTATGGCCTCGACCGGGACGACGACCTGCCGGGGCTGCTCGGGCGGATCTGCGAAATCGCCCCGGACCTCCGGATCAAGCTCTACACGGTGTTCCCGGCCCTGTTCCTGAACTATGCCGACCGGCTGGAGCCGTATTTCGCCGCCGGGCGCATCCCCTACGTCTGCCTGCCCGCCCAGTCCGCCTCCCCGCGCATCCTGGACCTGATGAACCGCCGTTACGACCCGGGCCGCCTGGCTGAAACGGTCTTGCGGCTCCGCTCCCTCGATCCCGGCGTCTTCGTCTATTCCCACTTCATCTTCGCGTTTCCCACGGAGACCTGGGAGGAGCTGGCGGAAAGCGTCTCCTTTGCCGGCCGGTTCGATCACTCCGTCTTTATCGGCTATGGTGGAAACCGGGCGACCCGGGCGGCGGCCCTGGCCTCCCGGTTCGACGACGCCGACCGGCAGGCAAAAGCGGATTACCTGGGGCGACTGGCGGCGGAAGGAAAGCTCGCCTCGTTCGTGGTGCCCTATGCCTGATCCCGCGGCAGCCCCGAAACCCGGCATCTTCGTCTTCAACCCGAGCAGGCGCTGCGCCCCCGGCGCATACCTTTTCACCCAGGCGGTCCGCTTCTTTCTCCTGAACGGCCACCCCCTGGTGCGGGACGTCCGGGAGGCCGGAATTATCCTTGTGAACTCCTGCTGCGTCACGGAGGGAAAGATCGGCACGTCCCTGGCGGCGCTCGAGACGGCCAGGACTCACGGGGAGGGGAAGACCGTGATTCTCCTGGGCTGCCTGGCCGGCCTCCCGGATGTCCCGTTCGATCCGCGGGGGCTGCTGTGTGTCGGGCCGAAGGACCTGGACCTCCTTGACGCCAACTTCCCCCACCGGATCCCCGTCCGGGCGGCCGCGGCGAGCCGCCTGCCGCCGGAATTCTTCCTGCCGGGACAGCACCTCGGTCCGCAGGACGCCTTCCTCTTCATCGGCCAGGGATGCGTGAACGCCTGCTCCTACTGCAACATCCGCCGCGCGAAGGGGGGCCTGGCGAGCGCGCCCATGGAGTCGATCCTCTCCCGGGCCCGGCGAGGGCTCGAACAGGGCGTGCGCGATTTCGCCCTGCTGGCGGACGACTGCGGCAGCTACGGCCGGGACATCGGGAGCGATCTGGTTGAACTGGTTGCCCGGCTCCTCGGGCTGGACGGCGGCCTGACGCTCAAGCTGAGCTACGTGTTCCCGTCCTTCGTGGAGGAGCGCTTCGACGATCTGGCGCCGCTTTTCGCCACCGGGCGCATCCGCTATGCGAACATCCCTCTCCAGTCGGGCTCGCAGCGCATCCTGGACCTGATGAACCGGCGCTATCCAGTCGGCCGGGTCGTGGAGCGTGTGCGGCGGCTCCGGGAGATCGCCCCGGGGTCGCTCCTCTGTACCCATGTCCTCATCAATTTCCCCACGGAGACCCGGGAGGATTTCGAGGCGTCCCTCGCCCTGGCGGACACCTTCCGCGACACGTATTTTCTCCACTATTCGGACAACCGGGGGACCCCGGCGGCCCTCCTGGAGCCGAAAGTGCCGCCGGAGGAGGCGCTGTGGCGGCTGGATGCCGCCGCGGATTTCGTGAACGCCCGGGGGCGGGGGGTGGTGATCCGGGATTTCGACTGCGACCTGCCCTATAACCTCAGCCGGGATCGGGGTACCTGACATGGCCCTGCCGCTCATCAAGGTCGTCCAGCTCACCCTCACCAACCGGTGCCAGCTCAACTGCGGGCACTGCGGGGTGGCGGAGCTCCGGAGCGTGATGCCCGGCGAGCTGTCCCTGGAGCAGATCGACGACGTCTTCCGGGATCTCCGCCTGGCGGGCTGCCTGGTGGTGGACCTCTTCGGCGGCGAGCCGACGCTCAGGAAGGACCTGTTCGAGATCATCCGGCGCGGGAAGGCCTCCGGATTCATCATGTCCCTGGAGACGAACGGCTGGCTCCTGGATGGGGCCTTCGTCCGCGAACTGGAAGCGGCGGGCCTGGACCAGATCTACCTCAGCCTGGACGATTACCGCCCGGAAGAGCACGACCGGCGGAGGGGGAGGGCGGGGAGCTTCGAGCGGGCCGTCCGGGCACTGGAGCTGGGGGCGGCGAGTTCCATCATCGTTCACGTCTCCATCGTGCCGCAGACAGCCGAATTCTTCTCCGGCGGCCACATGAACCGGTTCATGGCCTTCGTCCTGGAGAAGGGCGCCGGGAAGGTGAGGCTCCTCCTGCCCCGCTTTTCCGGCCGGTCGGCCCGTCCCGACGGATCCCCCTTTGCCGCCCGCCGGGAGCGGGATCTCTTCGCCTGCATCGCCCCGGAATACGCGCCCCATATTTATGTCCACACGCCGGGGACGCCGGTGGGGGAAACGAACAAGTGCACGGCCAAGAACATCTTCTGCCACATCATGAGCAACGGCTGGATCGCTCCCTGCCCGTACCTTCCCCTCGTCTTCGGCGACGCCACGCGCGAGTCCGTGATGGAGGTGTTCGAGCGGATGCAGTCCCACCCGCTGGTCCGGCTGGGCGGTGACACCTGCCCGATGCGGAACCCCGACTACATCGAGGAGCACATCCGGCCGATGGGCCCGGGGCGCCCCTTCTATCCCATTGCTTCGGAGAACCAGGTGGATCTCGGCGCCCCCTGCCCGCCGGACTGCCGTGGCTGCGATCCCGCCGGAAGGCCGCCACGCAGGCCCGCTGAGGCGGTGATCCGTGACCTTCAGGCCGTGGATCCGAACTACCGGAGCATTGAGTTCCATGGTGGGGACGCGCTGCTCCGGGCCGATCTGATCGGCATCCTCGGCCGGGTTCCCCCGGGCCTGGAGATCAGCATTTGGACCACCGGCCGCTTCGTGCCGGAGGATCCGGGGTTCCGGCAGCGGCTGTGTTCCTTTCCCGTCCGCGCGATTCGGGTGATGATGCCTCTGGTCGGTGCGGGAACGCCGGGCGGCCTTGGAGACGCCCTGGGACGGATCCGGGCCGCGCAAGGGCTGGGCCCCCCCGTCCATCTGTACATGCCGGCCGGCGCCCCGGCGAAGGCGCACCGGGTGATGGCCGACCACGCAGTCCGGCTGGGAGTGGAGCGGATCTACCTCTTCCGGCGGGACCCTGCCACTCCGCTGCCGAACGCGGTGGCCTGCTTCGGCAGGGTCCTCGGTCAGTCGCGGCTGGCCTGGGTCCGGCGGGATGGTTCCCCTTTTGAGAGGGACTGAATCGCCCGGATTCACGGGGCAACATTCAGTCCCACCGCCGCTGTGGGGAATTTTTCGTTGAATTTTGGGGAACGGGTAGGTATACGGCCATACTGATCGTCCATGCACACCCGGTCTTCACGAACGAAAAAAAGTCGATGAGGGCCGCAGGAATCCACACGGGGAGGGAAGTGCCGAAATGCAGGAAATCTTGACGGCCGTCACCTACCTGGTGGTCTGGCTCCTCTGCGAGCGGGTCATCGGGATCGAAAGCGGGCTTGTGAATCTGATCATCTCGCTGGGGGCGGCCGTGGGCGTTTACGTTTTCATCGCCATGCGGGAACACCGCAAGAAGAAGGAAAGCGGAGACCAATAGCAGACACGATCGGATCCGGGAAGACCCGGCGGGTCTCCGTTTTCTTTGACGCGAACAGATCCCCGGCCATCGACCGGAAGCTCCATGCGCGGGTCCACCCACAGCCGGTGTCGCGGACCCGCCGCCTCAGTCCCCCGTCGCGAGCACCTTCGCTCCCCGGATCTTTCCTTCCGTCAGTTCCGCCAGGGCCCGGTTCGCCTCCTCCAGGGAATACGCCTGCACTTCCGGCCGGATGGGGATCTCCGCCGCCATGGCCATAAATTCCGAAATGTCCCGGCGGGCCACGTTGGCCACGCTCCTGATCTCCTTCTCCATCCAGAGATGTTCGGGGTAATGGAGGGAGAGGAGGGCCTCCTTGTCGCCCTCCTCCTTGCGGATCGCGTTGATCACCAGGCGGCCTCCCGGCGCCAGATTTTTCAGGGCCTCCACGACGGGCTTCCAGGCCGGCGTCGTATCGATTACGGCATCCAGCCGCTCCGGTGCGAGGTCGGCGGTGTCTCCCGCCCAGACGGCGCCCAGTTCCCGGGCGAAGGCCCGCTCCCGCTCGTTTCGGGCAAAGACGAAAACCGGCGTGTCGGGGAAACGGTGCCGGACGAGCCGCAGGACCAGATGGGCCGAGGCGCCGAATCCTGTCAGGCCCAGACGCTGCCCGTTTTGAAGGCCCGCCAGCCGGAGGGACCGCCAGCCGATAGCGCCCGCGCACAGGAGAGGCGCTGCCTCGATGTCGCTGAAAACCGGCGGCAGGGGATGGGCGAAGTCCTCCGGAACCGCCATGAATTCGGCGTACCCGCCATTCGTGTCCCGCCCCGTGGCCTCGAAGTCCCGGCAGAGATTCTCGTTTCCCGCCAGGCAGAACGAACAGCGGCCGCAGGCCCGGTAGATCCAGCCCACGCCCACGCGCTCCCCGACGGGGAAGCGCTTCGCCCCGCGGCCCCGTCCGATGACGCGGCCCACCACCTGGTGGCCCGGGATCACGGGGAAACGGGGCGGCGGCGTCCTTCCCTCGATTTCGTCCAGCTCCGTATGGCAGACGCCGCAGGCGGAAACCCGGAGCAGGACCTCGCCTTCTCCCGGAACGGGGGTGGAAACCTCCGCAAACTCCAGGGGAGCGCGGTTCTCGCGGAAACGGGATATTCCCTTCAGGAGCATAGCCTTCATGGGGAGCGTCCCTATTTCCCTTTTTTCATGGCCAGCTTGAGGGCCGTGAGAAGTCCCTTTTCCCGGATGGCCTTCGCGGCGATTCCCCCGGGGGTGATCTCGAAGAACTTCTCCCCGTAGCGGGCGAGTCTGTCCTCGTCCAGGATGATCCCCAGGCCGGGAGTTTTCGGCAGTTCCACGGTGCCCTCGGGGGAAACCCGGATCGGCTCCGCCAGGATCCCGTCGCGGTACTCGGGGATCCAGGCCGGCGGTTCGTAAGGGTACTCGAGAGGATGCTTTCGGGGACCCGCGGCGTAGAGCTGGAGATTGACGAGGAAGCCGAGGCCGTTTGTCCAGGTGTGGGGACTGAAGTCCAGGCCCTGGGCGGCGCAGGCGTCCATGACCTTCTTCGAGTCTCCGATGCCGCCGCCCATCGTGGCGTCGGGCTGGTAGATGTCGAAGCTCCCCTTTTCCAGCATGATCCTGTACTCCTGCCAGCCGGCGTTGAGTTCCGCCCCGGCAATGGGAACATCGGAGCGGCGGCGGAGCTCCGCCAGTTCGTCCCAGGCGTACATGTCCAGGGGCTCCTCGAGCCAGGAGACACCCAGGTCCCCGCAGGCCCGGGCAAACGCGGTTGCCCGATCGAGGTCCCAGACGGGAGTCTTTTCGATGATCGTGACGGGCCAGCCCTGGTTGGCATCGACGCCGATATCCATGGAGTCCCCCACAGCCCGGCGGACCGCCTCCACCTGGGCGACGTCCTCCTGGAGAGTGGCGCCGTGGACCCGGAGCTTCACCGTCCGGAACCCCATCTCCCGGAGGCGGAGCACCTCCTCGGCCCTCTGTGCCGGGGGATGGACCTCGCCGGTGGAGGCGTAGACGGGGACGGGCCGTTCATCCGTGCCGCCCAGGAGCGCCCAGACGGGCTTTCCCTCCGCCTTGCCCCGGATGTCCCAGCAGGCTGCCTCGATCCAGTAGTTCCTCCAGCCGAGGTAACTGACCTCCCGGAGCCTCCGGCGGACCTGGTCGATGTCCGTCGGGTCCAGGCCGATCAGGTAGGGCCCGATGAGACCGCCAAGGCCTTCCCGCTCCCGCTCGAAGGCCATGCCTGCCGCGAGACCCTGGAGCCCTCCGTCGGTGGTGAGGCGGATCAGGGTGAAGCGGTTCACCGTCTGGGGATAGCCGGGAATCCAGGACGGCCAGAAGGGTTTGGGCAGGGGGATGGCCACGTGGAAGAGTTCGATTCGATCGATTTTCATGGCAGTTTCCTTTCTCCTTTAAAAAAAAGAGTGAGATCGACCACGCTCACGGCAGCGTGGGGGGTTCCGCCACGGGTGCAAGGCCGGGAATGGATTTGTCAGGCGAGGCGACCGATCAGCCCTGCCAGTTCCTCCCTGTTGAAGCGGTAGGCCATCCGGCAAAACTGGCAGCTCACCTCGGCCTCTCCCTGCTCCTCCAGCATCTCCTTGAGCTCCTGAACCCCCAGGCTGACCAGGACCCGTTCGATCCGGCTGCGGCTGCAGGAGCACCGGAGCGCCAGGGGCTGTGTCTCGATGATGCGGAACGGAATGTCGGAGAAGATGTCCCGGAGCAGATCTTCCGGCGTCTTTCCCTGCCTGAGCAGGGTGGTGACCGGGGGCATCGCCTCCAGGCGGGAAGCGACGCGCTCCACCGCCTCCGGATCCGGCGGGGGAAGCGACTGGACCAGGAAGCCACCGGTTGCCGACACGCGGCCGTCGGATTCCACGTAGACACCCAGGGCGACGGCGGAGGGGATCTGCTCCGATTCCAGGAGATAGTGGGCGATGTCCTGGGCGATTTCCCCGGAGCGGAGGCGGACGATCCCCTGGCAGGGCTCCTCCAGGCCGATGTCCTTCAGGACCGTCAGGAAACCGTTTTTCCCCAGCGCGCCGGAGACGTCCAGCTTTCCGTTCCGGTCCGGCACATCGGCGCCCGGATTCTGGACGTACCCCCGGACATGACCGTTCCGCTCCGCCTCCACCACGATCCTGCCCAGTGGGCCGTCGGCCTCGAACTTCAGGGCCACGCTCTGTCCCTCCTTGAGCAGGGCTGCCAGGAGCGTTCCGCCGGTGAGTGCCCGGCCGAGTGCGGCGGAGGCCGCCGGGGATGTCCCGTGGCGGCGGGCGGACCGTGCAACCAGCTCCGTGGTATCGCAGGCCAGGGCCAGCACCGAGCCGTCTTCGGAAATGGCCCGGGCCAGGCCGCTCTTGGAGACTTCCTGTCGCGGTGACGTTTTTGTCATGGTTCCTGCCTGGAGACGGATGATCGTTTCAGGCCTCTCCGGGGGCTCCCGGGGGCGATGATCACGCACCGGGATGTAACAAAAAAACCTTTATGTTGCAAGAGGTTGTTCTCGCTCAAGGGGGTGTGCCGGGGATTCCACAGGGGGGTGAAATCGACTTGACAGAATGTCCTAATCGTGGTAGCGCCACCGACGGCTCAGAGCCCCTCCGTCAGGGGCCGTGTGTCAAGCAGGCTCTCTCAAAAGGTCCGCATTTCCGCCCGTTTCTGATTCCAAGGTTTCTGCCGGGGCGGGATGACGGGACGGACGCAAACATTCTGAGATATCCCGAGGTGGTGTCCAGTGGCTCAATCAAGTGAAAAAATCGGTGCGGTTATGGTGGTGGGATCCGGTATCGCCGGCATTCAGGCGTCCCTGGATCTGGCGAACTCCGGCTTGAAGGTTTACCTGGTGGAAAAGGGGATCAGCATCGGCGGCGTCATGGCCCAGCTGGACAAGACCTTTCCCACCAACGACTGTTCCGCCTGCATCCTCTCCCCGAAGCTGGTGGAAGTGGGCCGGCATCCAAACGTGGAGATCCTTACCCGCCGGACCGTCGAGTCCGTCGAGGGCGAGCCGGGCCGCTTCAAGGTCCGGATGACGAAGGCCCCGCGCTTCATCGACCTCAGCAAGTGCACCGGGTGCGGTGACTGCGCCAATGTCTGCCCCATCTCCGTGCCCTCCGACTTCAACGAAAACCTGAGCGAGCGGAAGGCCACCTACCGGCATTTCCCCCAGGCCATCCCCAGCGGTTTCGCCATCGACAAGCTCGGCACCTCTCCCTGCAAGGCGAGCTGCCCGACTCACATCAGCGTCCAGGGGTACGTCGCCCTCATCGCCACGGGGAAGTTCAAGGAAGCCCTGAAGCTCATCAAGAAGGACAACCCGTTCCCCATCGTCTGCGGCCGGGTCTGCAACCATCCTTGCGAGACGGCCTGCATGCGCGGCAAGGTGGACGAGCCCATCGACATCATGCACCTGAAGCGCTTCGTCGCCGACCTGGACCTGAAGGACGAGACCCGCTACATCCCCGAGAAGAAGGAGAGCAAGGGGAAGAAGGTGGCCGTCGTCGGCGCCGGACCGGCCGGCCTGACCTGCGCCTATTACCTGGCCGCCGAGGGTTATGACGTCGAGGTCTTCGAATCCCTCCCCGTGGCCGGCGGCTGGCTCGCGGTGGGTATTCCCGAGTATCGCCTCCCCAAGGACGTCCTGAAAGCCGAGATCAAGGTCATCGAGGACCTGGGAGTCAAGATCCACCTGAACAGGCCCGTGGGCAAGGACCTTCCCTTCGCCCGGCTCCAGAAGGACTTTGACGCCGTCTTCATCGGCTGCGGAACCGTCAACAGCAGCAAGCTGAACATCCCCGGGGAAGACATGCAGGGCGTCATCCACGGTGTCGATTACCTGAAGCGGGTGAACCTGGGCGAGAAGGTCTTCCTAGGTGACAAGGTCGCCGTCGTCGGCGGCGGGAACGTGGCCATGGACGCCGTCCGGACGGCCATCCGCACAGGCTCCAAGGACGTCTTCATCCTCTACCGCCGGTCCCGCGCGGAAATGCCCGCCTCGCCGGAGGAGATCGAGGAGGCCCTGGAAGAGGGCATCAAGATGGAATTCCTCGTGGCCCCCAAGCGGGTCGTCGGGGAGAACGGAAAGGTGACGGGCATCGAGTGCACCCGGATGGAACTGGGCGAGCCCGACGCCAGCGGCCGCCGCCGGCCCATCGAGATCAAGGGCTCCGAGTTCGTCGTTCCCTGCGATGCCCTGATTCCGGCCATCGGCCAGGAGGCGGACCTGGATTTCGTGCCTGCCGAGAGCGGCATCTCCATCAACAAGTGGAAGAACTTCGATGTCGACGGCGTCACCTTCGCGACGAACGTCCCCGGCGTCTTCGCCGGCGGCGATGTCGTCACGGGACCCCAGACGGTCGTCAAGGCCGTCTTCGCCGGGAAGGAAGCGGCCGTGTCCATCGACCGGTATCTCCAGGGCGAGGACATGGCGGCGGGCCGGGCCAGGGACTGGACGAAGGACTTGGCCGACAAGGCCGATGTGAGCGCCGTTCCGAAGGCACCCCGGGCCAAGTATCCCCACATGAAACCGGACGAGCGGAGGACAAGCTTCCAGGAAGTCGGCATCGGCTTCAGCGAGGACGAGGCCGTCCGGGAGGCCCAGCGCTGCCTGGCCTGCGGCATCTGTTCCGAGTGCTACCAGTGCGTCGACGCCTGTATCGCGAAGGCGATCAACCATGATGATACCTTCGAGGAAGAAACCATCGAGGTCGGCGCCGTCATCGCCGCCCCGGGCTTCGAGACCTTCGACGCCTCCATCCGCGGCGAGTATGGCTTCGGCACTTACGCCAACGTCGTGACGGCGATCCAGTTCGAGCGCATCCTCTCCGCCTCGGGTCCCTATTTCGGCCACGTTCAGCGGATTTCCGACGGCAAAGAGCCCCGGAAGCTCGCCTTCATCCAGTGCGTGGGCTCCCGGGACACCTCCTGCGGCAACAGCTGGTGCTCCTCCGTGTGCTGCATGTACGCCACGAAGGAGGCCATCATCGGCAAGGAGCACGCCAAGGACCTGGAGCCGACCATCTTCTTCATGGACATCCGGGCCCACGGCAAAGACTTCGACCGGTTCGTCAACCGGGCGAAGAACGAGTACGGAATCCGCTACATCCGCTCCATGCCCTCCAGCGTCAAAGAACTCCAGCAATCCAAGAACCTGCTGATCAAATACGTGACCGAGGACGGCAAGCTCGTCGAGGAAGAGTTCGAGATGGTGGTCCTCTCGGTGGGCCTCACGCCTCCCCCGGAAGCGGCGCAGTTGGCCAAGGCCCTGGGGATCGACCTGGAGGAGCACGGGTTCTGCCGGACCGCCCTCGAGAATCCCGTCGAGACCAGCCGGGACGGCGTCTTCGTCTGCGGTGCCTTCGGCGGGCCCAAGGACATTCCCGAGACGGTCATGGAGGCCTCCAGTGCCGCCGCCTGCGCCGCCGGGCTCCTGTCGGAGCGCCGCGGGACGATGATCACCGAGGTGGAGCTGCCCCTGGAGACGGACATCCGCGGGGTCGGCCCCCGGACGGGTGTTTTTGTCTGCCACTGCGGCATCAACATCGGCGGCGTGGTCAACGTTCCGGAGGTCGTCGAGTACGCCAAGAGCCTGCCCAACGTGGTCTTCGCCACGGACAACCTCTTCACCTGCTCCCAGGATACGGCCGTAAAAATGGGCGAGGTCATCAAGGAGCAGAACCTGACCCGCGTCGTCGTCGCCTCCTGCTCCCCCCGGACCCACGAGGGGCTCTTCCAGGAGAACTGCGAGAAGGCGGGGCTCAACCGCTACCTCTTCGAGATGGCCAACATCCGGGATCAGAATTCGTGGGTCCACATGCACGAGCCCGAGGCGGCCACCGATAAGGCCAAGGACCTGGTCAGAATGGCCATCTCCAAGGCCCAGTTCCTGAAGCCCCTGAAGCCGGGACAGCTGGGCGTCAACAAGAACGCCCTCATCATCGGCGGCGGGCTGGCGGGCATCACGGCGGCCCTCTCCTTTGCGGCCCAGGGATTCAAATCCTACATCGTCGAGAAGAAACCCTCCCTCGGCGGCAACTACGCAAGCCTTTACTACACCCTCGAGGGCCTGGATACGAAGAAGCACTTGGCGGGCCTGATTGATCGCGTGAAGAAGAACGACCTGATCACCGTCTTCACGGGAACGGAAATCAAGAAGATCGAGGGCTTCATCGGCAACTACAAGACCACCATCAAGACGAAGGACGGGGACGAGGTGTTTGAGCACGGCGTCGTCGTCGTGGCCACCGGCGGGTACGAACTGGAGACGAAAGAGTACCTCCATGGCCAGTCGGACCGAGTCCTGACGCAGCGGGAGCTGGAGAAGCTGATCGCCGAGAAGGATGCCAGGGCCGCGGCGGCCAAGAGCGTCGCCATGATCCAGTGCGTCGGCTCCCGCCAGCCTGACCGGCCCTACTGCAGCCGCTACTGCTGCTCCGAGGCCATCAAGAACGCCCTGAAGCTCAAGGAGATGGATCCGGAAAAGGACGTCACAGTCATTTACCGCGACATCCGGACCTTCGGCCTCAAGGAAGACTATTACAAGAAGGCCCGTGAGCTGAACGTCAAGTTCATCCGCTACGACGAGGACCGGAAGCCCGAGGTCAGGGCCGAGGGAGACAAGGTGGTGATCCGCCTGCTCGATCCCGTCCTCAACGAAACGGTGGAGTGGAAGACGGATCTCCTGGCCCTCAGCGTCGGCACCACGCCGAACCCGGAAAACCAGACGATCGGCAACATGCTCAAGGTGCCGACCAACCAGGATGGGTTCTTCCTGGAGGCCCACGTGAAACTCCGCCCGGTCGATTTTGCCACCGACGGCGTCTTCATGTGCGGTATGGCCCATGCGCCGAAGCTGAGCGAAGACTCCATCGTCCAGGCCAACGCGGCGGTCTCCCGGGCCTGCACGATCCTCACAAAGGACTTCATCGAGGCGGAGGGCAAGACCGCCTACGTCAACAAGGAGCGGTGCTCCGCCTGCGGGCTCTGCGAGGCCAACTGCCCCTTCAGCGCCATCGCCGTGGACCTGGCCGAGGGGTGCGCGGTGGTCAACACCGTCCTCTGCAAGGGCTGCGGGGTCTGCACGGCCTCCTGCCGCATGAACGCCGTGGATCTCAACGGCTTCAACAACGAAGAGGTGCTGGCGCAGATCGCCGCCATGTAGCGCGAAGCAAGGATTGAATTCCAAGAGAAACGGAGACGATATGTCTGGACAAGAAGCGAAGGAAACCTGGGAGCCGAAAATCGTGGCCATCGTCTGCAACTGGTGCACCTACGCCGGGGCGGACCTGGCCGGGATCAGCCGGATCCAGTATCCCCCGAACGTTCGCATCATCCGCGTCCCCTGCACGGGACGGATCAATCCCTTTTATGTCGTGAAGGCCCTCCAGGAAGGGGCCGACGGCGTCCTGGTTTCCGGCTGCCACCCCGGCGAATGCCACTACCTGACGGGCAACCTCTCGGCCCGCCGGAAATTCGCCACGCTGAAGCGTTTCCTCTCCTACATCGGAATGGAGGGGGACCGGACGCTCTTCACCTGGGTATCCGCCTCCGAGGGGGAGCGGTTTGCCAAGGTTATCAAGGGTGTGACGGAAAAGGTTCGCACCCTCGGGCCGGCGGACAAGCTCGTGAAGAAGCTTTGAGCCGTTGGGAACCATCCCGATGGGCAGGGAGCATCCCCGGGTGTAACCTGTGACGGATGCAGTCCGGCGGGGCACGGGTACCAGACGAAATTTCGTATTCAACTCGAAGACGAGGACTCGAACAAAGTGGAAAACATTCAGAAAAAGCTGCGGGAAGAGGCGGGAAGGCTCCTGGAGGAAAAGAAAGTGGACGTCATTGTCGGCTACGAGGCGGGAACACTGCCGGCCACGGCGACGCCCTGCTTCATCACCCTTCCGGAAGAAGCCCAGAAGCTGGTGTGGAATTCCTTCTGCACCCAGAACCTCGCCAAGTTCGTCCATGACCTGATCTCCCAGCACCGGAACGCGCAGAAGAGGGTCAAGCCGGAGGACCGGAAGAAAAAGGTCGTCGGCGTGGTGGCCCGGGGCTGCACGAGCCGGTCCATCGTTCTTTGCCTCCAGGAGAAGCAGTACGATCGGGACGACGTGGTGATCCTCGGCGTGCCCTGCACGGGATACGTGGAGCGGAAGAAGCTCTCGGCGGCCATCGGCGGCGAGGAGGTCCTCGACGCAGCGGTCTCCGGCGACTCCATCACCGTGAAGACCCCCGCCGGCGAAAAGAAGCTGGCCCTGAAGGACGCCCTGGCGGACTGCTGCCTCACCTGCCGCTTCAACAACCCGGTCATCTCGGACGTGATGCTGGGAGAGAATGCGGCCCCCATGGCCTCCGACCGGGAATACGAAGAAGTGACGGCCTTCGAAAACCTGCCCACCGAAGAGCGCTGGGCCTACTTCACGAAGGAGATGGCCAAGTGCATCCGCTGTTATGCCTGCCGGCAGGCCTGCCCTTCCTGTTACTGTCCCGTCTGCTTCGCGGATCAGAGCCAGCCCCAATGGGTCGGCATCGGCGAGGACGCCACCGACACGCAGGTATTCCAGATCATGAGGCTCTACCACATGGTCGGCCGCTGCGTGGACTGCGGGTCCTGCGTGTCCGTCTGCCCCATGGGGGTGGACCTGCGGAAGTTCCTCAAAAAGATCGAAAAGGACGTCGTGGAGCTCTTCGACGCGAAAGTCGGGGTTTCCCTGGAGGACAAGCCGGCCCTGGCGACCTACAGCGAACACGACAAGGAAGATTTCATCTTCAACCCGTAGAGAAATGAGCAAGGTGCTGGTCAAATCCTTCGGGTGCTGGCCGCTGACCGAAGATAGCGAGACGAACGGAGAGGACATGAAGACATTTCTCGATGAAGTGAACGAAAGAATAAACGGCGTCCCCATCCAGCGATGCTACCACTGCCGGAAATGCACCGCCGGCTGCCCCCTGGCCTCCATCATGGAGTATAACCCCAACAAGATCATCAAGATGATCCAGCTTGGGATGAAGGATAAGGTGCTGGGCAGCTCCACCATCTGGCTGTGCGCGTCCTGCGAGACCTGCATCACCCGCTGCCCGAACGAGGTGGACATCGCCCGCATGATGGACGTGCTCCGCGAGATGGCCATCGCCTCCGGTGTCGGAGCCCGGGAAAAGAACATTCTCCATTTCCACGAGGCCTTCCTGGGGAACATCCGTTCCAACGGCCGCATCAACGAGACGATGATGACGGTCAGTTACAAGCTCAAGTCGGGAGATCTCTTCTCCGATGCCGCCATGGGAATCGGCATGTTCATGAAGGGAAAACTTGCCCTGATCTCTCCCAAGACGAAGGATATCCAGTCCGTGCGGGGCATCTTCGACAAGACGAAGAACGCCTGACGCAACAGTCCACCTGAAGGAGGCACGCGTTGAAAGTTCAATATTATCCGGGATGTTCCCTCCACGGGACGGCGAAGGAATATGACCAGTCCGTCAAGGCGGTCAGTCGGGCCCTCGGGATCGAGCTGAAGGAAGTGGAGGACTGGTCCTGTTGCGGGGCGACATCGGCCCACGCCACCAATTTCAAACTGTCCGTGGCCCTTCCCGCCAGGAACCTGGCGGCTGCCGAGAAATCGGATGTCAAGGAGGTCATGGTCCCCTGCGCCGCCTGCTTCAACCGCTTCAAGTCGGCCCAGCATCACCTGGGGCATGATGCCGCCCTGAAGGCGGATGTTGAAAAGATCCTGGGACGCAAAGTCGAGGGGACGGTTTCCGTCCGCAACCCCATCGATATCATCTGCAAGGACATCGGGCTGGATGCCCTGGAAGGAAAGATCACCCGGAAGCTGACCGGCTTGAAGCCCGTTTCCTATTACGGGTGCCTCCTGCTGCGGCCCCCGGAAGTGTGCCAGTTCGACGACTATGAAAATCCCGTTCTCCTGGACAAGATCCTGCGAACGATGGGTGCCGACGTCCGTCCCTGGTCCTACAAGACCGACTGCTGCGGCGGCAGCCTGACCATCAGCCGGACGGACATCGTGATCAAGATGGTGGACAAGCTGGTTGCCATGGCCCGGGAAGCCGGAGCAAACTGTGTCGTGACCGCCTGCCCCGTCTGCATGGCCAACCTGGACATGAGGGCCAGCGAGAATGTCCGCCTGCCCGTTTTCTATTTCACGGAGCTGGTGGCTCTGGCAATGGGACTCCAGGGGCCCGCGACCTGGTTCAAGCTCCACAACGTGGATCCGACTCCCCTGGTGAGCGGGCTGGGCCTCCTGTAGCGACAAGCCCCTTTCGGCCGGCCGCCGCGAACCGGCGGTGACAAACATCTTTCAGACAGAAGAAAAAGGGACGTTATGGAAAAACGGTTGATCAAGAAGGACGCCCTCGAGGGCATCATCAGGAAGATCGGTGAGGACGGACCTGTGTTCGCGCCGGTGAAGGTGGAGGACAACGTCCTCTTCAAGCTGCTGGAAAAGGGAGAAGAGCCACTCACGGCCTATTCCAACAGCAAGAACGCACCGAAGAACTTCTTTTTCCCGCGGACGGAAGTGATGATGCGCTACACGCGGACCCCGAAAGGGACGGAGTTCGCGAGCCTGGAAGCGGACAGCGGACAGGCCGTCCTCTTCGGTGTGCGCCCCTGCGACGCCCGAAGCTTTGTTCTCCTGGACATGCTCTTCGATCAGGAAAAGTACAAGGATCCCTTCTGGATCGACAAGCGGAACAAAACGACGATCATAGCCATGGCCTGCAGTCGGCCGCCCTATACGACCTGTTTCTGCACGTCCGTGGGGGGACACCCGGTTTCGTCGGAAGGGGCCGACGTCCTCCTGACGGATCTGGGCGATCAGTTCCTGGCGGAGTTCGTCACCGAGAAAGGGGCAAAGCTTCTGAAGTATTTCGGTGACGTCCAGGTGGACGAGGGGGCCGCGAAGAAGAAGGAGGAGATCGCCGCGCAGGCGGAGCAGGCCATTTCGTCGAAGATCCCCGCAAAGGAGATCAAACCGATTCTGGACGTGAACTTCGAGCACCCCTTCTGGAACACGATCCATCAGAAGTGCCTGGCCTGCGGGACCTGTACCTACATGTGCCCCACCTGCCACTGCTTCGACATCAGCGACGAGATGAAGTACAGCGACGGACGGCGCCTGCGGAACTGGGACTCCTGCATGTACTGGCTCTTCACGAAGGAAACCTCGGGACACAACCCGAGACCGAGCCAGAAGGAGCGCTGGCGCCAGCGGACCATGCACAAGTTCAAGTATTACGTGGACAACTTCAACGCCATTGCCTGCGTGGGATGCGGGCGCTGCGTGATGTACTGCCCCGTCAACATCGATATCCGGAAAATCGTCGAGGACATTTCGAAACTATAATTTCGGGAGAGCGCAATGCAGAATCCATACGTACCCTACCCCGTGGAAGTGATCAAGATCGTCACCGAGGTGGACACCAAGGACATCAAGACCTTCCGCTTCGCCTTCCTCAACAAGGAGGACGAGGAAAAGTTCCGGTACATCCCCGGTCAGTTCGGAGAGTTGTCCATCTTCGGCAAGGGCGAGTCCCCCATCGGGATCGCGTCTTCTCCCACCCAGAAGGGATACGTGGAATTCACGGTCCAGAAGGCTGGTGTCGTCACCTCGGCCCTCCATGAGATGGAGGAGGGGACCCGGATGGGTCTCCGCGGGCCGCTGGGCAACTCCTGGCCCATCGAATTCCTGGAGGGAAAGAACATCGTCATCGTGGGTGGCGGATTCGCCTTCACGAC
>CAYNEJ010000038.1:0-24920 GCA_964396205.1 uncultured Syntrophaceae bacterium
CCCGTCGCCGACGGCAGTGACATGATGGGCTCCCTGCGCAACCCGGCGGCCTACAACGACATCTTCGGCTTCCGCCCCTCCTTCGGCCGCGTTCCCTACGGCCCGACCCTCGACGTCTTCTACCAGCAGCTGGCAACGGAGGGTCCCATGGCCCGGAACGTCACGGACCTCGCCATGCTCCTGTCGGTGCAGGCCGGTTTCGATTCCCGGGCTCCCCTTTCCCTCCGGGAGGACCCGGATGTCTTCACCCGCCCCCTGGAGAGGGATTTCAAGGGAGTCCGGGTGGCCTGGATGGGGGATGTCGGCGGCCATCTGGCCATGGAGCCGGGCGTCCTGGAGCTGTGCGGCGGGGCCTTGAAGACCTTCGCGTCCATCGGTTGCATCGTGGAGGAGGCCCTCCCCGCTTTTTCTCCCGAGCGCCTGTGGGAGACATGGCTGACCCTGAGAGGATTCCTCATCGCGGGGATCGCCGGCCCCTTCTACCGCGTTCCCGAGTGGCGGGCTCTGATGAAGCCGGAAGCCGTCTGGGAGGTGGAAAACGGCCTGGACATCAGGGGCGATGCCGTTTATCGGGCCACCGTCGACCGGAGCGCCTGGTACCTTGCCCTCGACACCCTGTTTCGGAAATACGAATGCCTGCTCCTGCCCAGCGCCCAGGTGTTTCCCTTCGACGCCGGCGTGCACTGGCCGAAGGAAATCGCCGGAAGGACGATGGACACCTACCACCGCTGGATGGAGGTGGTGATCGGGCCGAGCCTGGCCGGACTGCCGACGATCGGTGTGCCTGCGGGCTTCAACGGGGCGGGACTCCCCATGGGCCTGCAGGTCATCGGAAAACCGGGGGCGGATCTGGCCGTCCTTCAGCTTGCCTTTGCATACGAACAGTCCATGGACCGGGGCCGGCGGAAACGATGACCGGTGATTTTATCACTCAAAACGCGAAGGATGCGCCGTGTCTCTATGGCTCCGGGCAATCGAGGGCGAGGCACGGAGGAAGAGCAAGCGCGGATCCCGTCAAGGCCTTGGTCTTCCGGCGCCTTCCTGGGGGAGAAAAATGAATGACGGAATTCTGAAACCGCACAGCCCGTTCGTCGGGTATGTCCTCTGGATCTTCGGCTTCACCGGGTCCCACCGGTTCTATTTCGGGAAACCCGTCACGGGGACAATCTGGTTCTGCACCCTGGGCCTCCTGGGGATCGGTTGGCTCGTGGACGTCTTCTTCATCCCCTCCATGGCCCGCCAGGCGAACCTGCGGTTCCGGGAGGGGCCGATCGACTACAACGTCGCCTGGATTCTGCTCACGTTTGTCGGCGTGCTCGGGATTCATCGCATGTACATGGGGAAGTGGCTCACGGGCATCCTGTATCTGTGCACGCTGGGGCTTCTGGGGATCGGGTACATCTATGACTACTGGACCATCAACGATCAGATCACGGCGATCAACAGTTCCGGTGACCGACCGTAGCCGGGTCTGCCCGAAGGAGGGAGCCTTGTTCGGGAACCTGAGCCGGAAGCAGCCGGAGGCGATCCTGAAGGCGGTGAAGAGGGGCGAGGAGAACTTCTGGATCCTTCTTCCCGGGGCAGGCGGAAACACGAAGCGAGGGGGTGGATAAACCGTCATGAGTGATTACTGGAGTTCGGTGGTCCATGGACTGACTCCCTATGTGCCGGGGGAGCAGCCCGCCATCGCCGGCCTGATCAAGCTGAACACGAACGAGAACCCCTACGGGCCGTCGCCCCGGGTCATCGAGGCCCTCCGGCTGGAGGCCGCGGAGACGCTGCGCCTGTACCCGGACCCCAACGCGGACCGCGTCAAGGCGGCGGTGGCCGCCCTGTTCGGCGTGATGCCTCCGCAGGTCTTCGTGGGCAACGGCTCCGACGAGGTGCTGGCCCACGCTTTCCAGGCCCTCCTGAAGCACCCGCGGCCGCTCCTGTTCCCGGACATCACCTACAGCTTTTACCCCGTGTACGGCCGCCTCTTCGGCATCGACTGCGAGACGGTGCCGCTCACCGGGACGTTTGAGATCCGCCTGGAGGACTACGAGCGCCCGAACGGAGGCGTCATCATCGCCAATCCCAATGCCCCCACGGGCTGTGCGCTTCCCCGGGCGGCGATCGAGGCCTTCCTGCGCCGGAACACCGGGTCGGTCCTCGTGGTGGATGAGGCCTACGTCGACTTCGGCGGGGAGTCCGCCGTGCCGCTGGTGGACCGCTACCCGAACCTGCTGGTCGTCCAGACCCTGTCCAAGTCCCGCTCCCTCGCCGGCCTCCGGGTGGGCTTCGCCATCGGCGCCCCGCCCCTCGTGGAGGCCCTGGAGCGGGTGAAGAACAGCTTCAACTCCTACCCCCTGGACCGCTTCGCCATCGCCGGGGCCGTGGCGGCCCTGGAGGACCAGGACCATTTCGAGCAGACGCGCCGGGCCATTATCCGCTCCCGGGAGGTGCTGTCCGCCGGGCTGACCGGGCTGGGCTTCACGGTGCTGCCCTCCGCGGCCAACTTCGTCTTTGCCCGCCACCCCGAAAACGACGCGGCCGACCTGGCGGCGAAGCTGCGTGGGCGGGCCATCCTCGTCCGCCATTTCCGCCAGCCGCGAATCGAGCAGTTCCTGCGCATCACGGTGGGGACGGATGCCCAGTGCGGCGCCCTCCTCGATACGCTGGCAGAGATATGCAAACCGGCGAAAACCGGACAGCCGGCGGAGTCCTGACGACCGCCATCCGGACGGAAAGGGCCGAGGTCGTGAAAGAGAATGCTGCCCCGGTGACACTCCCCTGGTCCTTCTCTTCCGGCCCATGGTGCTGAGAGCCCCGAGCGCTTTGACATTCGTTTCCTGGAGAGAAAGGAGGGTATGCCCGTGAAGGTGCAGGTCGAAAAGAGGGAGGGAGTCACCACCGTCATCATCAACCGGCCGGAGAGCCGGAACGCCGTCGATCGGGAGACGGCGGAGCAGCTCGTCGCGGCCTTCGAGGAGTTCGAGCGGGACGAGTCACAGTGCGTGGCCGTCCTGTGGGGTCGGGGAGGAAACTTCTGCGCCGGGGCGGACCTCAAGGCCATAACCAGCGGGGATCTGAACAAAATCAACAGCCTGGAATGGGACATGGCCAGGCCCGGTCCGCTGGGTCCCAGCCGCATGACGATGACGAAGCCCGTCATCGCCGCCGTGTCGGGCCATGCCGTGGCGGGAGGACTGGAGTTGGCCTGCTGGTGCGACCTGCGGGTCGTCGAGCGGGACGCCTATTTCGGGGTCTTCTGCCGGCGCTACGGCGTTCCCCTGATCGACGGCGGCACCCAGCGCCTGCCCCGGCTGATCGGCATGAGCCGCGCCCTGGACATGATCCTCACGGGGCGGCCGGTGGGTGCGGAGGAGGCCTTCACCATGGGGCTTGCCAACCGGCTCGTCGAGCCCGGCAAGGCCCGGGAGAAGGCGGAAGCGCTGGCCGCCCAGATTGCCGCCTTTCCCCGGATCTGCATGCAGAGCGACCGGCTGGCCGTATACCGCGGATTCGACCTGCCCATGGACGAGGCGATGATTCTGGAATTTCGCCAGGGTATGGATGTGCTGGCCAGCGGGGAGGTTCTGGAGGGAGCGAAGCGTTTTTCCGAGGGGATCGGGAAGCACGGCCGTTTCTGAAAGGCCGTGTATGCGAGCGGCAGTCCCGGCGTCGGTGTCCGGGCAGACCGGAACGGCCGCCGGTCAATCGGTTTTGTACATCTCCCGGTAGATCTGGGATTCAATGGACTTGAAGATCTTTTTGTATTGATCCTGTCCGAGAAGCCGCCTCAGCTCCCATCCCGTCGACGTCTTCTTCTCGGTCATGACGGTGAGCTTGACCTCGCATTCCTTCCAGTTGATCTGACGGACGCGGGCGAAGCTCCGCGTTCGCCATTCGCCCCGGACAACGTAGTCGGACGTCACTTCATGCGCGTCCTCGTGGATGGTGGCCCGTCCCAGGTCCTTCTCGTTGAAGACCTGGGCGATGGCCCGGAGAACATGCTTCTCCTTGGCCTCGTAGGTATGGTTCACCTGTTCCGCGTGGTCGACGGGCTCGCCCTCTTCGAGGCAGGCCCAGAGAAACAGGCTGCAGGCCGCGACAAGAATCAGGATGAAGAGCGGAATCGGCCGGAGGCCTCTTCCGGCCTCGATACGGCCGGAGACACGTGCTTGCCGGGAAGATTGAATGTCCATGGGGGCACCATAATTTCATCACGACGATCCGTCAAGCGAAGAGCGGATCCGGAATGACGATCCCGGCGGCGGACGTCGGCGGGTGTGAGGGTTTGGGTTAAAGGGCAAGGGAAGAATCCTCCATCGGTGCCCTGATCGGGGGCATCCACGCGGCCGGGAAACGGCTTGAATACGAGCAGCGGGTGCAGGCCATCACATATGATCGAATTTAAGAAAACATTGGGTTTCGGGCTTCTCCTTCTGCTGGCGATTGCGGCGGCTCTGTTTGTGTACATCCTGCGAACACCCGGTCCGTGCCAGAAGCCTTTGACGTACCGCATTGTCCAGGTTGACGGCCGGTTCGGTCTGACCCATGCGGAATTTGCTGCAGCCGTCCGAAAGGCCGCCGCGGTCTGGGGACACCCCCTCTCGCGGGAGTTGTTTCGCGAGGATCCCAATGGTGCGATCGGGATCAGCCTCGTGTATGACTATCGCCAGGAGACGACGCAGCATTTGAAGCAGATCCACACCCGGATGTCGGGCACGAAAGAGTCGCTGGAAGGCATGAAGATGCGCTATGAGGGCATGAAGTCGGAATACGAACGGACCCGCGCTTCCCTGGAAAGTGATCTCCATGCCTATAATGCCCGGATTCATGCTTTCAACAGGGAAGTCGAATCGTGGAACCGGCAGGGTGGCGCACCCGAGGCGCAACGCGGCCGGCTGACAGCGGAGAAGTCGGAAATCGCCGCCATGGGAGAAAACCTCCGGGTCCGCCAGGACAATGCCCGGAGAATGGCGGACGAGCTCAACAGCATGGTGCAGAGCTTCAATGAGGTCGTCGGCCGGCAGAACCAGGACGTGGATCAGTACCGGGACGTCGGCAGCCGGCTGGGAGGTGAGTTCCAGGAGGGCTACTTCAAGAAAAAGGATGGCAGGCAGTCCATCACGGTCTACCACTACGACAACGAACCCCGGCTGGTCCGGCTGCTTGTCCATGAGTTCGGCCATGCACTGGGGCTGGAACACAGCAGCAACCCCGACGCGGTCATGTACCGCCTGAACCGTTCCGATACGGCCGAGCTGACGGCGGACGACATCGCCGCCCTGAAGTCGAGGTGTCAGGCCAAGTAAGGCCGAAGTCCTTGTCTCATATGCTAACTTATCGGTTATTGACAGGATTCCATCGTTGGGGTATGGGAACCCTGGCATCCATTCGGCGCTTTCCGGCGGATGTGGAGAAAGTCTGCCGCAGGGATCCCGGTTTCCGGCAAGGAGGAACGAAATGGAGAGATACCAGGAACACCTGTCTGTTGGAATGTACGACGGCACACTCATCGAAGGCACGGCCCTGCTGTGCAACAAGAGCCGGTTGTCGGAGCTGTTCAACGATAACACCGCCCGTTTCATTGTGCTGGATGAGGCGACGGACGATGCGGGTGGGAAAAAGGAAAGGGTTTACATCAACAAGGATCTGATCATCTGGGCCGCTCCCCGGGATGTGATTCACTCTTCCCAGAATCCGCTGATCAGTGCCACGGAGTATGTCGAGGTCCTGATCAAGACCATCAAGAACGTCGTCATCCAGGGGCGGATCAATCTCCAGGTGTTCGACAATATTTTCGACATGCTGCGGTACACGGGCACCGATCCGTTCCTCGTCTTGATCAATGCCCGGGATACGAACGGCGAGCTGCACCATACGCTGTTCGTCAACAAGTCCTCGATCATGCAGGTCGAGAGCGGCGCTTCGTGAGCATTTCGCAAGCCTGGCCCGGCCACCCCTAAACGGCATCCACGGCAAAGAGGCCCGGCCGCGTATGCTCTCCCCGGGTATTCCTCCCCTTCCCCGCCTTCCGTGCGGGCGATTTGATGAGGAAGCGGAACCGATCCGCAACTCCGAGACACGGCGCCCCGGATGGCCGTTCCGCTCGTCAAGTTTCGCAAGTGGATGATGCGCCTCGGCGCGCCCTGAAGCGTGTCCGATGCGCCTCCGCGGACGCGGACGCTCCGCGGCAAGGACCGCACGTTCTGATGCCGATCTCCATTGACACCCACCGGTCTTTCCCGTATCCTCCCGCCCTGGCAGAGGCGGTTCAGGCCCGCCGAAACAACGGCGGGTCCTTCGGGGCAGCGATCCGTTTTCTTGAAAAGCGCCTGTGTCGGGTGAAATGCGCATCGCCCTTGTTCCCGTCGGAAAGGAGCTTCGCACGGGAATGGATTCATACCATCCTTACGAAGAAGGAGAAAAACCATGCTCGGACTCATCGCAAAACTGAAGATCAAGGAAGGAAAGATGGAGGAGGCCCTGGAACTGTTCAAGGGGCTGGTGAAGGACGTGAAAACGGAGGAGGGGACGCTTTCCTACACGGTCAATAAGGACACGGCCGCCCCCAACGTCATCGTCGTCGTAGAGCGTTACCGGGATGCCGATGCGCTGACGGTCCACTCGTCCACCCCCCACTTTGCCGCCTTCTCCAAGCAGATTGGCGGCCTTCTCGACGGCGGGATGGAAATGAGCATCCTGGAAGAGGTGGCCTCGATTCTGTAGACGCAGACGGAAGGCAGCGAACCGTTCTCAGGATTCGTGCAGACAATTCACGGCCCGGCCCCGGTCATGCGATCGGGGCCGAGGCCTGCATCTCCACCGGAAGGGCGAAGCGTCCCCTGATTCTGCCTGCAATCCCCACCCGAGACCCGAAGCGGTAAGGCATCATCCCTTCTCCCGCGAAAACAGCCTTGCGGAAAAGTGAAAAATCACCTGTCCCGGGGGCGGCGGCGCCACGGCCTGGCTGCGGGTGTACCGTTGCGGAAGGGGGCGGGGCGCAAAACCGGGCGAAGGGACTCTGGGGAGCGGGGCTGACGCTCCCCGGAAGGAAGCTGGTTTCATCGATGCTGGATCAAAAAACGGCGGACGACCTGGGTACCGGGAAAATCGGAAGCCTCCTGTTTCAATACTCCATTCCCGCCATCATCGGGATGGTCGCCTCGTCTCTCTACAATATCATCGACAGGGTGTTCATCGGGCAGGGTGTGGGAGCGCTGGCCATCTCCGGGCTGGCGATCACCCTCCCCATCATGAACATGGCCGTGGCATTCGGCGCGTGGGTCGGCATCGGCGCCTCGGCCATGGTGTCCATCCGGCTTGGAGAAAAGAACGGGAAAGAGGCCAACCTGATCCTCGGCAACGCCCTCATTCTCAACATTATCATCAGCATCGCCTTTTCCGCCGTCGCCCTGCTTTACCTCGACCGGATCCTCTACCTGTTCGGAGCCAGCAGGGAAACGCTTCCCTATGCGAAAGAGTTCATGCAGATCATTCTGATCGGCAATATTTTCACGCACATCTACTGGGGTCTGAACAGCATCATGCGGTCTTCCGGCTATCCCCGGAAGGCCATGGTGACGACGCTCGTCACCATCGGGATCAATCTGGTGCTGGCGCCGCTGTTCATCTTCGTCTTCCGGTGGGGCATCCGGGGCGCTGCGCTGGCGACGGTGCTTTCGCAGGTTGTGGGAACCGTCTGGGTTGTCCTCCATTTCGCGAACGTGAAGAGCCTGGTGCATTTTGAGCGCGGGAGCATGGGGCTCCGGGCGTATATTGTCAAGGACATCCTGTCCGTCGGCATGCCGTCGTTTTTGCTGCACTTCTGTGCCTGCTTCATCATCATTCTCCTGAACCTGAGGCTGGTGATGTACGGGGGAGACTTTGCCGTCGGGGCCTTCGGAATCATCAACAGCATCGTGATGTTCTTCATCATGGTCGTGATCGGCCTCAACCAGGGGATGCAGCCCATCGTCGGCTACAACTACGGCGCCCGCCAGGGCGAGCGGGTTTTCCGGGCGTTCCGGTACACCGCCATCGCGGCGACCGGTATCACGACCGCCGGTTTTCTCATGGGAGAGCTCATGCCCGGACTGATCGCCCGGGCATTCACGACCCACCGGGAGCTGATCGACCTGTCCGTGACGGGCATGCACATTGTGCTTGTCATGTTTCCCCTGGTGGGCTTCCAGATGGTCACCTCCAACCTGTTCCAGTCCATCGGCAAGGCGAAGATCTCCATCGTTCTCTCCCTCTCCCGGCAGGTCCTGTTCCTGATTCCGCTGCTCTTTCTCCTTTCCCGTGCCTTCGGCCTCGAGGGCGTCTGGCTGGCCCTGCCGGTATCGGATGTCCTGGCGTTCCTGCTGACGCTGATCGTGCTGAAGTTGCAGACGGGGAAAATCCGCGCGGAGTGCTGGCCGGCAACGGGAGAAATCCCGGGTACCGGGGCCTGCGGACCCGGCCGGGCCTGAGCGGCGGGAGACGCCCGCTACCCGGTTTTCCTATTGCAGGGAATGGCGACACCTCTTCGGATCGGTTCCATGGAAGGTGCCGGGGGGGCCAAAGGCACATCAGGGAAGGGGTTCAAGGACCTCGATTTCGTTCGAGACGGCCGCGGCGGGCATTTCCTTGAAGGGCCGGTCGCAGAAGTCGATTTTTATTCTGTATCTTCCCGGAGGGAGGCCCGGCGGCAGATCAAGGTGGATGAACCGGGAGGCCTTCCGGTCATCGATCCGCAAGCAACGGTCATTCTCCGGGTCGCGAGCCAGCCTTGCCTGTGCGGTGGCGGCCGTCTTCGCTCCTTTCGGATCCGTGACGACGGCGGCAAGGGGCCGGATCCCGAACCCGAAATCGCTGACGGTTGAGAAGAAGAGCCTCATGGATTCGCCCGGCCGGTATCGGTCGTAGTCCGTGGAGAGATAGATCTTCCGGTTGCGTTCGCTCTCTCTCGTCCTTGTCCCGGAGGTGGATGCCTCCCAGAACCGGGGCCTCGCCGAATCCAGGTGAATCATGGCCCCCCCGTAGTGGCCCACTCCGCAGCAGTTTTTGCTCCTGACGATCTCCCACAATTCCTTGCCGTTGACCCCTTCAATATAGAAATCAAGGGCCATCCCGTCCAGGTGCTGGCTGGTCCGGGCGGCGTTTGCACCGGCTCTCCGGATGCCGGCGTTGTACTCCGGACTCCTGTAACCGGACGTCATATGGATGGTCTTTCCCGGCGCGACAAGGTCAGAGAAGTGGTCCAGCATGAAAATGAGCCGCGGTGAGATGTGTTCTCCTTTTTCCCTGGTGGGAAATCCGAAGACATCATCGATCACGGCGAATCCGTCCTCGTGGAGGGACCCGTCCGGCTTGAGGAGATCCACCCGGGCCTCTTTTCCGCTCCGGACGTTCCTGATGTGGATCTTCCCGTCCCCCGCGAGAAAGAACCGGCCTGTTTCCGTTGCCGCCGCGAAGGCAGCGGGCAGAAGGCAAAGACCAATCACCATGATCCTGAACAGCATATTCATGAACCCGATCTCCTCAAAGATACGCAGGACCTGGAACCCATATCATCTCCCGGACGCAAAATCCATGGAACCGCCTGTTTTTCCCGTTGCAACCCCGCGTGGTTCCGCTATAACGAAGGAACTTCCCGAATTCCAGAGGCATCACCCCTGCAGGAACGTTCCTGCGGGCGGCGGGAGTCATCCGGAGAGGCGAACATGTCGGGTGTGTTCCTGTTTTCGATCGATCATGCGGCGGATAAGGGTGAGACGGGCCTGTCGAAGGGGGCCGTCCGCGACCTGGAAGCCCTGTCTTCCCTGATTCATGACGAAACACTGCGGGGAGATCTGTCTCGGCTTTACCCCGACGGGACATGCTACGTCTGGGGGGTGCAGGAAAAGCACGGCGACAGCCTTGCGATCTGGAATGCCATGGCGGCGGGGGATCTCCTCCTTGGCTGCCGGGATCATACCGTCGTCTCCGCATCGTTCATCCTGGCAAAGGCCGGCAATCCGGCGCTGTCCGTGAAACTGTGGGGCGGGGACTCGAACGATCCCTTCGGACTGATCTGCTTCACCGACAGGCCCCGCGTCGGCGAGGTCCCGATCGTCCCGCAGATGTTCCGGTACCTCGATCCCGGGATCCGGGGATTCGCGATGCTTCCCCCCGACAAGACCGGAAACATTCTCAGCGACTACGGATCTTTCGAGATCTTTGTCCAGCTCTGCCTTCGGTACGATTTCCCCTCCAACTTTCGTCACACGCAGGATTAGAAGAACCCATCCAACCTATTTCCCCTGCCGTTTTTCCCGCAGCCAGGCGATCCAGGGCAGCGCTCCGAACACGGTCGCCAGGAGGCACGGGACCCCCAGCATCAGGAAGAAGAAGAGGGACCAGCCGGTCGTGTACATAGGGTCGAGCCCCGGCCCGTCTCCGGAAACAAGGACACCCTGTTTCAGGACGATCAGGAAGCCGGTCAGGCCGATGGCGAAGAGAACGCCCGACAGCCCCAGCTTCAGAACCTTTAACACCTTCATGATGTGCCCCCCCTTTGTACCCTGCCTGCCTGCATCTTCCTGCTTGGTGGTGATGGAGCCTTTCGCCGACGTACGGCCAACGTCTTCTCCGGGACTTTTGTCATTGCATCGCCCTTTTTTTCCGATATAACGAGACAACCTCTGCCACTCCGTAGGTATCATGTATGAGAAGGATCGTCGATTCCATCACAGCCATTTGCCTTGTCTCATGCCTGATGATCGTTTGCCTCACCCCGGCCGCCGTCGCGGCGGACACGTTCCGGCACATTCCCTCGATGGACGTCTATTTCTCGCCGCGCGGCGGGTGCACACAGGCCATCATCCGGGAGATCGAGGATGCCCGCTCGGAGATCCTGATCCAGGCCTATTCCTTCACCTCCGCTCCCATCGCCCGGGCGCTCGTGAATTCCCACCGGCGGGGCGTGAGGGTCGTGGCGATTATGGACAGGAGCCAGCAGGGCAGGGAATACACCTCCGCCACCTTCCTGGCCCATGCGGGGATCCCGGTCTACATCGACAGCGTCCACGCCATCGCCCACAACAAGATCATGATCATCGACCGGAAGCGGGTGATCACCGGCTCCTTCAATTTCACGAAGGCGGCGGAGGAGAGGAACGCCGAGAACCTGCAGATCATCAGGTCGGAAGAGGTGGCGGACCTGTACCGGAGAAATTTCGACCACCACCTGTCGCATTCGGAAGTCTATCGGCGATGACCGGGAAAAGCAGGTCAGGCCCCGATGAGAAGGCGGAACCCCCACATGGCCGCCATTCCCGCCGCAATCGTTCCCCAGACGTTTTTCGTGCGCCAGGCCACCGCGACCGCCACGGCCGCCCCGAGCAGCTTCGGGTTCAGGGGGGACCAGTTGATCGCGCCGTTGTGGATCACGATCTCGGGCAGCGCGATGGCCGACAGGACGGCAACCGGCACGAAGGTCAGCATGTGCTGAAACCATTCCGGCATGCTCACGCGGCCGTGCACGGCGATGAAGGAAAGCCGCGTGAGGAACGTGACGACGCCGCACGCGATGATGGCCGGCCAGATGTTCAGCGCCACTTCCATCGTTTCTCCATCCCTGCGAAGACAGCCATTCCCGCCGCAATGCCCGCCAGCGAGGCGACGATGTAGGCCAGTTTGAACGGCAGCGCGAATGCGGCAACCCCGACGGCAGCGGCCACGAGGGCGGCTGTCACGTGGGCGCGGTGTTTTACCATGGGAACCACGATCGCGATAAACGTCAGCGGCAGGGCGAAATCCAGGGACCACTCCGGGGGCACCCGGGCGCCGATGAAGATTCCGACGGCGGTGCTGATCTGCCACGAGGCCCAGAGGGTGATACCCGCCCCGAACAGAAACCAGTGCCGCTTCGCTCCATCGCCTGGTTCCTGGAAGTGCGCGATGCTTACGGCATAGGCTTCGTCGGTCAGCAGGTACGCGAGAAGCGCCTTCCAGGAAGGAGACAGGTGATCGAGGAACGGCGCAACCGACGCACTGTACAGGAGGTGGCGCAAATTCACGACGAAGACGGTCAGAATGAGAATCAGGGCGGGCGTGGATGCGACAATGAGAGGTGCGGCGATGAATTGCGCGGATCCCGCGAAGATCACCGACGACATGGCCTGGGCGATCGAGGCGGGCACGCCCACCTGAACGGCGAGGGCGCCGTAGATCAGCCCGAAGGGCACGACGCCGAGCAGGAGCGGAAGCTGTGCACGGACGCCGGATAGAAACTCGAGGCGGGAATAGATCATGGGAGGAAATCCGCGTGTCCGGGAGCGTGGGAGAACATGGTGCCGCCGTCGATAACAGTTCGAATCGCTCAGTTTTATTAGGGATTTATGTCAGGTGGACTATACGGGGAACGATCCGGTGTGTCAATGGAAGATTGACGGCGGCACAGGGTGCGCGGAGGATCAAACAAAAAAAAGGCCCCCGTGACAGGGGGCCTTTCCAGGTGAGACGAATCTCAGTTTTTACAGTTTGCGGACATTTTCCGCTGCCGGGCCCTTGGGGCCCGAGACAACGTCAAAGCTTACCCGGTCACCCTCGGCCAGGGACTTGAAACCCTCTGCCTGGATGGCGGAATGATGTACGAAAACGTCTTTCCCCCCGTCTTGCTCGATGAAGCCAAAACCCTTCGAATCATTGAACCACTTCACTTTTCCTTCAGACATCTTTACTGCTCCTTTGTGTTTGGTTCCTCGATGGAACCATTTTATTTTTGCCGGTCCGATCCGCTGGTAGCCGCCTGTGCAAATAAAAACCGCGCATTCCATCTCGGTGGTCGGCGCGGTCGACTTTTTCTGCAATTTGAGAGCTACCAACAGATACGAAACATCGACTGGCAGGAACCCTACAGGTTCGTTTGCCGGATTGCAAGGTTTATTATTGAATTTTTTTAGAAATTTGGTTTTGGTGGCATCTTCAGTCGTGCTGCGCTATACAGCGTGCATCACAATGACGGGAAGGGGATCCCCGCGCCGGCGGAGCGGTACGCGCCCGGGATCGTGAAGAACATTTGGACCTGTTGCATGGCGGCCGGAAGCGGCGACAGGCGAGCCCGCGGTTTCGGCAAAGGAGCGGTTGTGAAAAAGAATCTTTTCAGCGCTCTGCTGGTCGGACTGCTGCTTTGTTTTTTTGCGGTTTCCGTTCCCGGGGCGGATGAATTCCCCGCCCACCGGGGGCAGATCAACGACTTCGCCGATCTCATCCCCCCGGACGTGGAGCAGAGGATGGAAGCAAAGGCGAGACAGGTGCTGAAGACGACGGGGACATCCGTTGTGGTCGTCACCATGCCGACGATCGGCGAAAACGACCTGTCGGACTACGTCAACCGCCTCTACCGTGCCTGGGGCATCGGGAAAAAGGGGGAGAACAAGGGCGTCCTCATCTTCTTCGCCCGGAAGGAAAAGAAGATCCGCATCGAGACCGGCTACGGCGTGGAGGGAATCCTGCCGGACGGGAAGGTCGGCGAGATCCTGCGCCGCGATGTGGCCCCCCACCTGAAGAAGAAGGATTACGGGACCGGGTTCGAAAACGCCCTCCTGTCCGTTTCCCGGGTGATCGAGGAGGACGCGAAGGCGTCCGGGGGTGTGAAGCCGCCCCCGAAGAAACCCCCGGTAAGCCCTCACGCCGTCTTCCTCGTGGCGACGCTCATTTTTTTCGGCGTCATCGGCCTGGTCGTTCTGCTGATCGTCATGATCAAAAAAGGCGGCCGGCGCATGGTCCGCTCGGACGACCGCAACGAGCCGATGCGCATGAGCAGCGGTTTCAGCTCGAGCGACTCCGGCAGCAGCGATTCGGGCAGCAGCGACAGCGGCGGGTTTGACGGAGGCGACAGCGGCGGCGGCGGCGCGGAATGCAGCATCGACGACGACTGAAACATCGTCAAGCCGTCCTGGTCGGCAGGAGAGAAAAGGAGGACCCGGATGACCATCCAGGAGAAGGCCGCCCTTACACTGCTCGTGGTCGGAATCGTGCTGTTCCTGGTCTCAATTCCCCTTTATCTTGGTAAAATCAAAAGGAACTCCCTCTACGGATTTCGAATCGCCAAGGCCTTCGAATCCGAGGAGAACTGGTATGCCGTCAACCGCTATGGGGCGGGGGCCATGATGCTCTGGTCGGTCGTCCTGGCCGTGATCGGCATGGGCTGCCTGTATGTTCAGCCCCAGAATGTCATGACGGTCTCGAATGTCGGCATGTTGTCCGTCGGCATTCCGATTTTGCTGACCGTCCTGTATGCCCGTAAGCTTTAGTCATCGGGGCGGTTGAAAACCGCCTGTCTGCGGTGTTCCCCGGGTCCGTCGCGATTCGGGAGAAAAGGAAGGCCGCTGCATCAGGCCCGGGGCATGGCCTTTCTCAGCTCAATGGACACTGGAACCGGTTCACAAGATGAAAATGATGCAGAATTCCTTCGCCGCGCCGGCGGCCGCTTCAAAAGAGGCCATCCTCTCCGGAAACATCGTCGACGTCGTCCGCTCCGAGATCTATCCCGGTACGGTTGTCATCCGGGGCGGCCGGATCGCCGAAGTGGTCCGGGGGGACGGCGGGACCTATTCCCGGTATCTTGTTCCGGGGTTCGTGGACGCCCATGTCCACATCGAGAGCTCCATGCTGGTTCCCTCGGAGTTCGCCCGCCTGGCGGTGGTCCACGGGACGACCGCCACCGTCTCGGATCCCCATGAAATCGCCAATGTCCTGGGAGTTCCCGGCGTCCGCTTCATGATCGGGAACGGCCGCCAAGTGCCTTTCAAGTTTCACTTCGGGGCCTCCCCCTGTGTGCCCGCCACGGGCTTCGAGACCGCCGGGGCCCGGCTCGATTTGCAGGAGGTCGAGGCGCTTCTGGACATGCCTGAGATTCTGTACCTGAGCGAGGCCATGAACTATCCCGGCGTCATCGCCCGGGATCCGGAGGTCATGGCCAAGCTCCGGGCGGCGAAACGGCGGGGAAAGCCCATCGACGGCCACGCGCCGGGATTGATGGGTGCGGACTTGGAGCAGTATGCCGCCGCGGGCATCACGACCGACCATGAAACCTACATGCTGGAGGAGGGGCGGCAGAAGGTCCGGCTCGGGATGAAGGTGCAGATCCGCTGGGGATCCGCGGCGAACAACTTCGACACCCTCCATCCGCTGCTCGGAGAAAACCCCGGCTCCTGCATGTTCTGCAGCGACGACCGGCACCCCGACGACCTGGCGGAGGAGCACGTCGACGCGATGGTACGGAACGCCTTCCGCCTGGGGTACGACCGGATGACGGTCCTCAAGTGCGCCACCCTGCAACCGATCCGCCATTATGGGCTCAGGGCGGGACTCCTGCAGCCGGGCGATCCCGCCGACCTGGTCGTCCTGGACGGTTTGGGGGACGATTTCCGGGTCCTCGAGACCTATGTGGACGGGCGCCTGGTGGCGTCCGGAGGGAAGAGCCTCCTCGAATCCCTTCCGGTCGAGGCGATGAACGATTTCCGGGCCGGGGAGAAAAAGCCGGGCGATTTCGCCGTCCCGGTCCGGGGCTCCTTTGTCAACGTCATCGACGCCCTGGACGGCCAGGTGATCACCGGCCGGAGCCGGGAGCGGGTCCATGCCGCCGGCGGGTTTGCCGTTGCGGATCCTGAAAAGGACGTCCTGAAGGTCGCCGTTATCAACCGCTATCAGGACACGCCGCCGGCCGTGGGATTCGTGAGGAATTTCGGGCTGAAGCGGGGCGCCATCGCCTCCTCGGTGGCCCATGATTCCCACAACGTCGTCGTTGTGGGGGTGACCGACGAGGCCATGGCCCGGGCCGCCAACCTGGTGATCCGGAACCGGGGCGGGCTTTCCCTGGCCGATGGAGAGCGCGAAGACGTCCTTCCCCTCCCCGTGGCAGGGCTCATGACGACGGAGGACGGATACGACGTGGCCCGCAAGTATGAAGCCCTGACGCGCCGCGCGAAAGAGATGGGC
The DNA here is from genome assembly GCA_964396205.1 of uncultured Syntrophaceae bacterium. Lineage (GTDB taxonomy): Bacteria > Desulfobacterota > Syntrophia > Syntrophales > PHBD01 > PHBD01. Next base: position 15,958 of record CAYNEJ010000038.1, read on the forward strand.
TCACGGCTCCGGGCACCCTTCATGACCCAGTCCTTCCTGGCGCTTCTGGTCATTCCCGACCTCAAGCTCAGCGACCGGGGGCTCTTCGACGGCCGGGCCTTCCGGTTCCTGGACCTCTTCACGGGGGAAGGGTCCGATTGACCGGGGCGTCCCTGGCCGATTCCGCGGAACCCTTTGCGGGTAAGGCCCCGGCCAGGTTCCTGACCGGTGCCCCGAAAATATTTTCTTGACAAGAGGAGCGGCCGTGTGTTTTTCTCGCGGCCTCTTGAGCGAAAAAAGAAAGGAAAAGGCAGAACCCGCATGGCGCCGAAACTGAATCTGACTTATTGGTTTGGTTTTTATTATTTCGGCCCACAGGTCTGCCTGGCGCTTGGGAGGAGGTAAGGAAAACCAAATCAAGCCAAATCAAGCCATGGGCAGTCCGAAAGGCGCCGCCCATGGCTTTTTTGTTTGGGCCGTGGCGGCTTCGACGCTCCACGGCCTTTTTTATTGCGGAGGCAGCGAACCATGATCATCCTGATGAAGAAAAACGCGACGGAAGGGCAGATCGACCATGTCACGACTTGGGTTGAATCAGTCGGCTATCACACGCACCTGTCACGGGGCGTGGAGAGAACGATCATCGGCGCCATCGGAGACGACCGGGGCAAGACCCAGCTGAAGTCGGCGGAATACCTGCCCGGCGTCGAGAAGATCGTGCCGATCCTGAAACCCTACAAGCTGGCCAGCCGGGAGTTCCGCGAGGAAAACACGAAGATCCGTGTCGGCGAGGCCGTCGTGGGCGGTCCGAAATTCGTGGTCATGGCCGGCCCCTGCACCGTCGAGAGCGAGGAGCAGCTCCTGGAGTCCGCATACATTGCCCGGAAAGGCGGGGCGGACATCCTCCGGGGCGGGGCCTACAAGCCGCGGACGTCGCCGTACAGCTTCCAGGGCATGGAAAAGGAGGGGCTGAAACTCCTGAAGCTGGTCCGGGAGCGGACGGGCCTTCCCGTCGTGACGGAAGTCATGAGTCCTACCGACGTGGACCTGGTGGAGGAGTATACCGACATCCTGCAGGTGGGAGCCCGGAACGTGCAGAATTTCGCGCTCCTGAAGAAGGTGGGCAAGGCGCGCAAGCCGGTCCTCCTGAAGCGGGGGATGATGACCACCATCGAGGAGCTGCTCATGTCGGCGGAGTATATCCTCGCGGAGGGAAACGAAGAGGTGATCCTCTGTGAGCGGGGGATCCGGACCTTCGAAACGGCGACGAGAAACACCCTCGACATCAGCGCGGTTCCCGTGCTCAAGGAGCTGACCCACCTGCCGGTGATCGTCGATCCGAGCCACGCCTCCGGCCACGCCAAATACGTGATTCCCCTCTGTCGGGCCGCCGTCGCAGTCGGTGCCGACGGGGTGATCGTGGAGATGCACCCGGAGCCGGAGAAGGCCGTCTGCGACGGACCCCAGTCGCTCCGGCCGGAGTCGTTCTATGAGCTGATGGAGGAGATCCGGCGGCTTTCGTCCTTCATGAACAACGGGTCGGGGGTGCGGCAATGAACCGGATCCGCGTCCATCTCGAACACAGGACGTCGCATTCCTACGACGTGCACATCGGACGGGACATCCTCGACCGGATGGGACTGATCCTGGCCAAAAACGCCGGCATCAGCCGGTACGTCATCGTCACCGACGCCACCGTGGACGCCCTGCACGGCGAGCGGGTCGTATCCCTGCTGCGGGGGTTGGGGTTGACGGTGGACCGGCTGGCGATCCCCCCGGGGGAGGCCTCGAAGGACATCCGGACGGTCCTGGAGACGGCGGAGCGACTGACCGCCCTGGGCGCCGACCGCTCCTCCGCCCTGATCGCCCTGGGAGGCGGGGTCGTGGGAGATCTGGCGGGATTCCTGTCTTCCATTTACATGCGCGGGGTTCCCTGCATCCAGGTCCCGACAACGCTGATGGCCCAGGTGGACAGCAGCATCGGTGGAAAGACCGGCGTCGACACGGTGGCGGGGAAGAACCTCCTGGGGACTTTCTACCAGCCCCTGGGCGTTTTCATTGACACGGCCTTCCTGGACACGCTGCCCGAGCGGGGATACCGGGACGGGATGGCGGAAATCGTTAAATACGGCGCCATCGAGCAGCCGGAGCTCCTGGACCGGGTGGCGGAAGGACTGGGAAAAGCGGAGAACAGGGACCCCGCCCTGCTGGAAGAGGTCATCGCCGCCTCCTGCCGGATCAAGAAGGGCATCGTGGAGATAGACGAGAAGGAAAAGGGGCTCCGCCGCATCCTGAATTTCGGCCACACCGTCGGACACGCCGTCGAGGCGGCGTCGGATTATGCCCTGTCCCACGGGGAGTCCGTCTCCATCGGCATGGCGGCGGGGGCCGTCCTGTCGGAAAGACTGGGATACCTGCCAGCGGAGGATCGGCAGCGGCTCGTGGCGGTGCTGGAAGGAGTCGGACTGCCCACGGCGATTCCAGGCGAGATTTCCCGGGAGAGGATCCTGAGCTACCTGAAAGCGGACAAGAAGAAAACGGGGACGGTCATTCATTTCGTCCTCCTGAAGAAACTCGGGATTCCCTTCCTGAACGGGGGTGTTCCGGAAAAGACCGTGGCGGAGACGGTGGAGGCGCTGACGGTATGAGCAAGAGCAGCCTGCAGACCCTGCGCACCCTGGTGAAGGAGAAGGACGCCGCCATGGTCCGCCTCCTGAACGAGCGGGCGTCCCTGGCCGTGGAGATCGGCCGTCTCAAGCATCTCAAAGGATGGGAGATCTACGACCCGGCTCGGGAAAGCCAGGTATACCGCTGCCTCGAGGAGATGAACGAGGGCCCTCTGCCGGACGAGGCCCTCCGGGCGATCTACCGGGAGATCCTCTCGGCCTCCCGGGCCCTCCAGGCTCCCGTCACCGTGGCCTTCCTCGGACCGGAGACCTCCTTCAGCCACCAGGCGGCCCTCCGGCACTTCGGGCAGGGTGCCCTGCTCCGGCCCCAGGCGACGATCGCCGCCGTCTTCGACGCGGTGGAGCGGGGAGCGGCGGGCTGGGGAATCGTTCCCGTCGAGAATTCCGCCGAGGGATCCGTCAAATCGACCCTGGACGGCCTGCTCGCCACGCCGCTGACGATCCGGGCGGAGGTCTACGGGCGGATCCGCCACTGCCTTGTCTCCGGGGGAGAGGAGACGGACCGGATCGAGCGGGTCTACTCCCATCCCCAGGCCCTGGCCCAGTGCCGGGGCTGGCTCCGGAGAAACCTGCCCCGGGCGGTGCTCGTGGAGACGGAGAGCACGGCCACGGCCGCGCGTAAGGTTCTGGAAGACCCGGCAAGTGCCGCCATTGCGAGCCGCCTCGCCGCCGATGCGGGGGAACTCCGCCTGCTGGCCGAGGGGATCGAGGACAGCCCCCTGAACACGACCCGCTTCCTGGTTCTGGGGGTGGAGGGGAAGGCGAGTCAAGCCGCCGTGGCGGTGACGGGCCGCGACAAGACGTCCATCCTGTTCGGCACGGCCCACCAGCCCGGGGCGCTCCACGAGGCCCTGGCGCCCTTTGCGGCGGAGGGGGTGAACCTGACCCGGATCGAATCGTATCCGGCGCGGGACCGGATGTGGGAGTACCTTTTTTTCGCCGATTTCGCCGGCCACCGGGAGGAGGCCAAGCCGAAGCGGTGCCTGGAAGAGCTGGCGAAGCGGACCGCTTTTTTAAAGATTCTCGGGTCTTATCCCCGGGGGGACGAACAGCCGTGATCTGCATTCCCGTGAACGCCGCCTCGACGGAGGCGGCCCTGAAAAAGATGGAGCGGGCCTATGCCATGGCCGGAATCGTGGAGCTCAGGCTCGACGGCATGGCCGATCCGGACCTGCCGAGGCTCCTGGCCGCGAAGGCGGGAAAGATTATCGTCACGAACCGGCATCGGGAGGAGGGAGGACGCTTCGAGGGGCCGGAAGACCGCCGGATCGCGCTTCTCATGGAGGCCGCCGCCCTGGGGGCGGACTACGTGGACGTGGAAGCGAGGACCGAGCCGTCTCTGCGGAGGGCTCTCCTCGATTCCATCGCCGGGAACGGCCATGCCGCGGAGGCAATCCTGTCCTGTCACCTGCCGGTGGGAACCCCCGGAGAGGAGGCGCTGGCGGATCTTCTGAAGAGCCTGATGCGCGAGGGTGTGCCGGTGATCAAGCTGGTTCCCTTCGCGAAACGTCCGGAAGACAACCTCCGGGTTCTCAGCCTTTTGCCTCGGGCGCGGGAATGCGGGCAGCGGATGATCGCCTTCTGCATGGGCGAGGCGGGGCGGATCAGCAGGGTCATGGCGCCGCTCCTGGGTTCCTTTCTGACGTATGCCTCCCTGGAGGAGGGTGAAGAGACCGCGCCGGGCCAGCTGGCCGTCGGGGAGATGCGGCGGATGCTCGGGCTGCTGGGAGGAGGATGGGCGGATGAGGAACGGTAAGCGCTTCGTCCTGATCGGGAACCCCGTCCGCCAGAGCCTGTCCCCGCAGATGCACAACGGGGCATACCGGGAACTGGGGATCGACGCCCGTTTCGAGGTCCTCTGCGTGACGGACCTGGAGGCGGCCCTCCGGGAGCTTCGGGAGTCCGGCGTGAAGGGCATCGCCGTGACCATTCCCTTCAAGAAAGCCATCCTCCCTTACCTCGATGAGGTGGCCGGTGACGCCCTGGCGGTGGGGGCGGTCAACACGGTCTGCTGTGAGGACGGCCGCTGGGTGGGACACAACACCGACGGGCACGGCCTGGCCAGGGACCTTCACGACTGGACGGACCTACGGGGAATAACCGTCGCGGTCCTGGGGACCGGCGGGGCGGCCCGCGCCGCCATCTATGCCGCGATTCTGGAAGGCGGTCGACCCGTTGTGGTCGGCCGGTCGGAGAACGGTCGCAAGGCCCTGTCCGCCGCCTTCGGCTGTCCTTCCTGTTCGCCGGGGGATCTCGAAGGGATCGATGCCGGGTGCCTGATCAACGCCACGCCGGTCGGGATGGTGCCGGACGTGGGGAATACGCCGGTGGAAGCGGCCCTGCTCGTGCGGATTCCCCGCGTGGTGGACCTGATCTACCGGCCCATCCGGACCCGGCTGCTCCGGGAGGCGGAGGCAGCCGGATGCTCCGTCCGGTCGGGGGTCGGCATGTTCGTGAACCAGGGGGCGGAGCAGATCCGCCTCTGGACGGGCCTGGAGCCGCCCCGGGAGACCATGCGGCGGATCGTGGAAAAGGAGCTTGAAAACGATGAAACGCGTTGAACCCGCCGGTCCTCTCCGGGCAACGGTCATTGCGCCGGGGTCCAAGAGCTATACCCAGCGGGCCCTGATCATGGCCGCTCTCGCCCGGGGGGAATCGGTCCTCCGGAACGCCCTGGATGCGGAAGATTCGCTCCGTCTCATCCAGGCCCTTCGCTCCCTCGGGGCCGGGATCCGGTGGGAGGGGGAAGAGCTGTTCGTGGCCGGCACGGACGGGGCCCTTACGCCGCCCGCCGGGGCGCTCTTCCTGGGAAACAACGGAACGGCCATGCGACTCCTGACCTCCGTGGTCGCCCTCGGGAACGGGACCTTCACGCTGACGGGAGACCGCCGCCTCCGTGAACGGCCCGTGGCGCCGCTAGCGAAGGCCCTGGAAAAGCTGGGCGTCGACATCGCAACCGAAGGGGACCGGGGGTGTCCCCCCGTCACGGTGCGGGGCAGCGGCCTGCCGGGCGGACGGGTCGTGTTGAAGGATCTGGACAGCAGCCAGTACATTTCGTCCCTGCTCATCAGCGCCCCCTATGCCGCCGCAGACGTGACGCTGGTCCTGGAGGGGCGCATCCCTTCCCTTCCTTACGTGGAAGTGACGGTCGAGGCGATGCGGCAGTTCGGCGTTGAGGTGCGGCGGGACAACGGGCGCACGTTCGTCGTTCCCCACGGGCAGCGCTATGCCGGGGGAACGTACGGCGTGGAGGGGGACGTCTCCAGTGCGTCCTATTTCTTCCTGGCCGCCGCGGTCACGGGGGGAACCGTCCGGGTGGAACGCATCAACCCCCGTACCCGGCAGGGCGACATCGGCATCCTGGACATTCTGGAGGAACTGGGCTGTACGGTCCGGCGCGGAGAAGGCGAGGTGGAGGTCACAGGCGGGGCCCTTGCGAACGGGGATCGTGTCTTCGATCTCGGGAACATGCCGGACATGGTTCCGACCCTGGCGGTACTCGCGGCCCTGAGGCCGGGCCGCACGGCGATTACCGGGGTCCCCCACCTGCGGGTGAAGGAAAGCGATCGCCTGGCCGCCCTGGCGGCGGAGTTGAAGAAGATCGGCGTATCCGCCGAAGAGAGGCCCGACGGCCTGGTCATCGAGGGGGGGCGGCCCCGGGGTGCCGAGATCGAGACCTACAACGACCACCGCATCGCCATGAGCTTCGCCGTCCTGGGGCTGGCCGTCCCGGGAATGGCCATTCTGAACGAATACTGTGTCGCCAAATCGTATCCCCGCTTCTGGGAGGAACTGGAGGGTCTTTCGGTATGAGGATTGTCCTGATGGGATACCGGGGCTGCGGGAAGAGCGTCGTCGGCCGGCTGTTGGCGGAGCGGCTGGGGGTGCCCTTTTTTGACACGGATAGGCTGGTCGGGGAGCTCTCGGGGCGGAGCGTCCGGCAGATCGTGGACGACGGGGGTTGGGGAGAGTTTCGGGCCCTGGAGCGCCAAGTTGTTGCGGAACTGCCCAGGGAGCGAAGTGTCGTCGCCCTCGGAGGGGGGGCCGTCCTGGATCGGGCAAATGTGGAGGCCCTGGAAACGGACGGATTTTTCGTCTGGCTCACCGCCGGCGTGGACGTCATCCTGAAGCGGCTGGCCGCGGATGGAAAGACGGCGGAACAGCGCCCTCGGCTTGTGGAAGGCGATGTCCGGGAAGAGGTGGAGCGGCTGCTCCGGGAGCGTCTTCCCATCTATCGCCTGGTGGCGGACCTGGCCATCGACACGTCCGATCGGCCATCCGGGGAAGTGGCGGAAATGATCATTGAATTTGTAAAGAGACGGCTTCCCATACGGGAGGCCTGTTCGCATTCGGGAGGCTGAAAGGGAGCCATGGCCGGCAATACAATCGGAGTCGTCTTTCGTGTCACCACCTGGGGGGAATCCCACGGTCCCGCTCTCGGGGCCGTCGTGGACGGTTGCCCGCCGGGCCTTGCCCTCGACGAGCGGGACGTCCAGGAGTGGCTGGACCGGCGCAGGCCGGGCCGGGCACCTTCGTCGTCCCCCCGGCAGGAGGACGACCGGGTGGAGATCCTCTCCGGCGTGTTCGAGGGAAAGACCACGGGTACTCCGATCGCGCTTTTGATCCGGAACCGGGACGCCGCGTCGCACGACTATGAACATCTTCGGGATGTCTTCCGGCCCGGGCACGGCGACTATGCCTACATGAGGAAATACGGCATCCGGGACCACAGGGGGGGGGGACGCGCCTCCGGCCGGGAAACCGCCGCCCGGGTGGCCGCCGGGGCCGTGGCCGCGAAGATCCTGGCCGCCCGCGGCATCCGCGTCCTTGCCTTCACGAGGGAACTGGGTGGGATTGCCGTGTCGGATATCCGGCTCCAGGAAATGGATCGGAACGACCTTCGGTGCCCCGATCCGGAAGTGGCCGCCCGAATGGCAGCCCTGCTGGAGGAGGCGAGAAAAGAAGGGGATTCGCTGGGAGGAGTCGTGGAGATTGTCGTCCAGGGGTGTCCGTCGGGCCTCGGCGAACCCGTCTTCGACAAGCTCGATGCCGACCTGGCCAAAGCCCTCATGAGCATCGGGACCGTCAAGGGCGTCGAGATCGGCACCGGATTCGAGGCGGCCCGGATGAAGGGCTCGCAGTGCAACGACGCCCTGGGGCCGGACGGGTTCCGGTCGAACCGGGCCGGCGGGATCCTGGCGGGCATCTCGACGGGTCAGGACATTGTGATCCGGGCGGCCTGCAAGCCGATCCCCTCCATCGGCAGGGAGCAGCAGACCGTGGACGTCTCCGGGAAACCGGTCGTACTGGCCGTCCGGGGAAGGCATGATGTGTGCGTCATCCCGAGGATCCTGCCGGTCTGCGAGGCCATGGTATCCATCGTCGTGGCGGACCACCTGCTCAGACAACGGGCCATCGAGCCATGAAGAAACGATCCATCGGCATCATTGGCGGCGGCGGCGGAATGGGTTGCTGGTTTGCCCGCTTTTTTTCCGATCTGGGGTATCCCGTGCGGATCTCGGAACGGGACGCGGGGGTTCCCCTGCCGGAACTGGCGGAATCCTGTCCGGTCGTCGTCGTGGCGGTTCCCATGGCCGTGACGACGGAGGTGATCCGCCGGGTTGGGCCTTATCTGAAACGAGGGTCTTTCCTGATGGACCTGACCTCTCTCAAGGAGGAGCCTGTCCGGGAGATGCTGGCGGCCACGGAGGCGGAAGTCGTCGGTTGCCATCCCCTCTTCGGGCCTGATGCGGCGGATCTCGAGAGACAGAATGTCGTGATCTGTCCAGGTCGCGGTGAATCCGGGAAGGCATGGCTCCGGAAGATCCTGGAGCAGAGCGGGGCGCGGGTCGTCGAGACCACGCCGGAGAGGCACGACCGGGTCATGGCTGTTGTCCAGGGGCTTACCCATCTGAACACGATGGCCATGGGGCTGGCCATGGAGACCCTGGGGGAAGATCCGGCGGAGCTGGAGCGGATGTCGACCCCGGCCTTCCGGGTGAAGCAGGACCTGCTGGAGAAGGTCTTCGGACCCTCCCCGCGGCTTTATGCCGAGCTGGTGATGAAGAATCCCTCCGCCCGGGAGGTGGTTGCCGCGTATGAGAAGGCGGTGGAGCAGTTGAAGCGGTTTGTCGAGGAGGGGGACGCGGAGGGGCTCGAAGGACGGCTCCGCCGCGGAGTGTAGGATGGTGGACTTCAAATCCGCACCTCTTCTTTTGTATTCCTTTCATACCAAGCTGGATGACCTTTCCTGTTGTAAGGAGCGTATCGGCACGGGGGCTGCCACGGGGGCTCCCG
>CAYNEJ010000039.1:0-1696 GCA_964396205.1 uncultured Syntrophaceae bacterium
CCAGGGAGTGTTGTGAAAATCGACGGTGATGTCTCCCTTTATGTCGTTCTTGACGAGGATGTTCCGGTTGGCCGCCTTGGCCAGCGAGCGGATCACCGCCTTGACCTCTGCCTGGCGCATCTTCAGGTTGACCTTCGTCTTCGGGAGATGGCGGCCCGCCGTCGAGCGCACCTTCTCATCCGCGAGGCGGGCCTCCTCCTTGGACACGAGTTCCTCAAGGTTGAACTCGCGAGCCCTGGGCGTTGGAGAATTCCCCACCGACTGGTCCGACAGGGTCCGCCACTTTTCGAAGAAGGGATCCTGCTTGATGTTCAGCGGTTTTGAGCAGCCCGCCAGGGCAAAAACCACGAGCAGGATGAAGGCGAACCCGAATATGGAGCTTCTCATCCCGGGAGCAAGGCTCCTCGGAGCTTTTTCCGCGATCCGATCATTCCTGTATGAGAACATCAAACTTCACTCCTTCCAGTTTTTTTTCGATAACCACTTTTGACTTGTCCACTGCCCGCAGAACATATCCCTCTTCCACCAGCGGTTCGCCGGCGATGTATTCAACCCCGTTGATGATGGCCACCCGCCTTTTGCCGGAATCCAGGTAGCCCGTGTAGGCAAAGGTGATCGCCTTGCCGCTCGCCGCCGCCTTGTCCTTCAGGAAGCCCTCCTGGAGAGCGGCGTATTCGGTGTAGGCCCCCCGTTCCATGAAGGGATCGCGCCCCCAGGGCGTCTCCGCCCGGACGGCGGCGTACACCTCGAGCTCGCCGGCTGCCTGGGCCGCCAGTCCGGTCGTCGTCTCCGTCACGAACTTCTGGACGTCCGCCGTCGTCGCGGCTTTTTTGGCGGGACCCTTCATCCCCAGCCTGGGGCCTAAAATCTCATAGGCTGCATAGAGTATCGCCACAGCCATGATGGCCAGGATCACGATCTGTCTCGTATTCAGTTTCGGCATCGTCCGCCTGCTCACTTCTCAAAAGGGTTGAAAGGTTATTAGTTCAACGCCACCATCAGGTTCATCTTGAGCTCCAGGGCCGTCTGGGCCGGCCGGACCTCGATCGCGTCGAACCGCTCCACGTAGGACAGCCCGCCGAGGGCCGTGAAGAAGTTCCGGAACTGGCTCATCCCGCCGCGAACCACGACAATCACCGGCGCCATCTTCGCGTCACCCGCAATGGCCCCCAGCTCCGGGTTCACGGACATGACCTCCAGTTGGGCGGCCCGAGCCAGCCCCCGGATGGTCACCGGCACCTGGTCCACCTCATGCTTCGACAGCTTCGTCCGGGCCGGCATCGGCAGGCTGGTGGGAACCTTCTTCTCCGCCAACTGCTTCTCCAGCGTCTTGTAGATCGGACTCAACTGCTCCTGCTCTTCGACCTTCAGCTTCAGGGCCTGCTCCTTCTTGTCCAGGGAGGAAACGGCGTATCCCATCGGGAAGAGGCCGACGACAATGAAGAGAACGACGATCCCGAGGCAGATCAGTGAAAACCTGATGCTGCTCTTGGGAATGCGGAAGGATTTCTTGGTCTCGTCCATGCGCTCACCCGATCTGCAGATTGATGATAAAGTGGAGGACCCGCCCTTTGCGGAAAGGCTCAAGGTCCTGTTTCTTGACCGTTACGTTCTTGAAAAGCGGGGAGTTTTCCAGGGCCACCCGGTAGCGGAACAACTGCGACTCGAATGTCGAGGGATCTCCGAAGACCACGCC
>CAYNEJ010000039.1:1796-24779 GCA_964396205.1 uncultured Syntrophaceae bacterium
CCATCAGGACGACGCGGTTGATCCGCACCACCTGCTCGGCCTCTTCCCGCTCCCGGAAGGTGAACAGCGCATTGGGGGTGTGGGCGTTGTCCGAGAGGGCGACCCCCAGGGCCGGCACGAAGGCCATCCGCTCGGAGGCGCTGAGATTGAGGCTGGAGGGAATATCGGCGACTTTCGGATTCAGGGGATCGAAGACGTCCCGCTCGATGGCAAGCTGGCCACCGAGGTAATCCAGCATCGGCTTGTTGACGTTCACGACGCTGGAGATCAGGATCTGCTCGATCCGCTCGCTGCTGACGTTCGTGACGAAGTGCTCGAAGGTCCTTTCCACCTGGCGGGCCAGTCTCTCCAGGGCCGGCTCGAGCATCTTGAAGACATCCTGCTCGGTCAATCCCGCGTTGACCAGTTCGTCGGTGGAGGCGCCGACGCTCATCCCGTAAACGATGCGGCGGGCCTCGTCGAAGGTGAGGACCTTGACGCCGGTGGCAGCGCCCGGATCGGGGCGGCGCTCGTCGTTGAAGGTCTCCATGAGCGCCTCGACCATGCTCCGGACACCCGTTTTGATGCCCCGGGACATGACGAGATTTCCCTTGGAGTAGACGTCGATGCGGGAGAATTCGTTGCCGATGAAGAGGCTGGCGACGGTTCCCTTGCCGGCGGCAAGCCATCCCGTGCGAAAGATGTTCTGGATGGCAAAGGGCGTGATGACCAGGCCGTCCAGGGGAATCTCGGCCTGGCTGAACAGCTTCCGCGTCTCTTCCACTTCCCTGCGGGGAACGGTGTAGGCCATGATGGCGAACTTGGGGATCCCCTGCTCGACGACCTCGCCCTGGAGTTCGAAATCAAAGATGAACTCCTTGTCATCGAAGGCGAATTCCTTGCGCATCCCCCAGTAGACGGCGTTTTCGATCTGCTTTTTCGCGACCTTGGGGATTCGGAAATGGCGGACCTCGACGTCGGCGGCGGACATGATGAGCCAGACGCCGCAGTTGTCTTTCGCCGAGCAGCCGAACTTCGTCAGCTCATCCCGCAGAAAAGCGGCGTATTCCGGCGTGCCCCTCGTCAGGCCGAAGGGATAGGCCACCTTGCGGGCATCCAGGAGCTTCCACTTCCCGTCGGCGGAGCGAATCGTCTTGACGAACCGGACGAACTCGTGACCGGCATCGACGCCGACATTCATGGCGCGGGGCCCCTTCTTCTTCGGGGAAAACGCCACCACGGTCTTTTTCGGCGCCTGGGCCGAGAGAGGAGGTGGAGACGGCGCCTCGTCCTTCTTATCCTTGATGACGTCGAGGAGTTTTTCCGTGGAGGTGATATCGTCGTTCCGGGCCAAGGGATGCCCTCCTGAATCCGGGCGCCAAACCGCCCTGTGATGGATGATTGATAAAAGGCTCCCCGTCAGGAATGGGGGCCAAAACGCGCAATCCTGTCTCTCCGGTATCCCTCCAGGAGCCTTCTGGCATCATGCAGATATTCCTTGGGATAATGCCTCAAGACGCGGACTCCGTACTGAATTTCGGGGGGTGGAGGGATGATACCCTTGCGGATGTAATCGCCGACCGTTTTGGCTGAAACACCCAGAGCTTCCGCCGCATCCACCACCGTGTTGAAGGTCTGGCCATTGATGATGACCATAAAGAAGTGCTTATCCCTTCATAAAATGACGAAATTACGGTTCGTATCTACCCGACCTTCCGAACCGTGTCAACACGAAAGATACGAAACAATGCCAAGTTACTGGGGAATACCCATAATGGGTGCTTATGGGATGCATACGTAAAGGTTTTTACACATCATGTCAAGTATTAATATTTTGACATATTCTCTGCATAAGAAACGGCCTTCTTTGTCACTTTCTTGACGCACAATCCGATCGCCCGATGATACCGGGCTTTTCGGATATCCGGGATCGGCTTTTGCTCAAAGGAACCGCTTTCCCTTTGCGACCGGAAAACGTATAAAGCAGGCATTGCGTTTCCCCGTCAGGAAGAACCGGAACGAACCGAAAGGAGCCGACCCCCATGGAACAATACCTGTCCGACTGGCTGTCGGCCTCCCTGCAGGGCTCTTTCCTCATTCCCTTCCTCGTCGTTTACCTGGGCGGGGTCCTGGTCAGCTTCACACCCTGTGTTTATCCTGTCATCCCGATCACCGTCGCCTACATCGGGAGCCAGGGGGCGGCATCGCGCCGCCGGGCACTGCTCCTGTCCGTCGTGTACGTCACCGGCATGTCCTTGACATACAGCGGGTTTGGCGCTATGGCCGCCCTGTCGGGCCGCCTGTTCGGACAGCTTCAGGCCAGTCCCTGGGTTTCCTTCGCCGTCGGCAATCTCTGCCTGCTGATGGGACTCTCCATGCTGGACGTGTTCACACTGCCTGTCCGCCCGCCCGCCTGGGTCGGGAGGATCCGGATCGGCGAGCGGCTCAGGGGAGCCACGGGCGGCCTCCTGATGGGCGTGACGGCCGGCCTCATCGTCGGCCCCTGCACGGCACCGATCCTGGCCGTCCTGCTCGGCTACGTCGCGGCGAGGCAGAACGTCCCCTTCGGGATGGGCCTGCTTTTCGTTTTTTCCTTTGGCATGGGGACCCTTTTGATTCTGCTGGGAACTTTTTCGGCCCTCCTGGCGGGCCTGCCGAAGTCCGGCATGTGGATGGAACGGGTCCGCAAAATACTCGGCTGGATCCTCATCGGAAGCGGGGAGTATTTCCTGATCCAGGCCGGGATTCTCTGGGGGTGATCGGAGCCTGATGAGACATTCCTATACATATGGAAGGATGCGAACGCTTTTTCTTCTGTTCCTGGTGACGGGGCTTCTGCTCGCGTCCTGCGATGCCCCGCCCCCGCCGGCCCGGACCGGGCCCGCTGCCGCGGCGGGCCAGGCCCCGGATTTCATCCTCCCGGACACCGACGGCCGGAAGTTCCGCCTCCATGACCAGAAGGGAAAAACGACCCTGATCATTTTCTCCACGACCTGGTGCGCCACCTGCCGGTCCGAAATCCCCTATTACAAGGAGCTGTATGCCAGGCTGCAGCCGAAGGGACTGGTCATGGTCGGCATCGACATCCTCGAGTCGGGGAGCAAGGTGTCCCGCTTCGCCGCGCAGTACCAGCTTCCCTACCGGCTCCTCCTGGATGAGACCGGAGAGGTGTCGGAGGCGTTCGGTGTCCGGGGCGTTCCCTCCCTCGCCATCGTCGGACCCGACGGGGCGGTGGCCTGCATGCCCTGCCGGAATCCCGAGGAGACCCTGGCCTCCCTGATGGGAAAAATGTAGGGAGATATGATCATGTCCAAACCCGCCGTTCTGTTCATGGGCACCCCCGAATTCGCCGTCCCTTCCCTGGACGCGCTGGTCCGGGCCGGATACCCCGTCATCGGGGTCGTGACGCAGCCCGACCGCCCCAGGGGCCGGGGCAAACACCTGGCTCCCCCGCCGGCGAAAGTGAGAGCGGAGGAGCTGGGCATCGATGTCTTCCAGCCCGAGAAGGTCCGGGACGCGGCCTTCCTGGAGACGCTCAACCGCCTCCAACCGGACCTGGTGGCCGTGGCAGCCTTCGGCCAGATCCTGCCCAAGGCCGTCCTGGAAGCGCCGCCTCTGGGCTGCATCAATGTCCATCCCTCCCTGCTCCCGAAATTCCGGGGGGCCGCGCCGATCAACTGGACCCTCATCCGGGGCGAGCGGACGACCGGCGTAACCATCATGTTCATGGACGAGGGGATGGACACGGGGGACATCCTCCTCCAGGAAGAAACCCCCGTGGGATCGGAGGAGAACGCCGGGGACCTCCACGACCGCCTGGCCGTCAGCGGCGCCGGCCTGCTTGTCCGGACCGTGGAAGGCCTGCTGGCCGGAACGATTCGGCGGCAGCCCCAGGATTCAAGCCTCGCCACCCTCGCGCCGAGGCTGACCAGGGAAGACGGCTGGATCCGCTGGGAGCGGCCCGCCTCCGAAATCGTCAACCTGATCCGCGGCCTTGCCCCGGCGCCCTGCGCCTGCACGTGGCTGGACGGGAAGCAGGTGAAGGTTTTCTCCGCCTCCGCGCAGGAGCAGCCCGTCTTGGAGCCGCCCGGGAAGATCGGGGCCCTCCGGGACGCCGGGCTTGAGGTCTCCGCCGGGGACGGCGTTGTGCTGCTCCGGGACATCCAGATGGAGAGCAAGAAGCGCATGCCCGTCGGGGAATTCTTCCGGGGTTATCGCCCCCGAAACGGATTCCTGACGGATTCCCCGGCCGCGCGGGTTGCGGAATGAAATCCTCACCCCGCCGCGCCGCCGTCGAGATTCTCACCCGCGTCGACACCACCGGTGCCTTCGCGGAGCCCCTCCTCGACGAGGTCCTCACCGGTCAGGCCTTCGACACGCCGGCCGACCGGGCCCTCCTGACCCAGATCGTCTACGGAACCCTGAGGATGCGGGGCTACCTGGACTGGGTGATCCGGTCGCTCTGCGAGAAGAGGTCGCCGGCCGTCTCCCCGCCGGTCAGGAACATCCTGCGGACGGCCCTCTTCCAGATCCATTTCACGGACCGGATCCCCGACTACGCTGCGGTGAACGAGGCCGTGCGCCTGGCCAAGCAGGTGGATGCCCGAACGGTCCCCTTCGTCAACGGCCTGCTCCGGAACGCCGTCCGCCGGAGGGACGCGGTTCCCCTGCCCTCCGGCACCAAAGACCCCGCGCGCCGGATCTCCATTGTCCACTCCCACCCGCTGTGGCTCGTGAAGCAGTGGATTCGCCGATACGGAATCGAGGAAACCGCCGACATCTGCAGGGCCGGCAACGAAATCCCGCCGCTTGCGGTGCGGGTGAACGCGGGGAGGGCAACGCGGCGGGGAGTGCGCGAGGAGCTGGCGGCGGAGGGCATCGAGGCGGCGGATGCGCCCTGGTCGCCGGACGGCCTGCTGCTTCCCCACACGGGCCGGTCCATCCGGGAGCTTGCCTGCTGGAAGGAGGGGCGGATCACGGTCCAGGACGAAGCCTCCCAGATGGTGGCCCGCCTGGCCGCCCCGCGTCCGGGGGACCGGATCCTCGACCTGTGCGCCGGAGCGGGAGGAAAGGCAACCCATCTGGCGGAGATCACGGGAGATGAAGCTACGATTCTGGCGATGGATTCCAGCCGGGAGAAACTCGGGGAGCTGGAGAGAAACGCCGGCCGGCTGGGAATCCGGTCGATCCGGACGCTCGCAGCGGATGCCACCGCCGATCCGGGCGAGGATTTCCACGAGTCGTTCCACCGCGTCCTGGTGGACGCGCCCTGCTCAGGCCTGGGCACGCTGCGCCGGAATCCCGAGATCAAGTGGCGGCTCGGCGCCTCGGACATCCCCCTCCTGAGCGACCTCCAGGGAAGGCTCCTGGACCGGGGGGCCCGCTGCGTGATGCCCGGCGGCACCCTGATCTACAGTACCTGCACGCTCCTGAAACAGGAGAACGAAGACGTCGTCGCGGATTTTCTCCACAGGCACGGGGATTTCCAGCAGGTTCGGGAAATCGATGATGTCCCGCGGGAGATGCTGGACCCGCAGGGTTTCTTCCGGACGTTCACCCATCGCCATGGAACGGACGGCTTCTTCGCGGCGGTGCTCCGAAGAGCAGGCCGCTGACCAAACCGGCCGGCATCCGCGGGCACCTTCCCACAGCGGAGCCGACCCGGAACCCGGGACCGGTCCACCTCTTCCCGGCGGTAAAAGGCTCAAATCGTCCCGGCAGGCATGCCCGAGCGGCCCGAATGGCCGCCTGGTTCGGGAAAAGCATCCCGAATTTCGCCTTGACAAGGGGTTGGTTTTTCAATAAATGGCTCTTTCCCCAGGAAACCTGCTGGGGGATCGTCTAGTGGTAGGACACAAGATTCTGGATCTTGCTACCGAGGTTCGAATCCTTGTCCCCCAGCCAAAATATGGTCCCATCGTCTAGTGGTTAGGACGCTGGCCTCTCACGCCGGAAACTGGAGTTCAACTCTCCATGGGACTACCAGAATAGAGACAAGGGGTTGCGGTGATGTTCGCAACCCCTTGTTTTGTTTTTATCCGTTGCTCCCCACAGTATTCCCCACACTAAGGAAGAAAATCGTTCCACTTCAGCATGCCATGCCTTGTATATTTTAAAAAGAAAGACAGTTTGATGCCATGGAGCCCCCGGCAGGGAATCCTACCTTGCATATAGCGGGTTGGCTTCTTCGTTCTCTCCCGCTGTGATAGCGACCGGATCGATAGACAAGATGTTTGAGAAAGGGCTCCTCCATTGCAGCTCTGATGGTCACAGGACTTCTTGGCCTTCGCACAAATTGATGAGCTCGGCCAAGGCCAAGACCTGTGGTCTCCGGCCACGCCCTTCTCTCAACACCTTCAATATTCTGGCACCTCTCAATCTATTTGTCATGGCCATGATCATCGGCTTACTCGGCATGTCTTCCATTTTTTCAAGGAGGACCGGTTGGAACACAGGTTGCTCAAAAATCCGATCCAGCAATGGCACGGCATACTGGGAATGCGTTAGATCGATCATGCGCACTTTCAATTCCTGATACAAATCGATTATCTTCCTCACCTTGTTAGCGTTTTCCTGGGCCTGCTCGTGAAGTGCTGCCAGGAAGAATTCTATCCAGGCATTCCAGTCCGGCGGGGATCCGCTAAGCGATTGAAGTCGATCAACATATGCATCCCTGTTCCGTTCAAAGTATTCGGAAATGTAGAATGTCGGCCGGGAAATCAGTTTCCTCTCGTAAAGGAAAAGCGGGATCAGCATGCGACCGATACGACCATTGCCATCAAGGAAGGGATGAATCAGTTCAAACTGGGCATGGATGATAGCGATCTGAACGAGGGGATCAGGCCGTTCCAAATGGTAGTACTTCTCCCAGTTGTCTAAGTGGCTCATTAGAGTCTCGGGTGCTGGCGGGATATACTGGGCCTCTTCGATAGGACATCCGGCTCTGCCGATCCAATTTTGCAGGGTTCGGAAGTATCCCCGGCCTTTGTTCCTCCCTCGCACACTCTCTAAAAGGACTGCATGCAAATGTTTCAGTAAATTCAAGGTAAAAGGCCGACTCTTTAGCTCATGCTCTGCTGATTTCATCGCGGAGCGATAGTTGATGATCTCCTGGATGTCGCGGTGCCGAGATTCTTCGGCCGGTTCCTCTCCCGCCTCATATTTCAGGACTTCTCCCAGAGTTGCCTGTGTGCCCTCGATTTTCGAGGAAAGCACGGCCTCACGGGTGGTCATGGGAGACAGGAGAACGTCCGGATTGGAGATTCCGTAAAGGATTCCACTGTAGTAGGCGAGAGACCGGTTAGCCTGCCCAATCAGGGGAATTAGTGATTCCCATTGAACAGATGTTACCGGAAGTGCTGGAGGTGAAAAAGGTTTCATCTTGTGTAAAGCGTATAGACGATAAAGCGGTTTGTGTAAAGAGAAAAGGCAAACACTTTACACAACAATTTCGGATTTACCGTCCAGGCGGCGCACTTTCATCACCCCCCTCCACGCAGGAGCCGACCTTCCGGCCGGCCCCCTCGCTGTCGAATTGGTGATGTTTGTCACGCAGCCAACACCCCTTTGGCTTCCGATTTCCGGCCTCTCACGCCGGAAACTGGAGTTCAACTCTCCATGGGACTACCAGAATAGAGATAAGGGGTTGCGGTGATGTTCGCAACCCCTTGTTTTGCTTCAGCCTGTTGCTCCGGCCCTCTCACCGGAAACGGATCGTTCCAGGGAGGGGGGAATGTGCAGACTCCGGTCAGACGCTACATCCGTTCCGTTGCGATTCCATCGGAAAGAACATCCCCGTTTCTGCACCCGTGCCCGATCGAATCTATAGCTCGAAGGTTCTGATTTCTCTGATGAAATTGTCAAGTTTCACATCATCGAAGACACCCATGCACGTGAACTTGACCCCGCGGCGGCGGTATTGACCCCCGGTCTCATGCAGGGGGATGTCGGAGGCCGTCTCGAAATTGACTTTGTCCATAAAGACGACGTTGTTCGCCAGAAGCTGCAGAGTCCCCGATTCCAGGGGGTTTCCCTGCGGCCAGTTGTAAACGAAGGCCAGCCCTCCCTTGCCGATATCCAGAATCGGTGCCTTCCTTTCCTGGTTCTCACCCGGAGTGACAATGACCATCGCGGTGTCCGTTACGGAGAACCGATTCTGCCTTCGGCCGATACATACTTTCCGGATACCGTCCAGTAAGCTTCCCATGGTCGCCCTCCCTTTCATCCGGGATTTCCTCCATATCGCCGTTCAACCGGCCGATTGGAAATTCCGGAAATACAGCAATCGCATGACGATCACATTTTGTCAGAGCAAGAGCCATGCCCGAAGATGGGGGACGGGATCGTCCTTCTTCGGCAGCAAGAAAACCGTGGAACCGGAAAACGTGCAAGCTCCTCATCAAGAACGGATATGGAGGTTGCCGGGCCGAATGATTATGATACCTTTTTGACACGGAGTCAATTCACTGACATTGTTTATGTCTGGTGAACGGTCCTGTGAAGCATAGCACATTCATGATCGGATTTCTGCTCCTGTCTCCCGACGAGGACTGCCATGCCCGGAGCGATCAAAAAAAGGGGACGGATTCCCGATCCGTCCCCTTTTCTGCTTTTCCCTGTCTCCGGTCAGCGCACCGTGCAGCCACCCCCAGAGCCTCCCGGGTCGCCGCTTCCCGCCGGTCCTCCAACGGAAATGGAAGAGGGAACGGAGAAGTCAAGCCCCGGATTTTCAGGCAGGATCACCGGCAGCGTTGCCGCATTCCGCACATATGCGTACTGGCCGGCCCCGACATCCTTTGAGCCCGCTTCGTTGCTGACGGCAACCGTTCCCTCGACCACGAAGAAATAGGTTCCATCCGGAAGCGATCCGCAGTCTCCCTTGCAGACCCGGCAATCGTAGATCGTTCCTCTCACCCCGGCCGTGGCGTTTTCCGTCACCATCCGGTAGCTGTTCTGGCTGCCCCTTCGACCGATCAGGCCCACCACGGAGCGGGCGCCCCCCTTGACCAGGTCGAAAAAGGCGCTGTCTTTCTGCGGCTCGGCCTGTTCGAAGTGGAACCTCGAAATCTTCATCTGGGTGTTGGGACGGAGGGTGATCTCGGCGTTGTCGAGAAAGCGGATCCGGGCATGGGTCTTTTTCCCGGTCATCATGATATCGCCCTGCTCGACGATCGAGCGGACCGACAGGGACCAGGTTTTCCCGTCCGCCTTTTTGGCAAAGAGGGGTCCGCTCAGGTGCGTCACCGTCCCCGCCTTCACACCGGCAAAGGAATCCGTGAACGACAAAAGGACAAGAGACAGGACGACCAGGCTAATTGCAATACGTCGTGCCCGTTCCACCCCGCGCCCCATCCCCGGTTTGTTGCGTTCCTTCTCCACTTTCAGCACGATCCTCGATGTTGTCTTCATCCTCACCTGAAACGCCTCCTCCATCCTGTCCCTCCGGCGAGCCGTCCGTCCCCGTGACGGTTGTGAGCGCCGTGACGGTATTTCCTGCCGCGGCATCAGCGCTGGCTGCCGTCGCATCGGCCAGGGTCGTGACGGAGGTCGTCGCGCCACCCGCCGGCGTCACCGGGACCACAGGGGGGGGTGCCGTTCCCTCCGCGAGGCCGACGATCTTCGGGTACAGGCCCGCGCTGAGCTCCCACGTGTTCACAAAGTCCCAGCCGACAAACGTCGCCTGGGTCTGCATCTCGGCGGTGGTCTTCCCTGTACCGCCGGCGCTGGTCGCCAGCGACACCGTGGTGTCCCAATAGCTGCTGGTTACATTGGTGTAGGAAGTGTCCGCGTTATGTCCGATCAACCCCCCCACGTCGGCTCCTGTGCCCGTCACATCGCTGGCGCTGTAACTGTTGGTGACCGTTGCGGAGGCATAATAGACGGATCCGATCAGCCCCCCGACATAATTCACCCCGATCACATCGGCAAGGCTGTAGCAGTTGGAGACGCTGCCGGTGGTCAGACCCACCAGCCCGCCGACGGTGTTGGTGATCGACGTCACCGATCCCGTGACGTAGCAGTTGTCGATGCTGCCGCCGCCGGCGTGCGCCACCAGGCCGCCCACCTGGAAGTAGCCGGTGATATTGACGTTTTCCATCCCGACGTTCCGGATGGCCGCCGTCTCGGTGCAGCCGCCGAAGAGGCCGATGTAAGCACCGAGGTGAGGCTCCGACGATGGCCGATTGATAAAAAGGCCGGTGATGGTGTGGCCCAAGCCATCAAAGATTCCCCGGAATGACTGTGCCGGGATCAGACTGTCATCGCCCAGGGGCAGAAAACCCGCCCCTGCATTCCAGCCGATCGTGGCGCCGGCATCGATATCCGTGCCGAGGGCGTAGTAGCCGGCGAGGTTGTTGCTGATTTCCTGGAGCTGTGTCACGTTGTTGACCAGCATGTAGGCCATCGGCGTGACCCCGGTCACTTTCGCCGTATAGTCCGTCGGCGTGCCGTAACCGGCCGGCGGGTTGTAGTATATCGACACGCTCCCGCCGCCCGTCATGTTCACATGGCCGATCCCGTCGAAAAGGACGTCTCCCGTTCCGCTGCCGTCCGAATCGGCCCGGAGGACCAGGCTGCCGCCGCCGGTATTGGTGATGACGTTGTTCATCAATATGTCGCTGTGTGCGCTCAGGGTGAGTCGGTTCGCGCTGGCCCAGGTCACCGCGTCGTCAACGGCGATGTACCCCATCTGCACCCCGGCCGTGACGGTCTGGATGGTGACATTCGCCAGTTCGAGCTGCGCCCCCAGGGCGGCTCCCGTGATGTCGCCGCCGACGGACCAAATCAAGTAGTTGGTCGGATCCAGGAGCAGCGTTCCCGTCGTCCCCAGCGGAGCCCGGACGTCCGTCAGCCCCCTGTACACGAGCGTCTGCTTGCCCGAGACCTCGACGCTGCCGCCGTCACCGCCGCTCGCCCCTCCCCGGGCGCTGATGAAGCCGTCAAACGACGTCGTGTCGTCGGACCAGACGACCACCTTGCCGCCGTCGCCGGTATTCAGGGCGTCCGCCCGGATGACGGCGCCGCTTCCGACATCGGTCGTCTCGGCGTTCGGAACGGCCGCGTTTGCACCCTGGTAATCGCCGCCGATCAGGATGGAGCCCCCGCCGCTGCCGCCCGAGGCGTCCACCAGAGCCGGGCCGGTCAGCTCGACGTGATCGCCCAGGATCGCGATGTCGCCGCCCCTGCCGTCCGTCCCGGTCGCCGCGACGGTGCCCGAGACCGCGGTCGTTCCGTCCTCACTTTGAACCTCAATCCGGCCGCCCTCGGCACCGCCCGCCGTCGTGACGCTTCCTTCATCCAGGGTGACCCCGCTTGTGGCCCGGAAGACAATCCGGCCGCCCTCTCCCACGGTGGCGCTGTCGGCGCTGACCAGGCCCTTCTGGGCGATCAGCCCGCCATAGATCCCGACCTTGCCGCTCTCGGCGATGATCTGTCCCAGGTTCAGCGCCGTATCCGCGGGGGCGCTCACCACGACGGCGATGTCGGAGCGGAGGGAATCGACCATCTGCACGCTCCGCCCCGCCGCCAGCATGACGTCTCCCTCGGGGGAGTGGATCAGCCCGCTGTTTTCGACGCTCGGCGCAATCAGGTAGACCTTTCCGCCGGACGGCGTCGAAATGGTGCCCTGGTTCTGAATGCCGGCGGCCGTGGCTCCGGCGGCAAAGTTGTATTTCTTCGCGAGAAAATCCTGATCGCTGAGGCCCAGGGTCGAGGCGATGAATCCGTTCACATCGATCCGCGCCCCCGGCCCGATGAGGATGCCGTTGGGGTTGATGAGGAAAACGGTGCCGTTGGACTGCAGGAGGCCCAGGATCAGGGAGGCATCCGGTCCGACGACCCGGTTCAGGACGGCGCTCATGCTGCTCGGCTGGACGAAGCGGACGGCCTCGCCGGCGCCGATCGAAAACGCCTGCCAGTTGATGATCGAACTCGGGCTGTTGGTGATCGTGAGCGTGTTTCCCTGCGAGGAGAAACCGACCTGCCCGTTTACAACCTGCGGACCGGAGGGAAATGCCAGGATGGTCTCCGCGCTGATGAAAAGCAGCATGGCCGCGAAAAAAAGGCTTCCCGCCGGCCGGGCGATTCCCCGTTCTTTGCAGCGCTTCGTTTTCATATCAGACTCCTTGCCCCGTCCACCCTTCAGAACAGGAAGCTTGCCGAGAGGTGCCACATGCCTCGCCACCGGGTGACACTGTCATTCGGAGGGTCGATGACGATGCCGTAATCCACGGAGACGGAAAAATGCCTGCCGTCGGTGATGCGCAGCCCGGGACCGATGCTGGCCAGATCGACGCGGACCGTTTCACCGGGCAACGGCTTGTTGCGCCGTACCTGGCCCCGGTCGTAAAAAGCCAGCAGGCGCGCCTGCACGGCGGAAACGCCGATCAGCCGGAGCAGATCCGGCGAGTAGGCCTCGATGCTCCCCGAATACCCGTAATCGTTCGCATACTCCCTCTCCAGGAAGCCGCGGACCGTGCTCGCTCCCCCGATCCCGTACTGCTCCCCCGCCACGAGTGCATGTTCGGTATACTGCCCGTTGACGACCGCCCGCAGGCGCCAGTCTCCCCCCGGCATGAGCATCAAATTCGCGCCGTACCGGAGGATCGTGTACTCCATGGAGGAACCGGCACGGGCGTTCTCGAAGTTGGCTTCCCCGTCCCGGCCGTCCAGATTCCACGGCAGGTTCTGAACGCCCGTCAGGTAAAAACCGGCGGAATAGCGCTTCCGGGTCAGCGTCCCGGCATAGGAGAGACTCAGGGGATGAACGGTGACGTTGTGTCCCAGCTGGTATCCGAAAAGCTGCACGTCATTCTCAAACGCCTTGTAGTCCAGACCCAGGATCAGCTTGTGCTCGTAATCGCCGGCCCGGGGGAGATTCTGGTTGTAGCGCAGCCCCAGCACGGTCCCCTTGCCGCTGATGCCCATGTTGTAGGAGGCGACGTTCACGTTGCCGGAATCCACGTTGGAATGGGCGGCAACCACATCGACGGACGATCCAAGCGAATAGAGAGGGATGTGATAACCGAGGCCGAAGATATGGACGTCATCCAGGTTTTCCGGTGACGTGATGTACTGCAGCGTCAGGACATGATCCAGGTTCGCGATGTTGGCGTGCTGCAGGAGGAACCCCATGCGCGTGCGGCCGGTGTGCTTGTCCCCGGAGTTGTCGAGGGACACGCCCGCCCGCCAGGGCTTCTCGTCCTTCACGGTCACGGTCGCATCCACATCCTGCGCGTCGCTGTTCTTGAACTTCAAATCCGTCTTCTTGGCGGGGTTCTCGTTGGCCAGCCGGAGACTCCGGGACAGGGCGTCGACATCGGGCGTTTTTCCGGACTGCAGGGCGGGGAGGCTTCCCCGAATGTTGCGCTCGTCAAAAAACCGGTTTCCCTGGACGGTGATTTTGCCGATGCGGTACTCGATGACCCGCAGGCGGATCAAGCCGGCCTCCATCTCCTGCTCCGGCAGCACGACGGCCACCATGTTGTATCCGCCGCCGTGATAAGCCTTTTGCAGCGCCTCCACCGCCTCCTGAACCGTTCCGAAGTCCCGGTCCTTGCCGGTGAAGGGGGCCAGGATGGCTTCCAGCCGGTCCTGCGGAAGGATCGTATTCCCCTCTACCTGATAATTCCGGATATCGAAGCGGGGAACGGCGGCGCCTGAATCATCGGCGGCAAGGGAAGCGAGAGGAAGGAGAAGGACCATCAACCATGAGAAATACCGAATCATTCGTATCATGAGAGCTCCGGTTGCGTTGATTTGCGCTCATGTCGCTTACGATCGTGCGAAGAAGCGATTGGTTCAGATGATTTACAAATATTAACAAACAGCGGCACTTTGCCTAATATTTGCTGATGTGTCAATAGGTGTTTGAATCAAGGAGGGTGTTTCCGTTTGACGATTGTGATGCAGAAAGGTGGCTTTTCCCGGATCCTTTATCTTATTCCCACTCGAACACGACGGGCTCCCGCAGGATGGCCTCCCGGCCTTTCGCCGCCAAGGCCGCCGTCTCCGGGTGGCTTTCCCGGAGAGACATGATCTGCCGGAGGTTGTCCGCCGTGCGGAGAATCAGCATGGCCAGGTCCCCGTCGTTGATCCCGGTCCGGCGGATGATGTCGTCCCAGGGAACGCCGCGGGCCCAGTCGTAAACCACCAGGGCCGGCCAGAGATGGAGCGGGTGGACGGGAAACCCGGCGGTCTTCATCCTGACCAGCAGTGGCTTGAGAACCGATGCGACCCTGCCGACGGCTTCCCGGAACTTCCGGGGGATCTTCTTCGACTCGAAGGTCACGTCCTGATCGCCGTCATAGACGAACGGGGCGATTGCGGCGGCAAAAAGCCGCTCATCCTCCGCCGGAAACGCCCCGGTCCGGAGCCCCTCGGCGATGAGCAGCGGGTGGTCCAGACGCAGCTTCGACGCCCACAGGCCGTTCTCCGTGAGCCGGTCGTCCGGACCCACGAATCCCTCCGCCTTGAGAAAATCGACGTGCCGGAGGAATCCTTCCCAGAGTCCCCGGCCGGGCTTTTTCCCCCGGGCGGTGGCCTGATAGGCGGCGAAGGACCGCTCGAAGATGACCCGAACGTCTTCCGGAGTCTGGGACAAAAGAAGGTTCAGGACCATGGAGAAGTCGTTCCGGATCCGGCTCTCGATGGGCTCGGACTCCCGGAACAGAAGCCGCCGGACGTGCGAAACGTCCAGGAAGCGTCCCGGGACAAGGGCCAGGAAACCGATCTTGTCCTGGCCCCGCCGTCCCGCCCGGCCGGTCATCTGGTGGAACGCCGTGCCCGTCAGCGGATTGAAGGAGTGCCCGTCGAAGATGTCCGAGTTGAACAGGACGATGGTCCGGGCAGGGAAATTCACCCCCGCCGCAACCGTCGAGGTGGCGAAAATCGCCTCCAGGTGGCCCTGCTTCATCATCCGCTCGACGAAGAATTTCCAGGCCGGCAGCTGTCCGCCATGGTGGGCGGCAACGCGCCAGCGCTGGAGGTCGTGAAGCTGCCGGTGCTGCTCCAGGTAGGGGAAGCGGGCAAACAGATCCTCGACATCCTCCCGGAAGGCCTCCCCGGCGTGGACGCCGGGACCGCTCCGGCAGGTCTTGAGGGCGCCGTCGCACTCGGACCGGGACTTGAGAAAGAAAATCGCCGGCAGCAGGTTGTATTCCCGGAGCACCCGGAGGATATCGCCGAAATGGGGCGGCCGGCCGCGGCTCGCCGGGGAACTCCCGCCGCCCGTGAACTCGGCCACTTTGCCGTAGAGGCGGCGCTGGTCGAGAAACGGCATGACCCGGCCGGAGGGGTGCAGGAAGAGAGGATAGAGCGGAACGGGACGTCCCGTCTCCCGGACGACCCGGCAAGGCTTTTCCCGCAGGGACGAAAGCCAGGAGGCGATTTCCTCGGCGTTCCCGATCGTGGCGGAGAGAAGCAGGAGGTTGACCCGCGCCGGAAGGTAGATCATGATCTCCTCCCAGACGACCCCCCGGTCGGGATCCCCCAGGTAGTGGGCCTCGTCGAGAATCACCAGGTCGCAGGGAAGGTCCTTTCCCTGGTGCATCGAGTCGTAGAGCTGGTTCCGGAGGATTTCCGTCGTGCCGACGATGATCGGCGCGTCCGCGTTTTCTTTCGTGTCTCCCGTCAGGATCCCCACGTGGTCGGCCCCGAAGCGCTGGCCGAACTCGACCCACTTGGCGTTCGTCAGGGCCTTGAGGGGCGAAGCGTACCAGGCCCGTCCGCCGCGGCGGAACACGTCCTCGATGGCCTGCTCGGCGATCCAGGTCTTGCCGGATCCCGTGGGCGCCGTGACAAGGCAGTCGGACTGCCGGACCGCCTCCAGCGACTCCAGCTGGAAGGGATCCGGAACGAACGGGGCCTCCGGGGGGCGGCCGATGCGGGAAAACACGCTCCGGAGAAGCGGGTCCGCGTCGGGCTTCATGCGGATGGGCGTCCTCTGGGGTCCTCCGGGGCGGCCTCCCCGACGCCTCCTGGACCGGGACAGCGAAGATTGCATATTCCTCCAGTATTGATTGATCCGGTGATGGTCCTAGCACAGAAGGGGCCTGCCGTAAAGGAATCGCCGAGTCACGGGGCTCCTTTTCCGGTCTGCCCGGACGCGGTCGGAGGCAAAGCTCCCGAAGCCCCGGGCCGCGAAGCGTGCTTCTTCACATGGGTCGATCCGCGAGAGACGAGGAACACGCGGCAGGCGGCCGTTCTTCAACGGCAAGCCAAGCTTTGGTTGACAGAAACCCCTTTTGGACCTAAGAGTTGCGGCACCGGTGCAAGGCGCCGGCAGCGGCACCGTCTCCCCGCACCGGCATGGGAATCGGCGGGCCGCCACGTCATTTCCGATCCGCAAAGGAAGCACATGCAGCGAAACGCAATCTACTGGGGCTGGTACGTGGTCTTCGGGGCCTTCGTCCTGATGGGCCTCAACCACGGAACCACCTACTGTTTCACCATCTTCGTCAAGCCCATCACAACCGACCTGTCCTGGTCGCGGTCGGCCATCTCTTTCGCCCCGTCCATCACCATGATCGTATACGGAATCGGAGGGATCTTCTCCGGCCGCCTCCTGGACCGCGTCGCCCCGCGCTGGGTCATGACCTTCGGAGCCGTCACCCTCTCTGCGGCCCTCTTTCTGACGGGATTCGTCCGGGAACCCTGGCACCTGTACCTGACCTACGGGCTGCTCGGCGGGATCGGCACCTCCTGCCTGGGAGCGGTCGTGGGAAGCTCCACGGTGGCGAAGTGGTTTCAGCGGAAGCGGGGCCTGGCCATCGGCATCGCCTCCATCGGGATCGGCGTCGGCAGCATGATCCTCTCCCCCCTGGTCGGCTATGCCGTCAAGCACTGGGGATGGCCATGGGGCTTCTGGATCCTGGGCGGCCTCGTCCTCGTGCTCGGCGTCATAACGGCGCAGACCCTGATGGGCAAGACAAGACCGGAAGACTACGGCATGCATCCCGACGGGGAGGCGCCTCCCTCGCACCCGGAGCGGACGGCCCCGCCCGCGGCGGCGAAGGGTGTCCCGATGAGGCAGGTTCTCCGGGATTCGCGTTACTGGATTCTGAGCCTGTGCTTCACCTTCGCCCTGGTGGCCCAGATCTCGGCCTTTGTCCACCAGACGGCCTTCGCCGTGGAACTCGGCATCGACCTGATGCAGGCGGCCCTCCTGCCCGGATACATCGGGCTGTCCAGCATCGGGGGCCGCTTTTTCTTCGGCTGGATCTCGGATCGTCTTCGGGACGCAAAATACGCCGCCTGCCTGGGCTTCCTCTTCATGGCCGCCGGCGTCGCCGTCCTCCTCGTGGCCGCCGACATGAACCACATGGTCGCATACGCCCTGCTCTTCGGCTTCGGCTACGGGTGCATTGCCCCCCTGATGCCGTATCTCCTGGCGGACCGCTTCGGCAGCCTCGTCCTCGGGGCATCCTATGGCATGCTGACCTTTTTCGTCGCCGGCATCGGCGGGAGCGTGGGGGCCATCGCCAGCGGCATGATCTACGACCGTTTCGGATCCTACACGGCGGCCTGGTGGATGGATCTGGTCCTCCTCCTGGCGGCGGCACTCCTGGTGGCTTCCCTGCAGCCGTCCCGCCTGAAAAGTGAATAAATCTTGACCCGCGGAAAGCCCTGCATATACTTTCCGGGTTGATTCATGACCGTTTACAAGGGCTTCCGGACGAGGACGCCCGAAACCAGCGATGCGATAAAAAGGCCACGATATATGAAGGAAGACGAGATTCCTCTCTCGACTCTCAAAGAAGGAGACGCCGCACAAGTCCACGCCCTCACCGGCGGGAACGCCTTTGTGTCGCGGCTCGCCTCCATGGGGATCGCCCAGGCAACGCGGCTGAAGGTGCTGCGCCAGAGCGGCGGCGGTCCCCTCATTGTCCAGGTCGGGGACGGCCGGGTCGCCCTGGGGATGGGAGAGGCGGAAAAGATCCTTGTCCAGGTCGTGCCCGATACCGCCGGGGAGACGCCACCGGAGAAGGAGGAAAGCCGGCGGCTCCTCGTCGCCCTGGCGGGCCAGCCGAACATCGGGAAGTCCACCATCTTCAATCTCCTGACCGGGCTGTCCCAGCACGTGGGGAACTGGCCGGGGAAAACGGTGGAGAAGAAGGACGGGATCCACCGCTCCGGCGAGGTGGAGATGCGGATCGTGGACCTTCCCGGGACGTACAGCCTCACCGCCTGCTCCGAAGAGGAGAAGGTCGCCCGGGACTTCATCGTTCACGAAAGGCCCGATGTGATCGTTCTGCTCGTCAACGCGGCCGGTCTGGAGCGGAGCCTCTACCTTCTCACGGAGATCCTGCTCCTGGGACCCCCCGTCGTCATCGCCCTGAACATGCTGGACGTGGCGGAAGACCAGGGGATCTCCATCGACGCCAATGCCCTCCAGGCTTCCCTGGGAATCCCGGTGGTTCCCATGGTCGCCGTGAAGAACCGCGGCGTCCGGGAGCTGGTGAACAAGGTGATCGCCCTGCAGAAAGGGGATGTGCCCTACCACCCCCGCATTCCGGGCGTGTCCAGCGACCACCTCGCCATCTATCGCGAGATTGCCGACCTGGTGAGCAAGCACTTTCCCGAATCGCTCCCCGCCAACACGTGCGGCTACAATGCCCAGTGGGTGGCCATCAAGCTGATGGAGGGAGACCCCGAGATCACAAGACTGGTGGAAGCGGAGATCCCCGCTGACATCCGGAGCCGGATCCAGGCGCTCCTGATTCAGCACGAGGACGCCCTCCATGCCGTCGTGGGGGGCCGCTACGACTGGATCGAGGAGGTCACCCGGGCGGCGATCTCCCGGTTCCGCATGGGCGAGGTCGTCCTGACGGACCGCATCGACCACATCCTGACCCGGCCCGTGTTCGGCATTCCGATCCTCCTGGGCGCCTTCGGCCTGATCTTCGGCGCCACGTACCTGATCGGGTTCCCCCTGCAGAAGCTTTTGGAGGAACTGTTCTCCACGGCGGCACAATCGCTGGAGGCCTGGATGGGCGGCGCCCACCCCTGGCTGAAGGGGATCCTGATCGAGGGGATGTTCGGCGGCGCGGGAACGGTCCTGACTTTCGTCCCGATCCTGCTGATTTTTTTCCTGTTCCTGGCCGTCCTGGAGGACGTGGGATACATGGCCCGGGCGGCCTTCGTCATGGACCGCTTCATGCACCTGATCGGCCTCCACGGCTTCGGCTGCAATGTACCCTCGGTGATGGGGGCCCGGATCATCGAGTCCCGGAAGGAGCGGCTCCTGACCATGTTCCTGTCCCCCTTCGTCCCCTGCACGGCACGGCTTGCCGTCCTGACCTTCGTCTCCGCCGCCGTGTTCGGTTCCCGGGCCGCCCTGATCGCCTGGTCGGTCCTGACGGTCAACATCCTGCTCCTGGGGCTCGTGGGAAGTGCGGCCAGCCGGTTTTTCCTCAAGGGGGAACCGATGCCCTTCATCATGGAGCTGCCCCTCTACCACAAGCCGAACCTGCGGACGATCGCCGCCGTCGTGTGGTTCCGGACGGCCGCCTTCATCCGGAAGGCCGGCACGATCATCCTGGCGGTCTCCGTGGCGGTGTGGATCCTCTCCCACTGGCCGGGGGCGACCGTGGAGGAAAGCGCCCTCGCCTGGATCGGCCGGCTGCTGGAGCCGCTGGGCGTCCCCCTGGGATTCGACTGGAAGCTGATCGTCGCGCTCCTGACGAGCATCGTGGCCAAGGAGAACGCCATCGCCACCCTGGGCGTCCTGTACGGCGTCGGCGAGGAGGGGCTGATCGGCATTCTGCCCCAGGCCCTGGCCCCGTCCTCCGCCCTGGCCTTTCTGGTGGTCCT
Source organism: uncultured Syntrophaceae bacterium (assembly GCA_964396205.1). Classification (GTDB taxonomy): domain Bacteria; phylum Desulfobacterota; class Syntrophia; order Syntrophales; family PHBD01; genus PHBD01. Next base: position 21,585 of record CAYNEJ010000039.1, read on the forward strand.
GATGCTTTTTGTCCCGTGCGCGGCCACCCTGGCGGTGCTGCGCCGGGAAATGGACAGCTGGCGCTGGTTCACCGCCTCGTTCATCGCCATGCTGGTCCTTTCCGTGGTCGCGGGGATCGCTTCCTTTCACCTGGCTCGCATCCTCGGCCTTTGATCCGGGAGGCCGTTCGCGGCCTGATTCTCGCCATTGACAGGCCCCGGGAAAAAGGCTAATCACGGTGCAGACCCATCCTGTTTCCCCTGAAGGCGGATTTCTGATCGAGAAACTGATCAAGGCGGCGGCGACGGGCCTAGGCCTGGGATATGTCCCGGTTGCGCCCGGAACGGCGGGGACCCTGCTGGGAATCCCCCTGTTCCTGGTTCTTTATCCGCTGTCCCCTCCGATTTTCCTGGCTGCCCTCATCGGGTGCACCGGATCGGCCTTCTGGATCACGGGACGGGCGGAGCGGATCTTTCAAGAGAAGGATTCCCAGAAGATCGTCCTCGACGAAATCATCGGTTTTCTTTGGACCATGGGTTTCATTTCCCCCACGCCGGCCCACCTGGCGGCGGGTTTTTTGCTTTTTCGCCTCCTGGACATTACAAAGCCCTTTCCCGCCGGCTTTCTTCAGCGGAAGGCCCCCGGCGGGTATGGAGTCGTCCTGGACGACGTGGCGGCAGGCATTTACGGAAACATCCTCCTTCACTTGGCGATTCGGGTGTTCGGGTTTTAGGCCCCCGCGACTCCCGTCGCCCCGACCCGGCGGCTCCGGATCATCAGGATCATGAAGATTGCCATACTGACCATTGGAAACGAGTTGACGGGAGGGCGGATCCAGGATTCCAACACCGCCCTGATCGCCCGGACCGCGAAGGCCCGGGGCTGGCAGGTCCCGGTCATGATGAGCGTGGGTGACCAGGCGGATGCCATCGGAGGCGCCCTGAAGCACGTGCTTTCCCTGGCTGATGCCGTGATCGTCACCGGCGGACTCGGCCCGACGGCGGATGACATCACGACGGCAGCCGTGGCGCAGGCCTTCGGCCTTGAGCTGTATACCGACGAGGCGGTCCTGGCTCATGTTCGGGGCATTTTCGAGAGATACCGCCTCAAATGGACGGATAACAACGCGAAGCAGGCATGCTTTCCCGCCGGCGCGGAGGTGATCCCGAACCCCTCCGGGACGGCCGCAGGCTTCGCCGTCCGGACGGACGGGAAGATCGTGGCCGTGATCCCGGGTGTTCCCGCAGAGGTGCAGCGGATGCTCCCGGAGGGAGTCCTGCCCCTTCTTGCGAAGGCCTTTCCGGGCGCCGCCCCCTTCGTCCGGAGCAGGACCCTCAAGACGTACGGCCTCTCGGAGGCGGGGGCGGATCAGGCCCTGGCCGGCCTGGATCTGGCGGCCCGGGGCGTCGATGTCGGATTCTACCCGAACTTCCCCGAGAACCACATCGCGCTGACCGTCCGGCACGAACGGGAGGAGGCCGCAGACCGGCTCCTGGAGGAGGCGGTGCGGAACGTCGAAAGCCGGCTTGCCCGGCACATCTTCGCCCGGGACGACGAGACCATGGAAGGGGCCGTGGGAGCACTCCTGACAGAACAGGGCAGGACCATCGCCGTGGCGGAGTCCTGCACGGGCGGGCTGATCGCCGACCGCCTCACGGACGTGCCGGGCAGCTCCGTCTATTTCGAGCGCGGCCTCGTCACCTACAGCAATCTTGCCAAGCAGGATCTGCTGGGGGTGCCGGACGACATCCTCCGGCGGCACGGAGCCGTGAGCGAGGAGACGGCCCGCCTCATGGCGGAGGGCGTGCGGCGGATCGCCGGAACGGACCTGGGACTCGCCTCCACGGGCATCGCCGGCCCCACGGGAGGAACCGAGGACAAGCCGGTGGGGACGGTCTTCCTTGCCCTGGCCGCCGGACGGGAGACTCTCTGCCGCCGGTACGACTTCCGGTGGACGCGCCGGCGGAACAAGGTCATCACGGCCCAGACGGCCCTGTTCGTCCTGCTTCGCTACCTCAAAGGAGAGCCGGGCGATGCCTGACGGGAAGAACATCCGGGCCTTCCTGGCCATCGACCCGCCGGAAGAGGTGCTCCGGCAGATCGGAGCCCACCAGGAGCGCCTGAGGCGCAGGATCCAGGGGGTGATCTCCTGGGTGCGCCCCCGGGGAATCCACCTGACCCTGAAGTTCTTCGGCGACATTGCACCGGCCGACGTGGAGCGGATATCCCGGGCGGTGGAGCCTCTCGTCGCGGGGACCTCGCCGATCCACATCGAGGTCCGGACGATGGGCGTCTTTCCCGACTCCAACCGGCCCCGGGTCCTCTGGATGGGCATGGAGGGGGACATCCACCACCTGACGGTTCTCCAGAAATCCGTCGAAGGTGCCCTGGAGGCGGAGGGATTCCCGCGGGAGGCCCGCCCGTTCCGGCCCCACCTGACCCTGGGCCGGATCAAGACGCCCCGGGGTCTTATCGGCCTGGCCCGGGCCATGGAAGAAGCAGCGGACTGGGCGGCGGGAGGGTTTATCGCCCGGGAGCTGCATCTGTTCAAGAGCGACCTTTCACCCCAGGGCGCCGTTTACACGAAGCTCGCCTCCTGGCCCTTCGGGAAGGAGCGCCGGCGGGACGACTCCTGAGCCCCCGGGGAGACGGATTGACTGGAAAATCGCGGCACGTTGCCGAATAAAACACGGATGAGGGAGGAAACCATGACATCGGACTTCAATCGGGAGAAAGCGGTGGACCTGGCCATCAGCCAGATTGAGCGTCAGTTCGGAAAGGGCGCGATCATGCGCCTCGGCAGCAGCGAACCCGCGGCGGACGTGCCGGCCATCCCCACGGGATCCCTGAGCCTGGACATCGCGCTGGGCGTCGGCGGCGTCCCCAGGGGACGGATCATCGAGATCTTCGGCCCCGAATCGGGCGGGAAGACCACCCTGGCCCTCCACATCGTGGCGGAGGCGCAGAAGCAGAACGGCCTGGCCGCCTTCATCGACGCGGAGCACGCCCTGGACGTCACCTATGCCCGGAAGATCGGCGTCAACACCGACGACCTTCTCATCTCCCAGCCCGACTCGGGTGAGCAGGCCCTGGAGATCGCCGAGACCCTCGTCCGCAGCGGCGCCCTCGATATCCTGGTGGTGGATTCCGTGGCGGCCCTCGTCCCCAAGGCGGAGCTCGAAGGCGACATGGGCGACGCCCAGATGGGCCTCCAG
>CAYNEJ010000040.1:0-24764 GCA_964396205.1 uncultured Syntrophaceae bacterium
TCGATTTTTTCGGCGAAAATCCAGATTCCGGGCATGGTTCGTTCCCTTATTGGAGAACCCCTTTTTGCCTGAGTGCTCCCGCAAAACGTCGGATATCCGGCTCGTCCGCCCCGAAGCGCTCGCATCTTCGCTCCAGGTGGGAGGCCGTGAGCGAAACGGTGCGGAAAGGCCCTTCATCCAACGCGGTGGCCAGTTCCTCCCTGCCGATCGTGACGATGGGCTTGCGGGAGGCCGACAGTGTGTCTTTCACGCCGGGGATCCTGGGGACGTTGATGTCCGGAAGGACCGTCACGACGGCGGGCAGCGGGGCGGAAACACGCTCGATCCCGTCCTCCAGGCGCCGTTCGGCCGACAGGCGCCCCTCCTCCAGGTCGATCTTCTGAACAAAGGATACGCAGGGGATGCCCAGCCGCTCCGCCAGGCGGATCCCCACCTGCTGGTCGTAGCGATCACTCGATCCTTCCCCGCAGAGGATCAGGTCGAAATTGCCGATGCGGTCCCGAATGACCTCCGCCAGAACGGCCGCCGTCCGGGAGGCATCAAGCGTCTCAAAGGAGGGATCGGCGATGAAAAAGGCCTGATCGGCACCCCGGGAGAGGGCGTCCTTGACACCCTTGGTCGCCTCGGGGATCCCCACGGTCACGGCCGAAATGGACCCGCCTGCCGATTCTTTCAGGCGGGCCGCCTCTTCCAGGGCGTTCCGGTCGTAATCGCTGATCTTGTAGCTGACCGAAGACAGGTCCAGTTCCCCGGCGGAAGTCCGCCGGATGTAGGCCTCGTCGACGACCCACTTGAAGCATGCAACCAGGACTGGCATCCTCATCCCTCCGTCCGGATGTTCCCGTGCCCCGGTTCGCTAGCGGAGCACGTTTCCGGAGATCACCATCCGCTGAGCCTCGGACGTGCCCTCGTAGATCTCGGTGATCTTGGCGTCCCGCATCAGGCGCTCCACCTTGGCTCCCTTGCAGTAGCCGTATCCGCCGTGGATCTGGACCGCTTTGATGGTATGCCTCATGGCGGCCTCGGCGGCGAACAGCTTGGCCATGGAGGCCTCCTTGCTGAAGGGCTGCTTCTGGTCTTTCAGCCAGGCGGCGGCATAGGTCAGGTAGCGCGCGGCGGACAGGTCCGTTGCCATGTCGGCGATCATCCACGAGATGGCCTGATGTCGGGCGATGGGGGTGCCGAACTGGACTCGCTCCTTGGAGTAGCGGATGGACTCGTCCAAAGCCGCCTGCAGAATGCCGACGGACTGGGCCGCGATTCCGACGCGGCCGTGGTCGAATCCTGTCATGGCCATGGCCATGCCGTTTCCTTCCTTGCCCAGGAGGTTTTCCTTCGGAACCCGGCAGTCTTTGAAGACCATCTCGGAAGTCTGGGAGGAACGGAGGCCCATCTTGTTGAAGTGCTCCCCCGCCTTCATCCCCACGGTTTCCTTGGGAACGATGAAGGCGCTCATGCCTTTCCGGCCCGCGGCTTTGTCGGTCCACGCAAAGACGATGTAGGTGTCGCCCGTGGGGCCGTTGGAGGTAAAGGTCTTCGTACCGTTGATCACATAGTCGCCGCCGTCCGCCACGGCGGTGGTCGTGGCCGCCATGACGTCCGTTCCGGCCCCCGGTTCCGTCAGGACGAAGGCGCCGAGATGCCGGCCCCTGGCCATGGGAACGAGGAATTTTTTCTTCTGCTCTTCGCTGCCGAAGAGATTGATCAGCATACAGGCGATGCCGACGTGGATGGACACGGTGAATCCGGTGGACGAGCAGGACCGGGAGAGCTCCTCCACGGCCACGGTGTGAGTCAGGTATTCCGCTCCGGCCCCACCGTATTCCTGGGGGATCGGAATGCCCATCCAGTCTCCCTCGGCAAGCTGCCGAAACAGCTCGACGGGATGCCTGCTGTTTTCGTCGATCTCGGCGGCGATGGGGTCCACATGCTTCTCGGCGAATTCCCTCATGTTCTTGCGAATCAGTTCCTGCTCTTCCGTAAGTCTGAAATCCATGATCGCCCTCCTTCGATGGGATTGTTCAGGACCGGAATCGGACTTCCCGGGGGGGCCGGCACATAACGATGTGCCGGATTGGGCAATGCCGCTTCGGCATTTGTTACTAACAGGTGATGGACATTTTTTCAACCTTTCAAAGAGATGGCTCTCTTCCCGCTCTTTCGACGGCGATGATTTGAAGGGAATGACGCCGGCGGCGCTCTCCAATAGCCAGCCGAGAAAGGGGAGGGAATTCCGGGGGTGAATGTGGTAGATAATGGCCCCGGCATGGAAGAGCCGTTCCACAGCACAGCGAGGAATGAAGAAATGATTGAAATGATGGATGGTATGCAGGACTTTCGGGCGACCGTGCGGCGGATGGCCGAGGAACTCCTGTTGCCCCGCGCTCTGGAGATGGATGCCCGGGGCGAGTTCCCCCGGGACCTGCTGGCCCCGCTTGCTTCCCTGGGAGTGATCGGCACCGCCTCGGCCGGGGATGTCGGAGGGACGGCCAGGGGCTACGTGGCGGGCCTGGTCGCTGCAGAGGAAATTTCCCGTGTCTATCCTTCCCTGGCCTTCTTCCTGGAGGGGACCCTGGCGCCCGTCCATGCCCTCGAGCATTACGGCAGCACCGAACAGAAAAAGCATTACCTGGCGCCGGTGGTCAAGGGCAAGCGCATCATCTGTCTGGCTGCCACGGAGCCCACCGGCGGGTCCGACGTGGCAAACCTGAATACCGAGGCGGTGCGGGAAGGCGAGATGTTCAGGGTCCGGGGCCGCAAGGTGTACATAACCAACGGCGGAATCGCAGATTTCTGTCTCCTTCTCGTCCGGACCGGAGGACGGGCCAGCATGCTGGCCGTGGAAAAGAAAACGGCCGGTTTCAGGGTCGGGCGAAGGGAGAGCCAGACGGGATTCCGTTCCGTTCCGATCAGCGAGCTCCTTTTCGATGATTGTCTTGTCCCCGCCGGGAACCTGATTGGCCGGGAGGGCGACGGCCATGCCATTGCCCTGTCGGGGTTCATCGTTTCCCGCCCCACCATCGGGGCCATCGGTCTCGGCATTGCCGAAGGCGCCTTCGAGATCGCCCTCCGCTTCGCCCGGGAAAGGGTCCTGTATGGGAAGCCGATCAGCCGGCTTCAGCACATTCAGTTCATGCTGGCCGAGATGGAAACGGAAATTGAAAAGGCCCGGTGGGTCGTTTACTATCCCTGCGCAGCACTGGACCGGGGCATCCCGCCGCGACGCATCGGGAAATGGGCGGCCCGGGCCAAGGCCGTCGGCGCGGAGACGGCCCTCTGGGTCACCCAGAAGGCCATGCAGCTTTTGGGCGGGCAGGGCGTGAACCCCCAATCCCATCTGCCCAGGCTTCTCAATGACGCTCTGGAGCTCTTTCCGGCATCCGGCACAGTGGAGGTCATGAAGATCATCCAGGCCACGGAGATTCTCCGCAAGGCCAGATCGTGACCCGGTGTCATCGACGGTTGATGGCCGGCTGTTTCCACTGGAATGCGGGACGGGCGAGGGCCGCTCCTGCGGCTCCCCGGTCGTCGATCCCCGGAGCGGCATCAACGCCTTCCGCAGAGGGCTTTCATCCCGTCATGTTCCTCCATCCCACCCGCCCCCCGGAGCGAGCGCCCTTCGCTTCAATTCCCTGAAAACCGGCAGCGTCAGTTCCCTGTCCGCGCAGGGGAGCAGGGTGTTGTTGTGAAAGAGGGGTTCTTCGGCAATCGGGTAGGGTGATGCCGTCACTGCCTGTTCCCATAGGGCGGTCCCCGGTATGGGGGAATATTCAGCCAGGATCGGCCGCGCCCCGCAGGCACGGACAAAATCGATTCCTTCCGCTATTTCCGCCACTCCCTGTCCCGGAAGGCCGCAGAGCAGATAAATCCCGACCTCGCCGCTGCGGTAACCAGCCTTCCGGAGGCATCGCATCGCCTCAATCAAATCACTGGAGCGGGTTTTGCCCCCCGTTTCCCTCTGGCGGTCCGAATCCGCGGTTTCAAAGCCAAAACGAAGTGTTTTAAAGCCCGCTTGAAACAGCAGGTGGGCGAGTTCTTCATCCATATTCCGAAGGTGCAGGCCGTTTGGACAGTGAAAGCGACACTTCATGTTCCGGTGGATAACCTCCCGGAGAAGCGGCAGAATCATCTCCTGCGGATATGTCAGTAGTGCATCATCGTAAAACGAAAAATCGATCATCCCACGGTGCTCGTGCCAGTAGGTGATTTCATCGGCGACGGAGGCGGGGTCACGCCGTTGATACCGGGGTTCGATCTGATGTGAGGCGCAATAGGTGCAGCGGAACGGGCATCCCCGGGAGGTCAGGATGGGAACCTGATCCAGGAAGGGAAGGAGGTCGTAGGCAGGGTAGGGAAGGTGGTCCAGCCCCTCACTCCGTCGGGCAGGTTCCGGCGGATCCCCCAGAACATCACGGAGAAGACCGGAAAGATTTGCAATCCCCTCGCCGGGAATCACGAGATCGGCGCCGCTGTGGGTCACTGCGTGGCCGGTGCACAGGGTTGCGTAAATTCCCCCCAGGACCACAGGTACGGATTTCCACAGGGAGCGAATGAGTTGGATCGTCTCGGACACCCCCGGGTACCAGTAGGTCATGAAGGACGTAACGAGCACGAGATCGGGTCTCTGCATTTTTTTTAACCGCATTTCCACAAGCCGGGGAGGGAGGCCGTATCGGCTGAACTTTCTCGGGATGCCCCGCAGCGCGGCAGGCCTGGGAATTTCTTCCTTCGGGTATGAACCCCGTCCATCCCCTTTGCGCCGAAAGGGAGGAATTCCGGCGCCATCAGTTAAACCATGCATTGAGATTAGACAGTCCAATACATTTATATCGTAGTTCATAATCCTGAGGCATGACGCGATGTAGAGAAGCCCCATCGGCTTTGCCCAGTGGTCATGAGCGGCAAAGTCGTGGATCCATGGATTGACAAGGAGAATCGATTTTCTTCCGAGAACGTTTGCCATGGAGCGTGTAATCCCTTTTTTGGTTCCTGCACAGGACCTATAGCATAGCCGGAGATGCGACGACAACACGGAAATAACCCTCTCAGATTGTTGATGCAAGAAGACACACATATACTGTCCAAGCACACGTTTATGTATCAGAATACTGAATATGGCTGGCAACAAATAGACTGTCCAATAATAATTGCTTGACAACGGGGAAGGGATTGTGTATTGTCCTGTCCATTCATAAATATAAAGGAAAGTTGGACAGTATAATAAATCCTTGGAAAGAGGCAGGAGTGGAAAAGATGGCTGATGGCGCCTGGATCAGCAGCCTTGAACTTCTTCGGAAGACGGGGATTTCCCGGGCGACACTGAACAATTATATCCAGATGGGGTTGATCCCGAAACCAAGGGTACTCAAGCCGGAGGCTGAAGGGATTAAAGCGCGAAGGGTAGGATATTTCCCGCTTTCCGCGGTCGAGCGGATTGAAGCGGTACAAAGACTGAAAAGGGAGAAAAAAATCATGCGAAACATTCTTGAGGAACTTGGCGTTCGTCTTCCCGTCGGTCAGGATCAGGAGCGTGGCGAGCCGGAGGAGATTCCAGAAACGGAAATAACATCCATGGAGACAGGGGAGTATCACGCTCCGGGAATGGACGGCACAGGGAAAAAAGGGAATGAATTTCCTGTCTCCGAGGAGAGAGCACCTTCCAGACGCGAGGTCAAGGATGAGGATCAGCGAAAGGCTTCGGCGCTGCAGGTGACGATCGATGAAATTCCTTGCCCTGCCTACCTTGTCAACAACAACTTTGAGATCGACTGGATCAACCCCCTGGCGGAGGAAAAAATCTTCCGCAGGTCTGTCCGCACGATTCGGGAGGCGGAGAATCGCAATGTCTTTCGCCTGCTCCTGCAGGGTGGGGCCTCAAGCCGGATCCTGGGCAACATGGACCTCGATCTGTGTGCCCTCCACATGTCTTTCGTCAAGGGAAGGCAAAACAGGGAATTTCTTCAGAAGATGTATGGCGACATGATGCCGGAAGAACTGGAATACCTTCAGACTCTTTTTGAGAGGGCCGAGGCCGCACCGCACGACAAGGTGAAAGACATCTTCCTGCAGGCACCTCCCGTGCATGGGAAAAGCCAGCCCTATCACGTTTATTATGCAATATTTCGCGAAGGAATCCTTTTTGTTTATGGGGAAGTCGAAACAATCCTTAAAGGAGTGGCCGAGCTTCTTTCCAGCAGGGATCAGGTTGTCCGGGAACTTCTGAAGCAGCGCATGCCGACTCTCACCTCATTCTGTGTCCTCGTAGCGGATCTGCAGGACTCGAGCAGAATCTGCGCCGAATTGGCCCCGGAGGAGTACTTCGAACTCATCAACGAGATCTGGAAGACCATGGAGAGCTCTTTCAGAAGTTATTACGGAACATACGGCAAGCATGTCGGCGACGGAATGGTTTATTATTTCCTGAGAGACCGTGACTCGAACTACATGATGAACGCAATCGCCTGTTCGGTTGAACTGAAGGAAAAGATGTCTCGTCTCAGTTACGAGTGGAAGCTCCGGAAGGGCTGGTTCACAGACCTTCATCTCAATATCGGCATCAATGAAGGTCAGGAATTCTTCGGGACGATCCCGACGTCCCCGAGTGTGGAATTTACGGCTCTGGGCGATTCGGTCAACTATGCCGCCAGACTCTCCGACTTCGCCCGCCGGGGCACCATCTGGACGACGAAAAACCTTATGAACAAGCTGATGGAAGCGGAGCGGAAGAGAATCCGATTCGGCATCCCCCGGCACGAAGAAGGGCGGGAGCTGATCATCGAAAACCTGTATTCCCGGGTCATGGACATGCTCTCCCCGGAGGATCCAAAATATCGGAAATACCTTGATATTGCCACTCTTCCTGTAACGCAGATCCTCTCTGTGGCTCCGGCTTCGGATTTCTGATCCGTTTCGCGGATCCTGGAACAGAATCATCTGCAGGAGGCCCCGTTCAGGGGCCTTTTGCCTTTCCGGAAACAGAAAAACACGGAGCCTGATTCCACAAAGCACTTGAAGGTGGCCCCGATTGCTGCTAACATGCGCCGCGATTGAGACGGGGTGTTGCAGATGCGGGCCGTCATCCAGCGCGTCTCCGAGGCCGATGTAACGGCCGGGGAGAAAAACCTTTCCGCTATCGGCGCCGGACTCCTGGTCTTCCTCGGTGTGGAGCAGGGGGACAGGGAAGCGGATGCCGATTATCTCCTGGAAAAGATCATAAACCTTCGGATCTTTGAAGATCCGGACGGCAAAATGAACCTTTCCCTTATGGATACGGAAGGGTCCCTGCTGGTGATTTCCCAGTTCACCCTGCTGGCGGACTGCAGGAAGGGAAGGCGCCCCTCTTTTGCTCATGCGGAAGAACCGCTGCGCGCCAGGACTCTATATCGTTATTTCGTCGGGAAATCACGGGAGCGGCTCTGCGGTCGTGTCGGAGAAGGCGAGTTTCAGGCCATGATGAAGGTCCGGCTCGTCAACGATGGTCCCGTAACGATATGGATCGACAGCAGGAAAGAATCCTGAGACATTATGGAAAACGTAAAGGAAAACATTCCCCTGTGTGACATCCGGATAGACCGGGACGGAGTCTGGTACTTCCGGGGCGCCGTCATGTTCCGCAAGGAAATCGTCAGTTATTTCTACGAACACCTCCGCCTCGACGAAGAGGGGCGGTACTGGATCGATCTGGGGCACGACTGCTGTGTGATCGACGTGGAGGACACCCCTTTCGTTGTTCGGGCCGTATACCGGTCCGGGAAGGAGGACGGGAACGGCGAGCGGATCAAACTGCTCCTGTGCGACGACAGCCTTGAGTTCCTGGATCCGTCAAGCCTGTCCATGACGGAAGAGAACGTGCCGTACTGCTCCGTCCGCGAAGGCCGCTTTTCGGCCCGTTTTTCCCGGCCGGCTTATTACCAGTTGGCCGAGCACATCGAATACGATGCCCGGAGAGATGCTTTTTATCTTGATCTCAACGGACAGATCTACGACCTTCTCCAGCGGAAATCCCCGGAGATATCATCCTGAACGAAATATGGAGGAATAGTCATGTTGGGTGACCAGGTTCGAGAGGCCCTGACGTTTGATGACCTGCTCCTGGTGCCGGCGGAATCGGCAGTCATGCCGAAAGATGTCGAGACCACGACGCTTTTGACCCGCGAGATCACGCTCAGCATCCCCATCGTGAGTGCGGCGATGGATACGGTGACCGAATCGGCCACGGCCATCTGCATGGCCCAGGAAGGCGGAATCGGAATCATTCACCGTAACATGTCCATCCAGAGGCAGGCGCTGGAAGTGGACAAGGTGAAGAAATCGGAAAGCGGGATGATCGTCGATCCCATCACGATCGAACCGGAACGGAAGGTCTCCGAGGCGTTGGAACTGATGCAGCGCTACAAAATCTCCGGTGTTCCGGTTACGAAAAACAAGAAACTGGTTGGAATTCTTACAAACCGGGACTTGCGGTTCGAAACGAGGCTGGACCAGCCGATCGCGAACGTGATGACCAGGGAAAACCTCGTCACCGTATCGTCATCCATTGGGTTGGAGGAGTCAAAGGAACTCCTGCACAAGCACCGGATCGAAAAACTGCTGGTGGTGGACGAGCAGTACAACCTCAAAGGGTTGATAACCATCAAGGATATCGAAAAAATTAAGAAATATCCGAATGCGTCGAAAGATTCGCTGGGAAGGCTCCGGGTCGGTGCCGCCGTCGGGACGCTCGATCGGGAAGCGCGGGTGGAGGCCCTCCTGGCGGCTGGTGTGGACGTGATTGTCATCGACACCTCTCACGGGCATTCCCGGGGAGTCATCGAAGCGGTGAGCGATACAAGGCAAAACTTCCCGTCCTGCAAGCTCATTGCCGGCAACATCGCCACCGGGGAAGGGGCCGAGGCGCTTATCAAGGCGGGAGTGGACGCCGTCAAGGTCGGAGTGGGGCCCGGCTCGATCTGTACAACCCGAATCGTCGCCGGCGTCGGAGTTCCCCAGATGAGTGCCATCCGCGACACCTATAAGGTGGCGTCCAAACATGGCATTCCCGTTATCGCCGACGGGGGCATCAAGTTTTCGGGCGACATTGTGAAGGCCCTGGCGGCGGGAGCCCATACCGTCATGGTGGGAGGGCTCTTTGCGGGAACGGCGGAAAGCCCCGGCGAGACAGTCCTTTTCCAAGGCCGGAGTTACAAGGTTTACCGCGGGATGGGATCCCTCGAGGCCATGAAGGAAGGCAGCCGGGACCGCTACTTCCAGGACGAGATGGAAAGCCCGCTCAAGCTCGTCCCCGAGGGGATCGAAGGACGGGTGCCTTTCCGTGGATTCCTGTCCGACAGCATCTACCAGATGATCGGCGGGCTCCGGTCGGGGATGGGTTACGTGGGATGCCGCACGATCTGTGAAATGCACGAAAAAGCTCAGTTTGTCCGCATCACATCCGCGGGGCTCCGGGAGAGCCACGTTCACGATGTGATCATCACGAAGGAAGCTCCCAACTACTGGCTGGATTAAGTACCCGGCCCATCCGGTGTTGCGGCCGGACATCGAGAAGACATGCCCTCCGATTTCGTTCATCTTCATGTACATACCCAGTACAGCCTTCTGGACGGTGCCATCCGCCTGGCGGACCTGTTCCAGAAGGCACGGGAATATGAAATGCCGGCCCTGGCCATCACGGACCACGGCAACCTGTTCGGCGCCATCGATTTCTATCAGCGGGCGCGCAAAGCGGGCATCAAGCCCATTATCGGCTGTGAGCTCTATGTCGCACCGGGCAGCCGCTTTGACAGGCAGTCCCAGGGGATCGGGGAAACGGCCCGGCATCTTGTCGTACTGGCGGAAAACATGACGGGATACCGGAATCTGATGAAGCTGGTCACGGCTGGGTGGACGGAGGGCTTTTACTACCGGCCCCGTGTGGACAGGGGACTGCTCCAGGCCCATCATGAAGGACTGATCGCCTCGAGCGCCTGCCTGCACGGTGAGGTGGCGGACCGCCTCCTGAAGAACGGCATGGAAAGCGCCATTCGGGCGGCCGACGAGCTCAGGGATATTTTCGGGGACGGGAATTTCTTTCTCGAGCTCATGGAAAACGGCCTGGAAGAGCAGAATGTGGTCAATGCGGGCCTCATCGAAATTGCCCGCAAGCGGTCCATCCCTCTGGTGGCGACGAACGACTGTCATTACCTGCAGCAGTCGGACGCCGAGGCCCACGAGGTCCTGCTTTGCATCCAGACCGGGAAGAACATCGAGACGGCGGACCGGATGCGGTTCGGAACAGACCAACTCTACTTCCGGTCACCGGAGGAGATGATCGGCCTGTTCGCGAAACATCCGGAAGCGATCGAAAACACATTGCGGATTGCCGAGCGCTGCGATCTTTCCTTCACCTTCGGCGAGTTCCTGCTCCCCCAATTCCAGAGCGACTCCGGAGAATCCCTGGACGAGCTGCTCGTCCGGGAGGCCGAAAGGGGGCTGGCGGAGAAGCTGCCGGCCCTCCTCCGTGGCAGGTCACCGGAATTGCAGGCGGTATACCTGAAGAGGCTTCGGGAAGAACTGGAGATGATCCGCTCCATGGGGTTTTCCGGCTATTTCCTCATCGTGGCGGATTTCGTGCGGTACGCCAAGGAAAAGAAGATCCCCGTCGGTCCCGGGCGCGGATCCGCCGCCGGAAGCCTGGTCGCCTTTGCCATCGGCATAACCTCCATCGATCCGATCCGTTACGGGCTGTTTTTTGAACGGTTCCTGAATCCGAACCGCAAGAGCATGCCTGATATCGACATCGATTTCTGCCAGGAAGGGCGGGATGAGATCATCCGTTATGTGACCGACAAATACGGTCACGACCGGGTGGCCCAGATCATCACCTTCGGACAGATGAAGGCCAAGGCGGTCATTCGCGACGTGGGGAGGGCGCTGAACATACCATACGGCGAAGTGGACACCATCGCGAAACTGATCCCCAACGTCCTGAACATAACGCTCGATACCGCGATCCAGGATGAGCCTCGCCTTCAGGAGGAGGCCCGGAAGAGTGATAAGGTCCGGAAACTCCTCCACTTGTCGAGGTCACTGGAGGGGCTGAATCGCCATGCCTCCACCCACGCGGCCGGCGTCGTCATCTCCGATGTGCCGCTGGTCGAAAGAGTACCCCTCTACAGGAGTCCCAAAGGCGACGAATCGGTGGTCACCCAGTACGCCATGAAGGATCTTCAGGATATCGGATTGACAAAGTTCGATTTCCTGGGACTCAAGACGCTGACCGTCATCCAGAACTGTCTGCAATTCGTCGAGGAGGGGAAAGGCATTTCCCTGAACATGCAGGATCTGCCGCTGGACGATCCGAAGACCTATGAGCTCCTCGGAAAGGGGGACACCGACGGGGTCTTCCAGCTCGAGAGCTCCGGCATGAAGGACCTGCTGGTGAACCTCCGGCCTGACTGCATTGAGGATGTCATCGCTCTGATCGCCCTGTACCGTCCCGGGCCGATGAGCCAGATCCCCGATTTCATCGCCCGGAAACAAGGTCGGACGAGAATTACTTACGAAGCATCTGAACTGAAGGATATCCTTCAGGAAACATACGGCGTCATCGTCTATCAGGAACAGGTGATGCAGATCGCCGGTTCCATTGGCGGCTACTCCATGGCCGATGCCGACAACCTGCGACGGCTCATGAGCAAGAAGAAGCCCGAGGAGATGGAGAAGGAGAAGCCGAAGTTCCTGGAGGGGGCCAAACGGAATGCCATTCCCCAGCAGAAGGCGCAGAAGATCTGGGACCAGATGGAGACCTTCGCCGAGTACGGCTTCAACAAGTCCCACAGTGCCGCCTATGCGGTCATCACCTACCAGACCGCGTACCTGAAGGCCCATTACCCGGCTGAATTCATGGCGGCCCTGCTCACATCGGAAAAAGACAACCGGGACAAGATCATCCGCTACATTCATGATTGCCGCACTCTGGGAATCGGTGTCCTTCCCCCGGACATCAACTCCTCTCTTCGGGATTTCAGCGTATCCGAGGACGGGAACATCCGTTTCGGGCTGGCGGCGGTAAAGAATGTGGGAGTTGGAGCGGTGGAGGCCGTTCTGGAGGCTCGCCTGAATGGGGGAAAGTTCCTTTCTTTCAAGGACTTCTGCCGGCGAGCGGATCTCCGGAAGATCAACAAGCGGGTGGTGGAAAGTCTGGTCAAATGCGGTGCTTTCGACTCCATTTATCCGAATCGGCGGCTGTTGATGGCGAGTTACGAACACGACCTGGAATTGGCAAGTCGTGAATCCCAGCACAGGGCATCCGGACAGACCGGTTTGTTTGACTCGCTGGAGGGAAATGACGGCGATAATTTAAACGACAGCTTTAACAATGAAAACAATACATGCTGGAATCACAAAGAAATGCTTTCCTATGAAAAGGAGTTGATCGGTTTTTACATCACCAGTCATCCTTTGGCCTTCATCGAGCAGAAACTCAAACGGGTCGCAACGGCGGATATTGAGACACTGAAGGGAATGCAAGACAAGGAAACCGTTTCTTTCGGCGGGATCGTCAGTGCCATCAAGGAGATCAAGACGAAGCGCAAAGACACCATGGCTTATGTAACCTTTGAGGATCTCAAAGGATCCGTCGAGGTGATCGTCTTCGGCGAAACCTATCGTCAGTACGAGGCGCTGCTGAAGGGTGCGGATCCTCTTCTTGTTACCGGAACGCTGGATGCAGACGAAGAGAACGTTCGGGTCAAGGCAACGGAAATACAGAATCTTGCTGAAATTGCGGACCATCCCTTCCTGTCTGTTCACTTCACCGTCGATGCATCCCGATTCCAGCCGGAGGATCTGTCCACCCTGAAGGCGCTGATAATGAAATACCCTGGAAAATACGAAGGATTTCTTCACCTCCAGGTCAATGGGTGCGAGACGGTGATCTTTCTTGGCCAGGATGCCCGCATGGACATCTCGGATGAATTGAAAGACGAGGCGGAGCAATTCCTGGGGAAAGGGACGACCCGTTTTCTATAATGGAATACCGGGAGCGAACGTATCGCCGGAGGACCTCGACCGAGGGTCTGGTCTCCTTTTCCGTCCAGGTGGAGCAGACGGATCTGCTGATCAGCGCTGCCCGTGACCTCACGGAACCCGCTCTCCAGGCAATCCACAAATATCGCCGCCAGCTCGAGTCATATATCGAGATCCGGCCTTCCTTCCTGAAGTCCATGATTCCATTGGATAAAGACGATCTTGCCCCGCCGATTGTCAGGGACATGATCGAGGCTGCGGAGCAGGCCGGTGTCGGTCCCATGGCCGGTGTCGCCGGTGCCGTAGCGGAGCGGGTGGGCAGGGATCTCTTGCCGCTGTCCGGCAACATCATTGTCGAGAACGGCGGTGACATCTTTATCCGGATGGATCGGGAGGTGCACGTGGGGATCTTTGCCGGAACATCGCCATTGAGCAACCGGATCTCCCTGAAAATCCGTCCGGAACGGACACCATTGGGCGTCTGCACGTCTTCCGGCACCGTGGGGCCGAGCCTGAGTTTCGGCCGGGCGGATTCCGTAACCGTCATTTCAAAGACGAGCACACTGGCCGATGCGGCCGCATCTTCCATCGGAAACCTGGTTCAGAATTATGCCACAATCAGGAAAGGCATCGAGAGGGCGAAAGAAATTTCCGGAGTCCTCGGGGTCGTCATCGTCATCGCCGATCGGATGGGCGTCTGGGGTGAGGTGGAACTGGCCTGACAAAGAGAAGGAAAATCCAGCAAGGGCAAATGTCTTCGTGCCTGAATCCGTCATCAGCGAAAACAAAAACATCTCACAATAAACATTCGCATCAGCAGAAGAAAAACAGGCAGCGATCCGTCTCACGAGCCGGCAATCCAGAAATTCAAACCACACCCGAGGAATTCGATAACGCAGGTTTACATAACATATCTTATCCGACAGTGGATGGAAGTCCGTAATGGAAGTCGGTGGATGGTTACGGTCGGCTGGTTTTGTCAGTCCAGAAGGTGTCCCAGAAAGGATAGGAGCTTCCCTGAACGTAGGCAGTCCGGATGAGAATGGAATCCGGACGGAAAAAGAAAGCCGCGGTGTCGTATCGGATCAGGTCGCCATGGCCGCTGAGGTTGACGCTGGTGGGCAGGATGTCGCTCATGGGGATGCCGGCGGTTATCTCCCCGCCGCGATAATGCATTCGTTCATAGATCAGGAGAGTTTCGGTACCAAGCTTATGAACTTCCGTCGGTGCGCCATAAGCGGCGAGAACCTCCCCGAGACCGCTTTTCCCAGGTAGAAAGCGGTTTCCGGGATCGGCCACGTCATTCCCATCGCGGGCGTGCATAACCCGGAAGGAAAAACATCCCGTCAGCAGGATGACGACAAGGAAGAACAGCAGTGGGATTTTAAAACGGGAGGCCATAGGACGCCTCGCCGGCCTGAAAAGAAGCGCCATGGTGGGTTACCACGTCCTGTGAATTCAGGAACAACACCACCTGGTCATGGCGGGTATCCATGTTGACGAACGTGATGACGGCCAGCCAGAGCCCCGTTGTCTTGGACAGTTTGCTCGAATAAATATAAGCATTTCCGTTAGACAGCCTGACAATCTGGGACGGTGGACCAAACACACGCATCACCTCTGCACCCGTCGTAACCCCCGGCGTGACGCGGGACAGCGACGACTGGTCGATGGGCCGGAAATCACGGGTCCGTCCTACGGCCGCACAGCCTGCCGCGAACAGCATCAGCACGATCAATCCTGAAAACAGAAGTCGTTTCGTCATTTCCCGTTCCCCCTACATCCCTTCCTCGGCCAGCTTCTTCAGGAGCTGAGTCTGCCGGTCCGTCAGGTTTTTCGGAACCTGGACGCTGATCTTGACGAATTGGTCACCCTTCCCCGAACCCTTCATATTGGGTACACCGTAGCCTTTCATGCGGATCTTCGTATTGTTCTGGGTCCCGGGGGGAATCTTGAGGCGCTTCATGGTACCGTCCAGGGTCGGCACATCGACGGTGGACCCGAGGGCTGCCTGGGTGAAGGCAACGGCTTTTTCCAGGTAGATGTCACTCCCTTCACGGGTGAAGATCGGGTGCGGCAGGAGGGAGATGTGCAGATAGATGTCGCCCGGGGGACCGCCTTGTGTGCCGGGATAGCCCTTCCCCGCCAGGCGCAGCTTCTTGCCGGCGGCGATGCCGGCAGGGATGCGGATGTTGATCTCTTCGACCTTCCCTTCGTGGGGAACGGCAATTTTCTTTTCGGCGCCGAAAACCGATTCCTCCAGCGTGATGGCCAGGTTGTACTCCATATCCTGGCCTTGCCGGGGAATATTCGCGTAGCCTTGGCCGCCGCCGAACAGGTCTGCGAAGGGGTCCGCTTCCGCGCCGCCGAATCCCCCTCCCCTCCTGGTAGAGCTTCGATAGGTCCTGGCTCCTCCCCTGCCAAAGCCGCCGAATCCGAACCCGCGAAGAATTTCATCCAGGTCGACTCCCCGGAAAATATCCTCCTGGGAGTACCGCTGCCGGAACTGGTCGGACCCAAACTGGTCGTACTGCTGCTTCTTCTCCGGGTCGCTGAGGACGGCATAAGCCTCGCTGATCTTCTTGAACTTCTCCTCTGCGGCTTTGTTGTCGGGGTTCCGGTCCGGATGGTACTTCAGGGCCAGCTTCCGGTAGGCCTTCTTGATCTCTTCCGCTGACGCCGATTTTTCGACACCAAGGGTCTTGTAATAGTCATCCGCCATGTCCGTCTCTACTCGCTCTCTTTCCGCTCGAAAAGGATTTCCTCGGGCGCCGGGAATTCCGTTATGGGTCAGATCGTTTCCGGTTACGGATCCCGCGGCGTTCCGACTGCAAGAACAGTAGCAATCGCATGGAATTTGTCAAGAACGACCTGGGAAAGGTGATGTCCCTATGATCACCCTTCTCCGCGTTTGGAACGTGCAAAGGTGCCGGAATGCAGTTTCAAGCGCCCCTGCCCAGGTGAAACGCCTTAATGTTGGCTTCCAGGGTCTTTGGCGGGAAGGCATCGCGGATCCCCTTTTCCCATTGCTTCTCTTCGATCTTGAGATATTTCGACAGCACCCCGAGCAGAACCGTGTTGACGGTGCGGTGGTTTCCAGCCCGATTGGCCAGTTCCGGGGCGTTGACCACGATAACCGAGGGAAATCGCTCCCGGACGATGGGAACAACGGTGTCCGGATAGGCCGCCGCCCCCAGGTTGACGGATGGCGGGTTCATCTGTTCGTCGTTGATGATGACGATGCCGCCCGGTTCCAGGTAATCCAGGTAGCGAAGCGTTTCCAGCTTCTCGAAAGCCATCAGGATCTCCACATCTCCCTTTTTCGCCAAAGGGGAATGGACCTTTTGCCCATAGCGGACGTGGCTGGTAACGCATCCACCACGCTGGGCCATTCCGTGAACCTCGCTCTTTTTCACGTCCAGGCCCGATTCCATCATGACCTGGCATAGAATGTCACTTGCCCGGAGGACGCCCTGTCCGCCCACACCGGCCATCAGTATGCTTTTTACTTCGCTTTTCATCCGTCAGTCCTCCTCGACGATGGCCCCGACCTTGCAAAGCTGCTGACAGACCGTGCAGCCGTTGCAGAGGGTTGGATCGATCATGGCCATCCCGTCCTGCTTTTTGGCATTCTTTTTCGCCTGACCGGGCGGCATTCCTTCGAAGGGGCGCCAGGAGATGGGCGGACAGCCCAAGCCGATGCAGGTGCGGCAGCCGATGCACTTGTCCGGGTCTACCCGAAGCGGTTTGCGCCCCGCCTGGGCTTCCCGCTTGAAGAGAACGCAGGACCGCTGGGAGATGACGACCGAGGGACCCGGCCGGTCGAGCTCCTCCTTGAGGACGGCCCTTGTCGCTTTCAGATCATAGGGATCCACAACTCTGACGGCATCGATGCCCAACGCGGTGATCAATTCCTTGAGATCCACGGGCTTCGTCTTCTCTCCCTGCAGGGTATAACCGGTCCCCGGATGCTCCTGCATGCCCGTCATGGCGGTCGTCCGGTTGTCACAGATGACGATCACGGCGTCCCCCTTGTTATAGGCCAGGTTGAGCAGGGGCGTGATGCCGCTGTGAAGGAACGTGGAATCGCCGATGACTCCGACGATCTTACCCCTTCCCTTTTCTCCCAGGGCCTTGCTCATCCCGTGGGCCATACCGATGCTGGCGCCCATGCAGACGCAGGAATGCAGTCCCTCGAGAGGTTTCATGAACGACAGCGTATAACAGCCGATGTCACCGGTGACGAAGGTTTTCAGGCGGTTCAGAACATGAAAAAGACCGCGGTGTGGACAGCCCGGACAGAGATTGGGCGGCCGCGGAGGAATCTCGACCGGGCAGGAGGGGGATTCCGGTTTTGTACCGGAGATAGCCGACTCTACGATTCCCGGATCGAACTCCCCGGTGTAGGGAAAGATCTGTTTTCCGATCACAGGGATTCCGAGGGCCTTGATCTGTTCCTCGAAGAACGGATCCATCTCCTCGAGCACATAGAGTTTCTTTACCTTTCGGGCGAATTCACGGATCAGGTTCACCGGGAGCGGGTATACCATCCCCAGCTTCAGGTAGGAATAATTCCGAAAGGCGGCTTTTGCATAGTGGTAGCACATGCCCGCCGTGATGATCCCCACCTCGGGATCGTTGATTTCCATTCGGTTCTCCGGGAATGTCTCGGCAAATTCCCGAAGGGCGTTCAATCTTTTTTCCACTTCCACGCGCCGTACCCGGGCGTTGAAGGGGACCATGACATACTTGGCGGCATTGAAGCGAATGGCTGTGCGGTCTTCCACCGGGACGGGATCTTCGGGAGTCACGACTCCCTTGGAATGGGAGAGCCTCGTCACGGATCGCAGGAACACCGGCGTGTCGAATCGTTCGCTCATTTCAAAAGCGATCTTGATGAATTGCCGCGCCTCTTCCGAGTCAGCCGGCTCGAGCATGGGGATCTTGGCGAATTTCGCGTAATTCCGGTTGTCCTGTTCATTCTGCGAGCTGTGCAGCGACGGGTCGTCGGCGGAGAGGATCACCAGGGCCCCGTTCGTTCCGGTGTAGCTGACGGTGAAGAGCGGGTCGGCGGCCACGTTCACCCCGACATGCTTCATGGTCACCAGAGCTCTCGCACCGGCGAGGGCCGCGCCGATTCCCACTTCCAGGGCCACCTTTTCGTTGGGGGACCACTCAGCATAGACCCCTTCGTACCGGGCGAACTCTTCCATTACCTCCGTACTTGGCGTTCCGGGATAGCCGGAGCCGAAACGTACGCCGCATTCGTATGCTCCGCGGGCGATGGCCTCGTTCCCCGACATCAGTCGCTTCCCCGCTGCCCCTTTCTTTCTCGAAGCTGTCATTTGCCTTTCCTTTTCATGTCCCGGTGGGCCTCCGCCGCAATCCGGTCGCAGATCGTCCCGGCCATGGCCATTCGCCCCTCCTGGGTTGTGTGAATGATATCCGTGAAAACGTCGCTCCGCTGTGTATCATAAATGTCGCTGACGTCAATGAAATTCAGGGTGGGGAAGCGCTCCTGGCGCATCGAGCGCACCTTCTCCCTCATCTCCTCATAATATGCCCGGCCCTGTTCTGCACAGAGCGGTTTTTCCTTCGCTCCCAGGTGATCCTTGTAATAGATCAGGGGCTGGAAGAACACGGCAAAGCGCGCGTCAGCGCCCAAGAGGGTCGTCTGGGCCTTCATGGCGTTTCCCAGGTATGCGGCGGCGATCTTCTCTTTCCAGGGGGGTGTCTCGAAGCCGGTTTCCCCCCGGAGTTTCTCCTGCCCCAGGAGCCATTCGCTGAGGAATGGATATCGGGCTGCCGCGATCCGGAAAAGGTTGCTTCCCAGGGCAATCGACTTCGCCAGGCTGTATTGGCGGCGGGTCTCCATGAGCGGATTCTTCTCATAGGCCATGAAATTGAACGGATATCCCGGACGTGGGTCCCAGCCGAGCGGAGAGATGAGATCGTTCCCGCCGTTATAGAAAATGACGTAATCGGGCCTGCAATCCAGGATCTCGTGGACGACGCGGGCCAATTCCATTCCGGAATTGGAGCTGACGACGCCGAAGTTGAACACCTCGACGCTCTTCATGCCCGCCTCGTGAAAGCGCTTTTCAAGCAGTTCCGCGATCGGGGGTTCCCCATCGTATACCGTGGAACCGCCCAGAATAAAGACACGATAGCTTCCCGGCCGGACCTGGGCGGGGGATTTCCCCCGGTACCCGAGTTCGTTGTGTCCGCCCCCCGGCGTTCCCTTGAACATGATGAACGGCTCCGGGTGCCTCGTCTGCTCCACCGGGAACATGCGTTCGAAGGGGGATCGGCTGTCGATGAAAAACGTGCTGAACCAGTCGAGAAAAACGATACCCACGACCAGAGTCGTCAAAAGAATCAGAATGTTGAGAAATCCGGTCCGCAATCGGTTTCGGGCCGGAGACGGGGTATCGTTTCGCCTCCCCTGCGGATTCCATTCCTCGCTCATTCCGATTCCTCCCTGGAGGGCATTCTGCTCTTTACAATTCTTGCCGGCATTCCAGCCACTACCGAGTAGGGTTCGACACTGGATGAGACCACGGCGCCGGCGGCAACGACGGTCCCGCGGCCGATCCTCACTCCCTTGAGAATGACCGCGTGAGCCCCGATCCAGACATCATCCTCGATCGTCACCGGAGCGAGCATGTGGTCCCTGGACGTCATGGGAATCCCCGGATGGCCGGGATCGTGATCCGAAGAAACCATGACGGCGAAGGGGCCGACCATGACTCCGTCGCCGATGGTGATGCCTCCCCTTGCGTCCAGGAGCGCCCCCGTGTTGATGGAGAAGCGGTGTCCCACGCTGAGACCGTATGTATGGGTGAAGTACACACCGGGGTAGATCAAGGGAAAGGAGGGCAGTCTTTTGAACAGGAGGCGATACAGGAAGTAGCGGATTGCCATGCCCTCCAGGGAAGGCAGGTTGCGGGTGATCCAGCCTGCATATTCCTCGAACCACAGATGAGGGGCGTGGGAGCCATACTTTTTCAGAAATCGCCCCAGGGGGCTCCGGGTCTTCTCCATCATGCTTCCCCTTCCCTGGATTTCTCTTCATCGATCCTCTTGAGGACGATCCTGGCGAACATGGCCATCTTCGGCAAACAGGGCCTGAGCATCCGCTCCAGAGAACGCCATAGCGGGAATGCCCAGGCGGGCTGAAGGCTTCTCAGGGAGACGCCCCCCGAAAGGAGATACCGAAAGGGCATCATCGGCTCCACGGTCTCAATCCGCAGCAGAGGAAAAACGGTTTGAAATCGGTGCCTGTCCCGGTTGAAGACAATCCAGGGCAAGGCGGAATTGGCCCCCGAGAGAGGTCCGCTGATGGGAAACTCCCAGGAGCCTGCATCCGGTTCGAAAGGCTCGGGATGGAGTCGGCGATAGACAAAACGGGACCAGGGGGTGACCCACGGTTCGATCATGACCACCGATCCGCCAGGCCGGAGGCAGCGAACCGCCTCCCCGAGAAAGGCCTCCGGTCTGGGAAGGTGGTGAAAGACGTCGGTCATGACCAGCGCTCGCAGCGATTGATCGACAAAAGGAAGAAATGCCGCATCCAGAACGACGGCAACATGAGGGCAAGGCAGAATCTCCGATTTGATGACACCGGGAAGAAAATGCTCCAGATGACCGGCGCCGGAGCCCAGCTCGACTACCGGGCCGTCTACGCCGGGCAGGCTGGCCAGGATGCCGGCGTACCATTCGTCATAAAGGTGTTTCAGGAACGGCTTGCTCCGGATGATCCTCCGCCTGACCTCCGTCGTTGCGGGATCGTCGACATTCAAGCCACGAGCCAGGGGGTGGAGAAAAACGTTCTTGATCATCCGTCACGTCGCAATCAGATGAATTTGATCCTCCGGGCGGCGAAAGCGACCATTTTCAGAAGCAGCCAGCCATGACTCCAGCGCTGGATCTGGGTACTGCCGTACGTCCGCTCCCGGTATCTCACCGGCAGATCAACGATTTTCAGGTTCAGCTTCGCAGCTCCGAAAATCAGGTCGAAATCGCCGAATGGGTCGAAGTCTCCGAAATAGGACCGATTCTGTTCGATCCGGCCGTATTCCTCCTTTTTCAGGACCTTGGTTCCGCAGAGAGTGTCCTTGATGGACTGTCCAAGAAGCCAGGAAAAGGCCAGGCTGAAAAACTTGTTCCCCAGGAGATTGAAAAAGCGCATCGCCCGGTTTTCCATTGGATAGACGAGCCGGACTCCATTGACGAATTCCGCCTTGTTCGAGGTAAGGGCGGCGAGGAAGCGGGGAAGGTCTTCCGGGGGCACCGTGAGATCCGCGTCCAGGATCATCAGGACATCCCCTGTCGCCTCGGAAAAACCAAGACGGACAGCGTCACCCTTTCCGACCCCCGTCTGTCGATGGAGCTGGCAGAGCCGTTGCGGGTTCTCGGCCATGGCTTTTTCGATCGCCTCATACGTTCCATCCCGGGAATGTCCCTCGACGAAGACCAGCTCCGTTCCCCTGCCCATTTCCGGTGTGCGGGCGAAGATCCGCGGGATGTTGCCCGCCTCGTTCCGCGCCGGGACGATCACCGATACAAGGGGAAGAGGAGCCGATGCCTTGTCGTTAGAGAGCGGCCGGGCGATGAGAAAATTCGTCAGGGCGAACCAGCGGAAAGGCCATAGCCTCACCGCATAGCGGTTGAGAAGCGCAGAGAGCACCGGGGTGCGAAAAGGCCAGAGCATTTCAGGCCAGGAGCGGATCATTTCAAAGTCGGTCAGGTACAGCAGATTGGCCACATCCTCGACTGTCAGCCAGTTCTGCGGTAGTGTGGGCGTGGCCATCCCCCACTTCTGAACCCAATCGAGCGGTTTCTCCCAGAGATGGCTGTACAGGTTGATCAGGATCCGTGTTCGGGAATGGCAGTTCCGCCGGATGGTTTCCAAGACCTGCTGGACGTCCCGGAGGTCGTTCAGAAGATCGGAAAGAATGATAAAGTCGAACGTCTCATCCAGTCTCAGGCTGTGAACATCTTCGCAGACAAAATGGATTTCCGGATGGCGCCGCCTTCCCTGTTCAATCATGACGGCGGAGAAATCGACACCCACCCCCCGGTCAGGCAGGACGGAAGCCAGGAGATCGCCCTGGCCGCACCCCAGCTCCAGCACCTTGGATCCAGGCGGAATCAGGAAGCGATACACTTCGGAAAGACGGGACCGGTACGCGCCTCCCCAGCCACGCCCCGGATTGCCGGCGCGGGCAACCTCGTCCCAGTGAGCGGAGCGGATTCTGGAAAATTCACGGCCATCCTGTGCGCCTTCCCGGATGCTCTGCAGCCCGCCGTCAGGATTTTTCACGGTCGGTCCTTTCCTGCCGGGCGATTCCCCCGTTCCATGATCAATACATGGTCATCCTCGTAAACGACCCGGTATGGATGCTGGGGATCCTCGAACAGCACAAAAAATAAATCACGGCCCGACTTCAGTTGCTCTTCCGGATAGGAAGGGTTTGTCACGAAGGTCCCGTCCTGGAACGACGTGCCGGGCGCCTTCCAGATCCAGCGGCCCGTCATGGCCCGGCTGACAAGGATAACGTCTGGATGATCCCTGAGGACCGTATCGCTCTTGATTCCCCACTCCACCAGGGTGTTCCCGAACCGGGGGGGAACATAGGCGTAAAAATCGGCCAGGATCCTCGTGTCGGGGGCATACCGCTCTGCCAGTACGCGTCCCGAGGCAAGACGGAGGTCCGATTCCTTGTTCGAACAGAAGGCCATGGAGTGGACTGCATTCAGATTGGCGGGTGCGATCAGAAGGAGAAGGGAGAAGGAAAGAACCACCCTTCCCCGCTCCTTCATCCGTTGGGACAGGATTGACCAGCCGATGAAAGATAGGAGAACAAGAAAAGGAATGAAATGAAAAGCATAGCGCACTTCTCGGGACTTGACGCCCAACAGGATGTGCAGAAGGGCGAAAAAACAGTAGGCGCCGATGATGATCCGGTTCAATGTGCCCGGTTCCAGGAGGCCCT
Source organism: uncultured Syntrophaceae bacterium (assembly GCA_964396205.1). Lineage (GTDB taxonomy): Bacteria > Desulfobacterota > Syntrophia > Syntrophales > PHBD01 > PHBD01. Next base: position 23,004 of record CAYNEJ010000040.1, read on the forward strand.
CTTTCCGCCTGATGGCCCGGATCAGGAACCACAGAGCGGGAAACAGGCCGATCAGCAGAACAAGACTGCTCGGCGGAAAAAACGACCGATAGAGGACAGGGAACCAGAGCAGCGGATTGGCCGACATGATCTGTCCGTGGGATCCGACAAATCCAGTCAGCGTATACATAACGATCAGTTTCAGCCAGCGGGCGAAGTGAATGAAGTTGAAAATGACATAGGGATTGAAGATAAGCCATCCCAGCAGAAAACAGAGAAGAAACAGCGGAGCTTTCCTGCGGAGTTTCCCGGTCGGCGAAAGCTCCTGTCGATCGTTCAGCAGGGCCGGGATGAAGAGGAACGGCAGGATGAAGATCCCCCCGTATTTCGTTCCGAAGGCCATACCCGCCAGAAAGGCCGCCCAGTTGGCGTTTCGGAACGTGTGGGATTTCAGGGCCACCCAGGCGGCTGCGACAATCAGCAGGGTCTGTGTGATGTCGGGGTGGATCGTCTGGGACCAGAAGTAGATCTGTTGGACGGAAGCGAGAAGCAATACGGCCAGCCAGGACAGCTCGCGCGATTCAACCAGGAGCAGCGACAGGCGCTGGAAGAAAAAAATCAGGAGGAGAAAGGAAAAGACCGTGATCAAACGATAGTTGAGGGCCAGGAAAGCAACTGTTGTCTCCCGGTTGTAGTCCAGGAGCTTGAAGAAACGAGTGCTCCAGTAGGCAATCGTGTTGAAGAAAAAGCCGTATTGAAACATGCCGTCGGGGGAAACATCTCCTTCGGCAAGGTTCTTCTGGGTTCGGGCCACGGCCGCCGTTTCGTCGGACTCGAACACGGACATCATCTGGATGCTGTCGATTCCGAAGTGGATATTGATCAGGGCGGCCCAGACCTGGACGGCCAGAATCGTGATGAGAATACCGTAGAACAGGCGGGTCCGGACGTTCTCCTGTTTGAGAAATTCCGAAACAGCCCACAGATTGGATAGGCTCGGCATGATTGATTGGGTTGGGGATCGCCCTACCCCAGTGTGGCGATTTTAACCTTGATGAGGCTTTCGACGAAGGGGTCGTTGCTCTTCCCCAGGGCCTTTCTATAGTACTCCAGTGCTTTCGCCGGATCGTTCAGGGACTCGTGAATTCTGGCGATGTTTCGCAGGGTCATGGACTCGAAATGGATCCCGCCCTTCGATTTCTCGGCTTTTTCGAATGAGGAAAGGGCGTTCTTGAAATCCCCTTTTGCCTCGTGGCAATATCCCTCGCCCGTATGGGCCAGTGTCACGAGATCGCTCCGGGAGGATGCCCGGGAGAGGAAGACCTGATAGGCCTTCAGGGAGGCGTCGTAGTCTTTCAGCAGGTAATGGATGTTGCCCAGCCGGAAGGAGGCAAGCGCCGCAGAGTGGCTCGATGGATGCTTGTCCACGACATCCTGGTAGGCCTTGATGACATCCGCCGGCTGGACCTGCTCGCTCCGGGTCTTGCTCACGGCCTGTGCATACAGCGCAGAGGCGCTCTTTTCATCATGCCACCGGTATAGAAACCACCCGCCGACCAGCAGAACGATAACGACGGCGACAGCGGTGCCGATATAAAATTGCTTCCTGTTTTCGGATATATATCTGGTTATCCCCATCATCAGGGCCTGGAAGCGATCCGGTCCTTTCAGGTCCAGCTCCTGCGCTTTATCCGCCATGCTATTCTCCTTTCAACCGAGGTTCGTGATGAAGGACCTGCCGGATGCAGAAATCGGGCAGCCGCACGATTCGGCCGTTCCGAT
>CAYNEJ010000041.1:0-24665 GCA_964396205.1 uncultured Syntrophaceae bacterium
CATCCAGACGTTTTTGAACAGCCGGAAAAATGATGAAGAAACGGGCCGTTGAAAAGAGGTCGTCTGCTGCGTTGCCCTTATCCCGCGCCGCTCGACGTACCAAGGGGTACGACTCGCGGCTTGGGATTTCGGGGGCCTCGCATCCAACCCCTTTTGAACAGCCCGGAGAAGCGGGAAAATAGACCGGCTGTTGAAAAACGCCCGTCTGCTTCGTTTCCCTCGTCCCTCGCAGCTCGACGTACGAAACAGTACGACTCGCAGCTCGGGACTTCGGGGGCCTCGCATCCAGACGTTTTTGAACAGCCGGAAAAATGATGAAGAAACGGGCCGTTGAAAAACGCCCGTCTGCTCAAGCCGTCCGGTGACAATAATAGCATGAGGTGAACACCCATGGATGAGATACTCGAGAAGATCAAGGCAGGCATCCTGGACATATTTCCCGATGCGGCGACCATTGAAATCACCCTCGAAACGAAGCTGGGCGATATTCCCGAGTGGGACTCCATCGCCGCGGTGAACCTGCAGACGTCCCTTCAGGAGACCTTTCCGGTCCGCATCCCCCTGGATCTCATGAGCGACGAGACGACCATCGGGGAGTTGACGGCGTTCATCGGCAAGCGTACAGCGAAATAGAGAACCGGTTGCCTGTCCGGCGGGGCCGCGCAAAGCCATGCCGGATCGTACGGGAGGGCGGCATGGACCCTTTCGGCATCACCGAGGTCTTTCAGGGTGTAGAGGGCTCCTGGCGGGAAAACTCGGAGGAACGGAACATCCGGATCCTGGAGCTGATTGCGGGACTCCAGCGCATCTCGATGGAGGAAGCAGTCAGGGTCGCCGGCGGTGTTCCGGAAAAACCGCTCACCAACGGGAAGGACGGCGAATTCCTGCTGGAGGCGGTCCGGCAGAACACCGAGGCGGCTCGGAAAATCTACGGGCAATGCACCGCGTGGCTCCGGGACATGGTCGAACGGGGACCCGGTCTCAATGCCCGGGAGCGGGAACGCGCATCCTTCTGGATCCGCCAGCTTGTCCAGGCCCTGTCCCCGGCCAATTCCTTCTGGACCAACCCCGCCGCCGTTCTCCGGTGTCTGACCTCGGACGGGGAGAGCCTCCGCCGGGGAATCCTCCGCTGGATCGAAGATCAGGGCCGGGGTGAGTTCCTGCCGCCGATGGTGGACCGGACCGCATTTCGGCCGGGGGAAAACATCGGCACCACGGAGGGCGCCGTGGTCCACCGGAACGAGCTGATGGAGCTGATCCAGTACCAGCCGGCAACCGACCGGGTTTACGCTGTCCCCGTGGTCTTCATCCAGCCCTGGATCAACAAATATTACATCTTTGACCTGGAGGAAGAAACCAGCTTCGTCCGGTATCTCACCCGAAACGGCTTCACGGTTTTCATCACGAGTTGGCGGAACCCCGGTCCGGAAATGCGGGGCGTCACCCTCGACGACTATCTGCTTCGGGGAGCCCTGGAGGCCGTCCGGGCGGCCCGGTCCATCTGCGGGGTGCCGGCGGTTCACGCGGCGGGATACTGCATCGGCGGAACCGTCCTGGCGGCCCTGATGGCCTGGCTGGCGGCGGGGAGTCGCCGCGGGGAAAGGCCCGTGGCCGACTGGACCCTCTTTTCCACCCTGACGGACTTCTCCGAGCCGGGGGAGCTGGGCTTCCTCGTGACCCATCGCTCCGTGGCGTTCGTTGAGGGCCTGATGGAGCACTGCGGCATCCTGGACGGACGCCTCATCGACGCCTCCTTCCGGCTCCTCCGGTCGGACAGCCTGATCTGGCGCAACTTCGTGAACGGCTATCTCTACGGCTGCGATCCGCCGAAGTCGAATGTTCTCTACTGGAACAGCGACTCGACGAACCTGCCCGAGGCCATGGCTTCTTTCTTCCTGCGAACGTTTTACCTGGAAAACCGGTTTCCCGAGCCTGGCGGACTGGTCCTTGGAGGCCGTCCTCTCGACCTGGGGCGGGTCCGGGAGCCCCTCTACGTCGTGGGAGCCCTCCTCGACCACATCAGCCCCTGGCGGGGAACCTTCCGGACGTGCCGCCTGGCGGGCGGTCCTGTCCGGTACGTCCTGGCCGGGGACGGACACATCACCGGGATCGTGAATCCGCCGTCGGAGTTCGGCAGGAAGCGCTACCGGGCGGGCGAGGACGGACTGGACGGAGACCCCGATGCCTGGCTTGCGGGCAGGGAGGAGCGGTCGGGCTCCTGGTGGGAGGACTGGACCGAATGGCTTGCCCGGCGAAGCGGACCCTCCGGCCCGCCGCCGCCTCTGGGCAACCGTCGCCATCCCGCCCGGGAAAAGGCTCCCGGGACGTACGTCTTCGGGTGAGGCCCGTGATTGGTCCTATCCCGTCAATCCCTTGTACACCTTCTCGTTCAGCGGGGTGGGAATGCCCATCTCCTTTCCCGCCCGGACGATGTAGCCGTTGAAAAGCTCGATCTCCGTATGACTCCCCTTTTCGAAGTCCAACTGGAGGGACGTCTTCGTGGCCGGAGGGAATCCGGCCACCTTGGCGAGGGACGCCTCGACGATGTCCGCCGGCAGGGCTACGCCCTTCGCCCGGGCGACGGCCTCCACCTCCTCCATCAGGCCCTTCAGAAGCGCCCGGCTGTCCGGATCGCCCATGATTTCCCCGAAGGTCTTCTTCCGGAGTGCGGTGAGTCCCGCGGAGGGGCAGATGAAGATGTACTTCGTCCAGAGTGGGACCAGCGGCTGATCCGTGAGCGTCGCGTTGACGCCGGCCTTTTTCAGCAGGGCCTCCAGGGGTTGATAGGGTCCGATGTTCCCGTCCCGGGGCCCGAAGACGACCTGGTGAGCCGGGCTGACCTGCTTGATTTTCCCCGGGGCCTCGACGAAAGCGGAGACATAGACGAGCCCCTCCAGGACGTCGGCTTCCGGCAGGATCGCCTTCAGGCGGTCGGCGATGTCCACGCCGTTCAGGAGGGGGATGACCGCCGCCTTTTCCTTCAGGGCGCCCCTGAGCTGGGCGGCCGCCGTCTCCAGCGAATAGCCCTTGACGCAGAAAAGAACCAGGTCCGATTGCCCGGCCTCTTCGGGACGGTCCGTCGCCCGGTCCGGCCGGGTCGTGAAGGTCCCGTCCGCGGCGGTCAGGGTCAGTCCATCCCGCTTGATCGCCTCCAGGTGAGCCCCCCGGGCGAAGAAGGCAACCTCGTGTTCCCCTGTTCCGGCATACGCCCTGGCCAGTTTTGCACCGACGACACCCCCAACGCCTCCCAGTCCCATCACGGCGATTTTCATGGTCCATGTCCTCCCTGAATGCTTGGTTTTCGCTTCCTTGTGAGGTCTTCACGTTTACCACAAGGCGGCACCGGAGGGCAGCGGAAATTCGAGCGCCTTTCCGGTTGCAAAGGAGGTGATTGTCCGCGATATTGTCGGTGTCGGCGGGAGTGTGTGCCGTAATGAGGCATCCCCCGGCCGCGCCCCCGCGGTTGGGAAGGTATGCTTGAGGCGCGGAGGCTGTCACGGGGGCTTCCGCCGTCGCGGAAGCCTTTCCGCGTCACGCCTTTACGGACTGGATTCCCGGAGGGATGGAAACGCTTCCCGAATGCTCTTCTGGAAGCCCCCGGACGCACCCCCGCGCCCATTGGGGAAAAGAGGGGGCAATCCATTCACCACGGGCAAAGACAAAGGCGCGGCACTGCAAAACAGCGGAAGAGGGAGGATGGAATGAAGCGAAGAAGAGTCTGGATCGTTGTCGGAGTCCTGGTGCTGGTGTTTTTCTGCGGATCCGCCCTCGCGGCCCCGCACCGGCTCTCGGTATCGGCCGGAAAGGTCGTCACGTATGTCTGTGATGGCGGGGACCGTATCCTGGCGACCTACTATGAGCTTTCCGACAGGAGCCTGTCCTTCGTGAAAGTCCGACTGCCCGGCGGCAGGGAATACACGCTGCCCCAGGCGCTTTCCGCATCCGGTGCCCGGTACACCGATGACCGGGAGCTGGTGTGGTGGATCAAGGGGGATGCGGCCTTTGCGGAGGGCCGCGACGCCGGGGGCGAATGGAAGCCGATCTATCGGGACTGCAGGGCGGCAGGTGACCGCAAGGAGTCACCAAAGGCGGTCCGTCAGCCATAGCCGCCGGGAAGGGCCTGAGGGAGAGAGCCGGACGGGACCGGAACCGGGGCGGCGGATCGGCCTGGGACCGAATGCGTTGCCTCGGCTTCCGGATGCGTCCGGGGCGGCGGACCGGGCGGGGAACCAGGAAGTCCTTGACTTCCCGGCGCCGTTCCCGTAGGATTCCCGAAAATTCAAGGAGAAACGGGACGTTCCATGTATTCCAGAAAGGTTGTCATCCGCTATACGGCGGACAATGTCGAACAGCCCATCATCTGTCACCTGGTCAAGCAATACGACCTGGAGTTCAATATCCTCAAGGCCCGCATCTTCCCGCGCCGGGACGGCATGATCGTCCTGGAGCTGGGCGGCGCCAAGGAGAATTTCGATGCGGGGATTCAGTTTCTTCGGGAGAACGGCCTGAAGGTGGAGCCCCTGTCGAAGAGCGTCAACCAGAACCGGGACCGTTGCGTGCATTGCGGGGCCTGCACGTCCTTCTGCCCTACCGGCGCCCTCGCGTTCGAGGCGGGCTCGGCGCAGGTGGCTTTTGACGCGGAAAAATGCAACGGCTGCGAGCTCTGTGTATCCGCCTGTCCCGTCCGGGCCATGGAGGTGGACCTACTGTAGCGCCCGGGGGCGGCAGGTCTTCCGGTGGAGGCGGGAGATGATCCGGCCGTGCCGGAGCCGGGAAGCATTCCGTCGCGCCGTCACCTTCATTTTGTCGGTTTTTCCGTTTCCTTCGCGTCGCTGCTGATGGCGCGTCCCACGCCTTCGGTGATTTCCTTGCCCTTCTGGTAGACGTCCTTGCCCTTTTCGTACGCCTTCCTGCTTGTGTCGATGACCTCGGAGGCCTGCTGTTTTGTCTTCTGGATCACCCCCTGGAGGTCCTTCGTACCCTGGAAGTAGAAGTATCCTGCCATGCACAGGAGGACGAGGGCCACGACGAGGGCCAGCTTCAGGAGCTGCTTGAAGATAAAATAGAGGAGAATCAGACAGACGAAGATCAGGGCCATCAGAGCGACGGGATGGGCGGACAGGTAATGGGTGATGCCTTCCATGAAGGTTCCTCCTTGTGAAGTCGCGGCATTCTAATGCAGATGTGCCGAAATTTCCAGGGGTCCTTTGATCTTGACAAATGGAGGGCCGCCGCCGTAACAGGGTACGTTCCTCCGGTGGGGAGGGACCTGTTTTTGTCGTACTTCGGGCATTGGTTCAGGTGATGATTTGACCGGCAGGGACAAGGAGGTGAAGCCGCTGGCGGCGCTGGCCACACTGGGTTGCAAAGTGAACCAGTGCGAGACGGCGGCTCTTGCGGAGGCCCTTCGGGCGGCGGGTTTTTCGGTGGTTCCTTTCGCGGAGCAGGCGGATGTGTTCATCATCAACACATGCACCGTCACCGCCCGGACGGATTTCCAGTCCCGCCAGCTGATCCGGCGGGCCTGCCGGACCAACCCCGCCGCCGCCGTCGTTGTAACCGGCTGCTATGCCCAGTGCCGTCCCGAGGAGCTTCGCCGCATCCCCGGTGTCCGGCTCATCGCCGGAAACGGCGAGAAGGATCGTCTTCCCGAAATTTTGAAGGAAATCGTCCGTGCGGAGAACCCGGAAGGAGCGGAGCCCTCCGTTCTGGTGGGCGACATCCGGAACTGCCGGGAGGCCGGAAGCCTGTGGGCCGGATCGTTTCCCGACCATACCCGGGCGTTCCTGAAGATCCAGGACGGCTGCGATGCCGCGTGCAGCTACTGCACCATACCCCGCGCCCGGGGGCCCATCCGGAGCGTCCTTCCCCGGGATGTCTTGCAGCGCCTGCGGCGTCTGGCGGAAAGCGGATACCGGGAGGTCGTCCTGACGGGGATCCATCTGGGGGCCTACGGCCGGGACCTGCAGGGAGGCGGGGATCTGACGGACCTGCTGGTGCGGATCGATGAAGAGGGCATCGTGGACCGCCTCCGGCTCAGTTCCATTGAGCCCGGGGAGATCCCGGACCGGATGCTGGCGCTGCTCCGCCGGGGAACGAGCCTGTGCCGCCACCTGCATATCCCCCTGCAGAGCGGCGACGACGGGACTCTGCGGGCCATGAACCGGATGTACGGGCGGGAGTTTTACCGGGCCCTGGTGGAGCGCATCGCCGCGGAGGTTCCCGGCTGCGCGGTCGGGGCCGACGTCATGGTGGGCTTTCCCGGGGAGGATAGCCGGGCCTTTGCGAACACGGTTTGCCTGATCGAAGACCTGCCGCTGGCCTACCTGCATGTCTTTCCCTACTCCCGGCGGCCCGGGACGCCGGCGGCGGATTATCCCGAACAGGTGGAAGACGGGGAGAAAAAGGTGCGGGCGGCGGTCCTGCGGGAGTTGGGGAACCGTAAGCGGCAGGAATTCGCGGCTCAACTTGTCGGGAAGGAATTGGAGGTCCTCCTGGAGGACGGGAGAGACCGGGAGACGGGGCTCCGGAAAGGGTTTTCCGGGGAATACGTGCGCGTCCTGGTGACCAACGGAGAAAAAAAGCATGTTAACCGGCTGGTTCCGGTGGTTCCGGAGGAAATGCGGGAAGGAAGACTGGTGGGGGCGATCTGCGCCCCTGACCCGGCAGAGGCGGATCGCTCTCCGGGGACTTGAAAAAAGTCTGGGTCATTCCTTTGCCAGTATCGAACTGCTGAATGTGGCGTTGACGCACCGGTCCTATGCGAACGAAAACGCCCACCTAGGTTGCGCCGACAATGAACGCCTCGAATTCCTGGGGGATGCGGTTCTCCAGCTCTGCACAAGCCATCTCCTGATGCGCCTGTTTCCCGGCGAGGCGGAGGGCCAGCTCTCGAAGCGCCGGACGTCCATCGTCAATGAGCGTCCCCTGGCGGAACTGGCCCGGCAGGTGAACCTGGGTTCGTTCTTTCTCCTGGGGAAGGGGGAGGAGCACTCCGGGGGACGTTTGAAGTCCTCCATTCTCGCAGACACCTTCGAGGCGGTCATCGCGTCGATCTACGTGGACGGCGGGTACCCGGCGGCAAACCGGTTCATCGAGCGGTTCTTCGCCCCGCTGATCCGGGAAGAGGGCCTGATCTACCGCGACTACAAGTCGGATCTCCAGGAGCTGGCGCAAGGCCGTTATCGCATCATCCCCCGCTACGAACTGGTGGGGGAATACGGCCCGGATCATGACAAGACCTTCGAAATGGAGGTGACGGTGGCCGACATCCTCTCCATCCGGGCCCAGGGGAAGAACAAGAAGGAGGCCGAGCAGGAGGCGGCCCGGCGGGCTCTCGACCTGCTGTCCATTCAGGCCAGCGGGAGCGCCCCGTGATCATCCCTTTCTTCCTTCCCAATCGGGGCTGTCCCCAGCGCTGCATCTTCTGCAACCAGGCCGTGGCCTCCGGCGAGATGCCGGGGGAACTCCGGGAAGAGGGATTCCATCGCCGGGTGGCGGCCTCCCTTGAAGGAACGGATGCGGGTTCCGGGAGGAGGCCGCAGCGCATCCAGATCGCCTTTTACGGCGGCAACTTTACCGGCCTGCCCGGTGAGAGGCGGGAAGAGCTTCTGCACTGGGCCGGTGGATATCTCCGGCAGGGGGGCGTCGACTCCATCCGGGTGTCCACCCGCCCCGATCACCTGGATGCGGATGTCCTCGATGAGCTGAAAAGCCACGGGGTAGCCACCTTGGAGGTGGGCCTCCAGTCCCTGGACGACGCCGTTCTGGATCTCTCCCAAAGGGGCCACACGGCCGCCGACGGCGTGCGTGCCGTGGGCCTGCTGAAGGAAAAAGGATTCGAGACGTCGGTCCACCTGATGGCGGGTCTCCCCGGCGACAGCCCTGCCGTCTTTGACGATACGGTCCGCCGGACGGCGGCCCTGGGACCCGATATGGTGAGGATCCACCCCACGCTCGTTCTCCGCGGGACCGCCCTGGAGGAGGAGTACCGGGCCGGGCGCTACCGTCCGCTGGCGCTTGACGAAGCGGTGAAGCAGTGCGCCCATGCCGTCCGCCGCTTTTCCGCTGCCGACATTCCCGTCATCCGACTGGGGCTTCAGCCGACGCCGGGCATGACCGGGGGAGACGACATCGTGGCCGGGCCTTTTCATCCCGCCTTCGGATCCCTGGTCCATGAAGCCCTGTTTCTCCGCGGGGCCTCCGAATTGCTGGCAACGGCGCCCGGTGTCCGCCGGGAGGCCCATTTCCGGGTCGCCCCGGGGGACGTGTCGTTCTTCCGGGGCCATCGAAACGGGAATCTCCTGGCTCTCCGGGAGCGCTTTCGCCTCGATTCGGTGACCGTCGAGGAAGAAACCGGCCGGACCCGGGGGGGGCTGGTCCTGGAGTCGGGACCGGACCGGAGGACAATCGACTGCCTGGGCCGGCCCTGATCCGTCTCCGTTCGATTCTCTCCGACCATTCTTTCCGTCTATTCCCCTTTTTTCATTCTCTGCGCCCTGGCACATTGCTTTGGCGTGTCTCTTGCTAAATACCCCTGCGGTTGATTTGAAAATCAGGCCGATATCCGGAAAAAACAAGGCCTGAAAGGGCGTCTTTTTTTACAAACGGGTTTTCCCGTCGATGGATGCTTGACGATGGAGTCAATCCGTTGACGGTACAGGGCGGTTCATTCTGCCAGACGGAGAATGGCCGCCGGACGATGCCTCCGGCATGCGGGAGCCCGCTGCCTGGTATAACCATTACACCAGTTCAAATTCGAGTTGAGGAGGTTGCTATGGATCACGTTCGTGAAGTAATGGGCTTCGGGGCAATTCTTTTGGGTATGCTGGCTTTCGTTCTGTGCGGGTTGCGGGTCATATTCGGGAAGAACCGGCCCACCAAGATGTATCTGGTTGTCGTGCCCGTGATCCTGCTGACGGGCCTGCAGTTTTATCTGATCGGGCGGTTTTCCCTCACGATCTCCTGGTGGGGCACACTGGCCGCAATCGCGGTGGGCGGCCCTTTCCTGCTGGTTTCATTCGTGATCATCGCCAGGCGCAAGGCGATCCCGATCCTGGGGTCCGTTTATGGGATCACGACGGGAGTGGAGGAGATCGTCGTGGGCACGGAGCAGATGACATCATCCAGCTCAACGCTGGCGGAGGGAGCCAGCGAGCAGGCCGCGGCCATCGAACAGACCTCGGCGTCCCTCGAGGAAATGACGTCCATGACCGCCCGGAACGCGGAAAATGCGAACGAGGCAAATACCCTGATGTCGAAGGACACCCGGGAAAGCTACGGGATCATGGAGAAGAAGATGAACCTGATGCACGAGGTTGTTCTTGCCAGCGTCAAGGCCGGCGAGGAGACCGCCAAGATCATCAAGACCATCAACGAGATTGCCTTTCAGACGAATCTCCTGGCCCTGAACGCCGCCGTCGAGGCGGCCCGCGCCGGGGAAGCGGGGGCCGGTTTCGCTGTCGTGGCCGAAGAGGTCCGCAGCCTTGCTTTGCGCTCTGCAACGGCGGCGCGGAACACGGAAGACCTGATCGCCGACTCGACGGGGAAAACGCGCCAGGCATCGTCTCTCTTTGATGAGATCAACAAGGAGCTTGCGCGGAACCGGGATATCGCCATGAAGGTAACGGACCTGATCGGACAGGTCGCCGAGGCCTCCAGGGAGCAGGCCCAGGGGATCGACCAGATCAACCGGGCCGTGGCGGAGATGGACAAGGTCGTCCAGCAGAATGCCGCCAGCGCGGAGGAATTCTCCGCCGTGACCGAGAAGATCAAAGATCAGGTGAGCAACATCCATGGTTTCGTCGACAGGATCAAGCCCATCCTCGGGGAGGAGATCATTTTGGCCATGGGGGAAAAAGCCGGCGCATCGGGCAGGCCGATGAGGGAAGAGGACGCCGCGTTTCCGGTGTATGCGGGGACAAGACCGTTGAGCCTTCCGGCAAAAGTCTGAAATGGCGGGCGCAGAGCCTGCCCGAGGTGGCCTCCGGTCCGACGGCAAAACGGATTTCGGGGGCCGTCCCGATCGGCAGGCATGCTGCCTTACGGAGCACGGGGACCGGCTGAGGAATCAGCCGGTCTTTCGTATTCAGGGGACGTATTCAGGGGGATTTCGCCGTAAGCCGTTCTTCCATGTTTCCCGATCGGCTCCCGTATGCTATGACCACCCCATGGAAGACCGTTCCCCCTTCAAGTCCGGTTTCATCGGCATCATCGGCCGGCCCAACGTGGGCAAGTCCACCCTCCTGAACACCATCCTGGGGGAGCGCCTGGCCATCACCACACCCAAGCCCCAGACGACGCGCAACCGGATCATGGGGATCCATACGGATGCGCGGGGCCAGTTCATCTTTCTGGATACGCCGGGGATTCACCGCGGCGACAATCCCCTCAACCGATCCATGGTGTCGGCCGCCCGGGAGACATTCCGCTCCGCCGACATCCTGCTCCTCCTGGTGGAGGCGCCCCGCATCGACGGGAACGACCGGGAGATCATCGCATCCCTGGCGGAGCTGTCCCTGCCGGTGATCCTCGGGATCAACAAGATCGATACGATCCGGAAGCCCCTTCTCCTCCCGCTCATCGACGAGGCCCGTACGCTGCACCCTTTTCGGGAGATCGTCCCGATATCCGCCCGGAGCGGTGACGGAGTCCCGGTCCTCCTGGAGGAGATCCGGAAACTCCTGCCGGAAGGCCCGCCGCTCTTTCCCGAAGACACGCTTACGGACAGGCCGGAACGCTTCATTGCCGCAGAGATCGTCCGCGAGAAGATCATTCTCTCCACCCGGCAGGAGATTCCGTATTCGTCCGCCGTAACGGTGGATGCCTTCAAGGAAGACGATGGGCGGCGGCTGATCCGGATCCGGGCGACGATCCACGTGGAGAAGGAATCCCAGAAGGCCATCCTGATCGGCCGCCGGGGGGCCATGCTCAAGGAGATCGGCACCCGGGCCAGGGAAGAACTGGAGCGCTTCTTCGACTCCCGGGTTTTTCTCGAGCTGTTCGTCCGGGTGCAGAAGGACTGGACGCGGGACCCGCGGGCGCTCCGGGAGTTCGGATACACCGAGGAGGAGGGGTAGCAAAGCGGAGGATGGAGAGCGCCTCACTCCCGATGCAAAACCTGCTGAAAGCTCCGGCCGGAGGCAGAAAACACAAAGGGTGCATCTGTGGAATCTGAGATCACGAGAAATGCTGCTCCATGGAAAAAGGTCACTCTGGCCGCAGGCTTCCTGTCTCTGGTCTGCCTTCTTCTCCAGTGTTCCTTTCCGAGCGCCGTCTTATGGGACAGTGGCGAGAAGAAACCGGATCGGCTTTCACGGGAAATGGAAACCCTCGTTTCCCGCATGGAGGCAAAGAAGGCGCAGGCCTCCGTTTCCGGTGGGAAGCTCCGCATCACCCATCCCTATGACGGATCCCTCTTTCCCCCGGAGATCGCCTCTCCGACGATCACCTGGACCGACGAGGACCCCCGGTCGCGGTTCTGGCTGGTTGCGATCCGGTTTGAAAGCGGGCGGTCCCCCATCTTCCTGCTGACGGAGGAGCGGTCCTGGACGCCCGGGAGGGAGACCTGGGAAGCCGTCAAGGATCACTCGAAGGAAAAGCCGGCGAGGCTGACCGTAACCAGCCTCCCGGACCGCGAATCGGGAGACGTTCTGTCCGGTCAGACCGTTTCCATCGGCACATCCAGGGACCCCGTGGGAGACACCGTCTTCTTCCGCCAGCTTCCCCTTCCGTTTGCCGTTGCCAGCAAGAGCTTCGAAAAGACCCGCTGGCGCCTGGGGGACATCTCCTCGTACGGGAAACCGGCGACCGTCATGACGGGCATCTCCGTCTGCGCCAGCTGCCACGCCGTCTCCTCCGACGGGAAGTGGATCAGCATGGAGTACAACTACGGGGACGACAACGGGGCCCAGTTCATCACGCCGGTCCGGGAAGACATCGTTCTCACGAAAAAGGACTTCTTTACCTGGAGTGATTTTCCGAGAAGCGGCGTCCTCCCGCCGACTCGTGGGCTGTACGGGCGGATGTCCCCGACGGGCCGGTACGCCGCCGCGTCGGTGAACGAGATCTCCTACGCCGCCGTGATGGACTACCCGGACTACTCGCAGCTTTTTTTTCCGACCTTCGGCGTGATCGCGGTTTACGACTCGCAGGACGGGTCCATCAAGCTGCTCCCCGGGGCCAGCGACTATGATTACGTTCAGGCCAATCCGGCCTGGAGTCCCGACGAGAAATACCTTCTCTTCTGCCGGGCCAGGACGAAGAACGAGGTGCATGCCAATATCCTGAAGGTGACGACGGTCTTCGAGAAGAGAGACATCCACGAGCTGAACAGGCTCTACAACATTCAGTACGACCTGTACCGGGTCCCGTTCAACGGAGGCGGAGGAGGCGCTGCGAAACCCCTGGAGGGTGCGTCGGACAATGGGATGAGCAACTACTTTCCCCGCTATTCTCCCGACGGGAAGTGGGTCGTCTACACCCGGAGCCGTTCGGGGAGCATGCTCCAGCCGGACAGCGAGCTCTGGATCGTCCCCGCCGAAGGGGGGAAGGCGAGGCGGATGCGCTGCAACCGGAAAATCTTCAATTCCTGGCACAGCTGGTCGTCCAGCGGCCGCTGGCTCCTGTTCAGCTCCAAGGCGAACGGACCCTACACGGAGATTTTTCTCACCCACGTGGACGGGGAAGGGAACGACACGCCGCCCGTTCTCCTGTCGCGTTTCAGCGACCCCGGTTATGCGGTGAATGTTCCCGAGTTTGTTCCCCTCCGCGCCGACGCGATCCGGAGCATCCGGGTTCCGGGTTCCTGAAGGATTGACATCTCCGGGAAATCCTGCTATGTGACGCGCGCTTCTTAAATGGTTGTTTTCAGGAAGAATGCTCGATTAATCCCATTCCCAAGGAGGAGATCATGAAACGCATTGCACTGTTTGCGGTCGGTTTGCTGCTGATGGCTTCCACCGCCATGGCCGCCGGTCCTGTGAAGATCGGTCTCATGGCGCCTCTCACGGGTCCCTGGGCCAGCGAAGGGCAGGAAATGAAGCAGGTCCTGGAGCTCCTGAACGCGGACCTGAACGCCAAGGGCGGACTCCTGGGACAGAAGGTCGAGGTCATTGCCGAGGATGACGGCGGGGATCCGAAAACGGCGGCCCTGGCGGCGCAGCGCCTGACCACGAAGGGTGTGGCGGCGGTGATCGGGACCTACGGTTCCTCCATCACGGAGGCATCGCAGAACATCTACAATGAATCGAAGATCATCCAGATCGCCAACGGTTCCACGGCGGTCCGTCTGAGTGAAAAGAGGCTGAAGTACTTCTTCCGCACCTGCCCGCGGGACGATGAGCAGGGAAGGGTGGCCGCCCAGACCATCCAGAAGATGAAGGCCAAAAACGTAGCGATCCTGCATGACAACACCACCTATGCCAAGGGCCTGGCGGCGGAGGCGAAGGCGCTCCTGAAGGGCGTCAACATCGTCTTCTTCGACGCCCTGACCCCGGGTGAGCGGGACTATACGGCGATCCTGACGAAACTCAAGGCGGCCAGGCCCGACGTCGTCTTCTTCACCGGCTACTATCCCGAGGCAGGGCTTCTGCTCCGGCAGAAAATGCAGATGAAGTGGAACGTTCCCTTCATCGGCGGGGATGCCCAGAACAACCCCGACCTCATCAAAATTGCCGGCAAGGGGGCCGCCAATGGCTTCTACTTCCTCAGCACGCCGCTTCCCAAGGACCTGCCGACGAAGGAATCGAAGGCTTTCGTGGACACATACAAGAAGAAATACCGCAATGCCCCCAGCTCCATCTATGCGCTCCTGGCCGGGGACGGATTCCGCGTCATCACGGCAGCCATCAAGGAAAAGAAGTCGGTCGATCCGGATGTGCTGGCGGCATACCTGAAGAAGGGCTTCAAGGACGACCGCGGCCTGACCGGGCGGATTGCGTTCAACGCCAAGGGCGACCGGGTGGGTGAACTGTACAGGGTCTACAGGGTCGACGCGAAAGGGAACTTCGTCCTGCAGAAGTAGCGGTCCGGTTGTCGGAACCGGCCCGACTCCAGCGGCCGGCGGTCCGGATTGGATGAAGGGGGCGGAAAAGGGGCGTTTCCTTTTCCGGGGTCTGTTTTCCCAGCAATGGAGGGGTTCGGAGGGGCTGCGGTTAGAGCCGCGAAGGACCCCTTTTGCACGTCTGGTTCAGACGGTACAGCTTGAGGTGCGCAGACGCCGCCTGCCTGTGGGAAAGGCGTCGACTGCGGGAACGGATCGGTCGTGGAGGAGTTTTTCCAGCAGTTTGCCAACGGGCTTGCCGTGGGAGGGATCTATGCCCTGATCGCCTTGGGATACACCATGGTATACGGGGTGCTCAAGCTCATCAATTTCGCCCACGGGGACCTGTTCACCATCGGCGCCTACCTGGGGCTGACCGTCCTGGCCGCCCTGGGGCTGACCGAATTCTACGGTGCCGTGATCGGCATCCTCCTGGTGGCGGTCATGATCATGGGGATGCTGGCCGCCATCGGGGCGGTCCTGGACCGGGCGGCCTATCGGCCCCTGCGGGAATCGCCCCGCCTCTCGGCGGTGGTCTCCGCCCTCGGGGCGTCCATCTTCCTCCAGAACCTGGTGATGCTCGTCTACGGGGCCCGTTTCCAGGTATACCCGCTGGACATTCTGCCATCCACCGCCGTTTCCCTGTTTCAGGTGGACATTCCCGTCGTGAAGATCATTGTCCTGGCGGCCTCCATCCTGCTCATGCTGATCCTCTATTTCTTCGTTCAGCGAACCCGTATCGGGACGGCCATCCGGGCGGCGGCCATTGACCAGGGGGCGGCGCGGCTCATGGGAATTGACGTGAACCGGGTGATCCTGATCGTGTTTCTTGTCGGGCCAGCCCTGGGCGGGGTGGCGGGTCTGATGGTGGGGCTTCTCTACGGGCAGATCAATTTCACCATGGGCTGGACATACGGGCTCAAGGCCTTCACCGCGGCGATCCTGGGCGGGATCGGCAATATCCCCGGAGCCATGGTGGGCGGTCTTCTCCTGGGGGTCATCGAGGCCCTGGGGGCAGCCTACATCTCGATCGCGTGGAAGGACGCCATTGCCTTCTGCGTCCTCATTCTGATCCTCATTGTCCGGCCCACGGGACTTCTGGGGGAGCGGGTGGCGGAAAAGATCTGACGGGAAGCAGGGGCAGGCAAAGGACGCATGAAGAACAAAAACGCCATCCTTTTCATCCTGTTTGCAGCGATCCTGGCGGCTCTTCCCCCGTTTCTGAACGCCTACTGGGTGGACGTCATGAACTCGATCGGGATCTACGCCATCCTGGGGCTGAGCCTCAACCTGATCGTGGGCCACGCCGGGCTGTTCAACCTGGGCCACGCAGCCTTCTTTGCCATCGGGGCCTACACGGCGGCCATTCTCAATACGACCTTCGGCATTCCCATCCTGTGGCTCCTTCCGGTTTCCGCCCTGGCGGCGGGCCTTTTCGCCGCGGTGGTGGCCCGTCCCATCATTCATCTCCGGGGCGATTACCTGTGCATCGTCACCATCGGCGTCGGCGAGATCGTCCGGATCGCCCTCGTCAACGATATTTTCGGGATCACCGGTGGGTCAAACGGGATTTTTGACATTTCCCGGCCGTCGGTTTTCGGGCTGATCATCCGAACGCCTTACGAATTCTTCTACCTGATCGGGCTGTTCCTGGGGGTCAC
This sequence comes from uncultured Syntrophaceae bacterium, assembly GCA_964396205.1. GTDB lineage: Bacteria > Desulfobacterota > Syntrophia > Syntrophales > PHBD01 > PHBD01. The sequence goes on from CAYNEJ010000041.1 coordinate 15,703, forward strand.
GATCATCCTGTTCCACTTCCTGGAAAACTCCCGCTTCGGGCGGGCCCTGAACTACCTTCGGGAAGACGAAGTCGCGGCCGAGGGCAGCGGCATCCCGACGGCCCGCTACAAGCTCGGCGTCTTTGCCCTGGGGGCCGCCTGGGCGGGGATGGCGGGCCTGATCTTCGCCTCGAAGATGACGATCATCGCCCCCGAGTCCTTCAGTTTCTGGGAATCGGTCCTGATGTTTACCCTCATCATTCTGGGAGGATCCGGGAGCATTCCCGGCGTTCTCCTGGGAGCCGTCCTGATCGTCGGGATCCCGGAGGTCTTCCGGGACCTCGCCAACGCGCGGATGCTCGTATTCGGCGCCGCCATGGTGGCGATGATGATCTTCCGGACGGAGGGGATCATCCCCCAGCGGCCCCGGGTCTACCGGCTGGAAGGAATTTCCGGGGAGGAACGGCCGTGACCCCTCTGCTCTCGCTACAGGAACTCACCAAGTCCTTCGGCGGCCTCACGGCGGTGAACCGTGTCTCCTTCGATGTGGAGGCCGGGAGCATCGTGGGACTGATCGGTCCCAACGGCGCGGGCAAGACGACCGTCTTCAACCTGATCACGGGAAACTACAAGCCCGATGCGGGCCGGATCCTTTTCGACGGGAAGGTTCTCAACGGCCTGCTCACCTCGAAAATCGTGACCCTCGGCATCGCCCGGACGTTTCAGACCATCCGCCTGTTCCAGAGCCTTTCCGTGCTGGAGAATGTCCTGGCGGGCTGCCACTGCCGCATGAAATCCGGTTTCCTCTCGGCGATGCTCCGGACTCCGTCGCAGCGCAGGGAGGAGCGCGGAGCCGTGGCGAAAGCACTGCGGGATCTGTCCTTTGTCGGGCTCCACGAGCAGGTGAACCAGCTTTCCCGGAACCTGTCCTACGGGAATCAGCGACTCCTGGAGATCGCCCGGGCGCTGGCGACGGAACCCCGGTTCCTGATTCTCGACGAGCCGGCAGGGGGAATGAATGAACAGGAAACCGCCATGCTGGTGGGACTCATCGGGAGGATTCGGGAGCGGGGGATCACGGTGCTCCTCATCGAGCACGACATGTCCCTCGTAATGAAGGCCTGCGAGAAGGTTTTGGTACTGGAAAACGGGGAACTGATCGCCGAAGGCACGCCGGAGCAGGTCAAGGAAGACCCCAAGGTCATCGAGGCCTACCTCGGGGTCGAGGAGGACTGAACCCTCGTTACCCCGGCGGAAATCCGTTCTGGAGAGGCCGGTATAAATCCCTCCATCATCCTCGTCAGCGATTCACGAGCAACAGGTTGGTGTCCCGGCCGCCTTCATGAAGCAGGTGACGGAGAACGGCTTTGTGGGCGGCGAAATCGTAGCCAAGGAAGGCATTCCGGACTTCATCCGTCTCTGCAAGGAAGCGAATTGCGACGTTGAACCCCTGCTCCTGCTCCACCGACCGGAGTACTTCCCCATATATTGTGAGCAGGACATGGGGCCGGCCATAGAGGACCAGTTTCAACTCGAGGATTTCTCCCGGCTCGAACGCCTCGGGGGATGAAAAGCGAATGCCGTTGGCGCTCAGGTTGAGAACCCGGAAAGAAAGGGCCGTAAACCCATTCCGCTCGGGGTTCAGAAGGCTCAGGATGGCCGAAAGCTTGCCGTCCAGGCGGGAAAGCACCTCGGCCAGGGAGCCGCTGTCCAGGGAGGGTGGCGTCGTGAAGTCCACGATGATGGCATCCCGCTCGACCCTTGACTGGAGTTCGTCTGCGGATGTTACCGCGAGACGGAATGCCGCCATGGGCAGATAGGTGTTAACCCGGGAGTATCGCCGCAGGTTCTGTGCACTTTTTGATGTTTTCCGTTTCAAGAGATTATCCCCCTGTCTGACATTGCATCAAATCCACCGGGCCGGGACCGGGAGGCCGGCGGGGAACCGGTCATCGTTTCTCGAATTCCTTGATGAGTTCCTCGATGGAGGCTTCTTCCTCGATGCTCACCAGGTTTTCCAGGTTGCTCACGTCGTGACCCCTTCGCGACACGGGCGCGGAACCCCGCACAGCCTCGAACGATTCGCAAACCGCCGACGCTTCCGGAATGCGGAGAGAGGCGTCCGCGTGCGCCCCCTTGCTCAGAAGGACGGAACGGTACATCGGCTCCTGGGCCTCCTCTTCCGAGGGCCGGAAGCTTTCTGTCGGAGAGACGAAGTTCCTTCGTGTGGAGAGGAACTCCTCCATGTAGCGATCCGTCGAGAACATGCCGCTTCCTTTTCCCGTCTGAAGAAATCCTTCAATCTGGTGCAGCTTGTTATCCCGGATGACGGTCTTGACCGGCGACGTTCCCCGCAGGATGGAAAGCAAGGGAACACGGAAATCAAGTCCCTTGAGAGACACGAGCTGCTGAACGACGAGCCAGGAAATGACGGAGGCGAGTTGTACCCGGATGGCATCCTGGGCGTCCGGCGGGAAGGAGTTCAGGAGCCGGTAGATTGCCTCTTCAACGGTGGAGGCGTGGAGGGTCCCGATCACCAGGTGGCCCGATTCCGCCGCGTTGAGGGTCAGCCGCATGGTCTCGGGATCACGGAGCTCGCCGACGACGATCACATCGGGATCTTCCCGCAGGATGTCGACAAGGCCCTGATCGAAGGACGGCATGTCGATCCCGAGTTCCCTCTGCTGGATGATGCATTTCTTGGAGCGGAACCGGTACTCGATGGGATGCTCCAGGGTGATGATGTGCCCCAGCCGATTGAAGTTGATTTCGTCGATGATCGCGGCGATGGTGGCCGTCTTCCCGACGCCTGTGGCGCCGCAGATCAGAACAAGTCCCGCGTCGGCCTGGCTGATCTCGTGGAGACATGGATGAAGATTCAGTTTGTCGATCGTGGGCGGGTTTCCTGGAAGCACGCGGATGGCCATGCTCAATCCGCGACTGGTGCTGAATGCGTTGATGCGCAGTCGAGCGCGGCAGATGCTGACGGCGAAGTCCACCGAATAACGCTCCTGCAGGGTCTGGAACTGCTCCGGAGACAGGAGCTTCCGGACGAGGACATCGATTTCCCGGGCTGTCCATGGATTGGCGCCATGGAAGTAGATGCGTCCGTGCTTCCGGAAGGCCACCCGGTGGCCGGAGATGATGTGAACGTCGGAAGTTCTTTCCTGGATGGCCTGCTGAATCGTTTCCTCGAAACGCTTCATGATTTCCTCCCAACTGGAATGTCGGCTGTACGTCAAACGCGCATGAAGCAGGAAATGACCGGGTTGAACGGCACCGGCCGCGCTTCCCCCGGGATATTGTCAAGGATTCCAAGACAGACTGAAATAGCAGGAAATTAATTACAAAACGGGAAGACAAAAGCAAGGGAAATGTGTTTCCGTTGAGCATGTGATTGACCCTCCGGCAAATTCAACCTGGATTGGAGAAAGGTTTTCGTTGACTTCACCGAGCCGAAAAACTATGGATGCAGCCGTTCCGCACATGTTGCGGCCGTGAGCATAGAGATGGCTGAACTCCTGGAAATAAGAAACCTTCGTGTGTGTTACGGCAGCGTGGAAGTCCTGCATGGGATCGACCTGACCGTGGAAGAGGGGGAGATCGTCTCGCTGCTGGGGGCCAACGGTGCGGGAAAATCGACGACACTCCTGGCTGTCAGCGGGCTCGTCCGCGCTTCCGAGGGGACGATTTCCCTCGATCAGGATCCCATCCACCGGCTTCCGGCCCATGATGTCGTTAAACGCGGGATCACCCAGGCCCCCGAGGGCAGGAGGATCTTCGGCACGCTGACGGTGGACGAGAACCTGACCCTGGGCGGTTTTGTCCGCTCGGATACCAGGGGGATCGAAGATACGCGTGACTGGGTATACAGGCTGTTTCCCGTCTTGAGCCAGCGCCGGGAACAACTCGGCGGGACACTGTCCGGGGGGGAGCAGCAGATGCTCACCATCGGCCGGGCTCTCATGGCCAGGCCGCGGATTCTTCTTCTGGACGAGCCTTCGCTCGGTCTGGCACCGCTTCTTGTCCAGACCATCTTTCAGACCATCCGGGAAATCAATCGGGCCGGACTGACGGTCCTGCTGGTGGAGCAGAACGCGAGGGCGGCCCTGAAGCTGGCCCATCGCGGGTATGTCATGGAACTGGGCCGCATCGTCCTGGAGGATTCGGCGGCGAATCTGCTCTCCAATCCGGAGGTCCAGAAGGCCTACCTCGGAGGAAGCCATGCCTGACAGGGCTGCGCGAGAACGGACATATCACTTTTCGTGTGCGCGAAGAACGCATCGTTGAGAGATGCTCACGCCGGCAAGAACCCTTTCTGATTCGAAGAAAGGGCCGGAGGCCATGGGAAGGGAGGGAATCCATGGATGACATGCGCTCCGAACTCAAGATCGCCCTTTTCCGGAAAGGGGCGGCCCTCCTGGGCTTCGCGGATCTCCGGGATCTTCCGCCCGACGGCAGGATGTCGCTGCCCGTCGGCCTTTCCATTGCCGTGGCCCTCGATCCGGCGGTTGTTGCCGGCATCGAGGAGGGACCGAACGCAGCCTATTTCGAAGAGTACGGGCGGGTGAACCGGCTTCTGGCGGAGCTTGGCCGAACCGCCGCGGACATCCTGGCGGATCGGGGTTGGAAGGCCGTGCCCGCGGAGCCGACCCGGGAAGTCTTTACCTCGGACTTCCGGACGCCCCTTCCCCACAAGACGGTGGCCACCCGGGCCGGGCTGGGCTGGATCGGTCGCAATGCCCTGCTGATCACGGAGCATTACGGTTCGGCGGTTCGCCTCATGACCGTTCTCACCGATGCGCCCTTCACGGTGTCCAGTCCGGTGGAGACGTCCCGTTGCGGAAACTGCAGGTTGTGCGTGGATGCATGTCCCGGCCGGGCGCCGCGGGGAGAAGACTGGCGCGTGGGAATGGACCGGGACGACATCCTGGACGTCCAGGCCTGTTATGCCGCCGCCCGGAGTCTCGCCGGCCGGGCGGGCATCGCCGCCACCACGATCTGCGGCATCTGCATCGCCTGCTGTCCCTGGACGAGGCGTTATCTGAAGCAGACTCTCCGTCCGGTACCGTCCGGATAGGGTGCGGTCACTCGGACGGGATCCCGCCGCTCACGGAGCGGCGTTGGAAAACCAGACAAAGCGACCGTCCTGAATCTTCATCATGACGGCGCTCTTGATCGGATCCCCGGAGCCTTCCCGGAACTGCATGATCCCTGTAACCCCTTCATACTCGGGGATTCTTGCCAGTGCATCCCGGACGGCCAGGCGGTCCAGCCTGCCGGCTGTGCGGAGAGCCTGCCGGAGAAGGCCGAAGGAGTCGTAGGTCAGGGCGGCCACATCGTCGGGCATGGTGCCGTATGTTTTCCTGTAGGCCTCCACGAAAGTCTTCGCCGCCGGCGTGTTCATGTCCGCGGAGAAGTGGGAACTGAAGTAACTGCCCTCGCAGTCCCCGCCACACGACTTCAGGATCTCCTCCGTGCCCCAGGAATCGCTGCCGAGGAACAGGGCCTCGATCCCGAGTTTCCTGGCCTGCCGGATCTGGTGGGGAACTTCCGTGTACAAATTGGGGAGGAACACCACGTCCGGTTTGGCATCGCGGATCCTGGCCAGCGGGGAAGCGAAGTCCTTTTCCCCGGGGACATAGGATTCAAACGCCACCACGGTTCCCCCTCTTTTCTTGAAGACGTCCCGAAAGACCTCCGCGATTCCCCGGCTGTAGTCCGCAGAGCCGTCGAAAAGAACGGCGGCCCGGCCGGCTTTCTTTCCGTCGCGGGCGAATTTGGCCAGTACCTGCCCCTGGAACGGGTCGATAAAGCAAGCCCGGAATACATATCTCTTCGGACCCCCTGTCCCGGCGTCCAATGTCGTCCTGGGGGTGGTGGACACGGGCGATATGAGTACGGTTCCTCCGCTCTCGGCGGCATCCGAGGCGGGGATGGCATAGCGACTCTCGTTGGGCCCGACAATGGCCATGACCCTGTCGCTCTCAATGAGCTGCCGGGCTGCCGCAGCCGATGCATCCGCCTTGCCCGCATTGTCCATAATCAGAAGTTTCACTTTGTATGTCCTGTCTCCGATGACCAGTCCGCCGCTTTCGTTGACTTCCTTCACGGCCAGCTCGGCGGCGTTTTTGCAGGAGATTCCGACGGCGGATGTCTCCCCGGTCAACTCCGCAATCAGTCCGACCCGGAGGTCCGTCAGCTTTTCCTCACTGCCGCACCCGGCCAGAATCAGCAGGAGTGAGACCAGCGTCGTGAATAGGAACCGTTTCTTCATGAACTGCATCCTCTCTGCTCATCGGAGCTTTCCCATGTTGATAATGGAATGTCCCGTGTGAATCAAGGAGAATCCCTGCCGACAGGATACGGGGGATGTTGGGCGCGGTACCTGCGGATCGGCGATCGGACGCAAGGAAGCCCTTGTGCACCCCGGGTGGGCGATGATAAGGAAAAACCGGTCTGCCGCCGGCCTTCCTCCCTGTTTTGGCGGACTTCCCCGGTGTCATTGAGAGGTCTATGGACAACCAGAAGAAGGCCTATGGGTATGCCCTGGCTACGGTGCTGCTCTGGTCGACGGTAGCCTCGGCTTTCAAGCTCACGCTGCGCCACCTGTCGTTCCTGGAGATGCTATTCCTGGCGTCCCTTGCATCCGCTGTGGCGATCTTCGGGATTCTCGGCATCCAGGGCAAATTGGGGCTCCTCCGCGGCATGACGCGACGGGAATGGCTCCGTTCGGCCATCCTGGGATTGCTCAACCCGTTTGCATATTACCTGATTCTCTTCAAGGCGTACGATCTCCTTCCCGCCCAGGAGGCCCAGCCCCTGAATTACACCTGGCCCATCATGCTGGTTCTTCTGTCCACCGTCATCCTCCGCCAGCGGATCCGGGCTGCAAGCATGGCAGCCATTCTTCTCAGCTTTGCCGGTGTTCTGGTTGTCTCCACCCGGGGCGATGTCCTGACGCTGCAATTCACAAACCCGGCAGGAGCGGCCCTGGCCCTCTCCAGTTCCATCATCTGGGCCTTTTTCTGGCTTTTCAATGTCAGGGATGACCGGGACGAGGTTCTCAAGCTGTTCCTCTGCTTCCTTTTCGGCACAGCCTATACGTTCACGGCCCTGGTCCTGTATTCCCCCTTCCGGTGCATCCCCGTCCAGGGTCTTCTGGGGGCATGCTACATCGGCCTCTTCGAGATGGGCATTACCTTTGTCCTCTGGCTGAAGGCCCTGACCCTTTCCCGGAACACCGCCCAGGTAAGCAACCTGGTCTACCTGTCCCCCTTCATCTCCCTCTTCTTCATTGCCGTGACCGTCGGAGAGCCGATCCTCCCGTCCACGATTCTGGGGCTTTCCCTCATTATCGCGGGGGTGGTCCTCCAGCGGCGCCTCTCCTGACTCCGGGATCTGCTCCCGGAGAAGGATAACCTCCCGGGTCGGTTATGACAATTCCTTGACAAATGACCGGAATCAAGTTAGCAAAGATACGCTTTACCAGTGCCCGCACTTCATGGGGATGGTCTTTCGGTACCGGACCCTCAGGCTCTCGGCAGAAGCGCTCGTCTTGATCCGGTGTTCGGTCCGGAGGGGGGTTTTTCAGACACAGCAACGGAAGAAGCGCGACCATCAGGTCGGACGGTATGATTGCACGTTCCCTTCATATCGCACCCCCCCGTTTTTACGTTCTTTCCCCCGGCTCTGTTCGCTTTGCCCGCTCTCCTCGGCGGGTTGCTTCCCTTTTTGTCTCGACTGTACGACCGATGTTCCGATCCACTTTGGAAGGCCTGCGCCGGGATTCCCGTCCGCGGCGCTGAACGTTGGTAGCGAATACTTTCGAAAGGAGGGGGTAACGTGTATTTCGCAATGGAAGTGTTGACGCAGTCGAGTGAGCTCCGGAAGAAATGGGAGGATGCGGTCCGGAAGGTGATCGCCAAGAACGCGGACCAGAAGCCCGAGGCGCTCTGGTCCACCGTTTCTGATCTTCCCATTCGGCGGCTCTACGGGCCCGAGGACATCAAGGACATGGACTTCGTCCAGGACATCGGGTATCCGGGGCAGTTCCCGTTCCTCAGGGGCAACCAGGTGACGGGGTACCGGGGGAAATACTGGACGTTCCGCATGTTCTCCGGCATGGGAGACGCCAAGACAACGAACGAGCGGTGGCACCTGCTCCTCAAGGAGGGACAGACGGGGCTTTCCACGGCCTTCGACTTCCCGACCCTGATGGGGTATGACACCGATTCGCCGAAGGCCCGCGGGGAATGCGGGAAGTGCGGGGTGGCCATCGATACCCTGGAAGACTTCATGCAGCTCGTCGACGGAATCCCCATGGACAAGGTGACCACGTCCATGACAATCAACCCGCCGGCGACGGCCCTCTGGGCCATGTACTGCGCCACCGCGGAGATCCGGGGGATTCCCCTGAGCAAGATCGGCGGGACGATCCAGAACGACATGCTCAAGGAGTTCATCGCCCAGAAGACCCTGATGTGCCCGCCTGAACCGTCGGTCAAACTGATCAGCGACACCGTCGAGTTCGGGACCAAGCATGTCCCCCGGTGGAACACCATCTCCATCAGCGGATACCACATCCGGGAGGCCGGCGCCACGGCCGTGCAGGAGCTTGCCTTCACGCTCCGGGACGGCATGGAATACGTGGAGGACGTCCTCCGCCGCAAAGGGCTGGACGTCGATTCCTTTGCACCCCGGCTGTCCTTCTTCTTCAACTCCCACAGCGATTTCTTCGAGGAGATCGCCAAGCTCAGGGCAGCCCGGCGGATCTGGGCCAAGGCCATGCGGGACCGTTACAAGGCCAAGGATGAGCGGTCCTGGTGGATGCGCTTCCACACCCAGACGGCGGGTTGCTCCCTGACGGCCCAGCAGCCCTATAACAATGTCGTCCGCACGGCCACCCAGGCCCTGGCGGCTGTCCTGGGCGGGACCCAGTCGCTCCACACCAACTCCATGGATGAGGTGCTCTGCCTGCCCTC
>CAYNEJ010000042.1:0-24212 GCA_964396205.1 uncultured Syntrophaceae bacterium
GTTCAAAAATGCCCGGATGCAAGGCCCCCGAAATCCTGAGCCATGAGTCGTACCCCTATCTTCTGCATCGATCCGCATATCGAATGGCATCGATTCGCCGGCTATTCCAATTGCATAATCATATCATAATGATATAGAGCATTCGCCGGGCTTTTTGGCCCCCCTGATTTGACTTTTGCGCCCCCGTGCGCTATGGTGCCACCCACATTCAAATCATGGGGGCTCTGTCCCAGGCAAAGGAGCCCTGTCGTTTTCCCTGCGCACCTGGGATCCGTTTCGGCAAGCCCCTGTCAACCACGTTCAGGTTTTCCTGTTTTTCAATCCAGGACGTATGGAATTTCGGAAGGAGGTAGCATCCATGTGCACCATCTGTGGTCATTTTGCCCAGGAGGATCCCCTGCCATCGACAGACGTATACGACATGATGAAGAAAATGGAGCACCGGGGGCCCGATTTTCACGGCATCTACCTGGATGGAACCGTCACGCGGCGGGAAACCATCGACGATCTCAAGACCGCTCTGAAACAGAAAAGCCGCATCGCCATGGGCCATTCCCGTCTCGGCATCATCGGGGCGGAGGGGGTGTGCCAGCCCTATGTCTCGTGCGACGGGAAACTCACCCTGATCAAAAACGGCGAGATCTACAATTGCAATGCGTTGAAATCGCTTCTTTTATACAGTCACCGGTTTGAAACGAACAGCGACAGCGAGATCGTTGTTCATCTCCTCGAAGAATCGTACCAGGGTGATCTTCTGGAGGCGGTCCGGAGGGTGACGGGGATTCTGGACGGCATGTATGCCTTCGCCGTCACGGACGGAAAGTCCATCGTCCTCGCCCGGGATCCCATCGGCAAAAAGCCGTTGTACTATCTGAACCATGGTCCCGTTGTCTATTTCGCCTCCGAGAAGAAGGCCCTCTGGAACGGGAAGGACGAGCCCAATCGCATCCGTCCGGGAGAAATCCTCCGTATCGGCACGGAAGGAATCGAAATCCACCAGGGCATCCAGATCCAGCTTCCCCAGGTCGACATCACGGATTTCCGCGATGCCGTGGAGCGCTACAAGATTGTCCTCGTCAAGGCCATGCAGAAACGGCTGACGGGCCTTCGGGAAGAGCGCCTGGGGGTCATCTTTTCCGGGGGGATCGACTCGGTCCTCATTGCCAAGCTCCTGCAGCGGGAAGGGAAAAATATTGTCTGCTACTGTACCGGCACCTCCGATTCGGGAGACATCCTGGCGGCCCTGGCCGTGGCGAAGGAACTCGGCCTGGAGCTGAAGACGTCGATCATCGACGAGGAACTCGTGAAGGGGATCCTCTCCGAGGTCATCCGCAATGTCGAGGAAAGCGGCCTCCTCCAGGTCGAGGTGGCCATCCCCATGTACATGGCGGCGAAGATGGCGGCGGAAGACCGGATCCGCGTCATGTATACCGGCCAGGCGGCGGATGAGCTTTTCGCGGGGTATCCATGGTACAGCGACGTCCTGGAGGAATCCGGCTATCTCCGCCTCCATGAACAACTCTGGGAGGACCTGAATTATCTCTACGATGACACGCTGGAGCGGGAGGACAAGCTCACCATGTCTCATTCCATCGAGCTGCGGGCTCCCTATCTTGACCGGGACGTCATCCGGACGGCCATGCGCATCTCGCCCCGCTTGAAGATCCAGGGCAGCGAGGACACCCTCCGCAAGCGTGTCCACCGCCAGGCCGCCGTGGAGCTCGGCGTGCCCCCTTACCTGGCCTTCCGTGTCAAGGATCCCGCCCAGTCGGGCTCCGGCATCCACCAGATCATTGAAAATATTGCAGAGGCCCAGACTGGGGACCCGAGCGCGGAACTTGTCCATGAAAACATCAAAACCGACAAAGGAAGCCTCTACCGCTACGGCGAAGGCGTGTACGGAGAAGACGGCGCGAGAAGCTACATCCAGCGTCTCCACCAGGAAATCCAGAACGGCTACAAAGAGGCGATCCTCACGACATAGAAAAGGGAGTATTCATGAAAAAGCGGATCACCCTGGCCCAGATCAACTACAATCCGGAAGACCCTTGCGGCCATGTCGAGCGGATCAAGACCGTCATTGCCGAGAACCGCGCATCCGACCTGATCGTCTTCCCCGAGTTGATTCTCCACGGCCATCCCTCCCTGGAACGGCCGGAAGGCTACCTCTACCGGAAGACGGAACGCCGCGAAGGCCGCCTGCTGGAGGAGATCACCCGCTTCATTCGTGAAATGGATGCCCGGGTCGTTCTCGGGGCAATCCGCCGCCGGGGCTGCCTTTTCTACAATCTGGCAACCTACATCGACTATGCGTCTGTTCACAGCTACGCGAAGACCCATGTTCACTGGACCGAGAATTTCATTCCCGGCCGGGATCTGCCCGTTTTCTCAACCCCGGCGGGACGCCTCGGCCTGTCGATCTGCTTCGACTCCGCCTTCGTGGAAGTCGGCCGGGTCCTGGCCCTGAAGGGCGCCCAGATCATTGTCAACATCTCCGCCGTCCCCAGGGACTTCCCGGTCCGGTTCATGCGGCGCCGACTGTCGGCCATGGCCCTGAACAACCAGGTGTTCGTCGTTTTCGTGAACCGGCCGGGTCCTTTTTTCTCGGGCCACAGCGCGGTGTTCGACCCTCGCGGCGACATGATCGCCCAGGTGCTGGAGAACGAAACGATCTTCCACGTGGTGATCGACCTCGAAGACCTCCGGTGCTGGCGCGAGGAGGAAAGCATCTACCCGCACCGGCGCCCCCTCCTGTATCGTGAGCTGGGCATGGTGCAGCCGAAAATCAACGGGAAAAAAAGAATCCAGGCTTCCGGCAGGACAGGGACGCCGCAACTCCAACAGCGGTTGCCGCAGGAAGGAGTCCATCATGGATAGCATGCGCCATCGTACGACGTTTCGCTGCCTTCGGAAGCACAGCATCCTCTTCACGATCGCCCTGCTGTCCCTTGTCCTCTTCCTCGCCGGTTGCGGCGGGAAGAAGACGGACGGGGAGCAGACCCTTCATTTCTACATGTGGAAGCCGAACCAGCCCGAGGTCTGGAACGAGATCATCGCCATCTTCGAGGCGGAGCATCCCGGCGTGAAGATTGAGCGGGAGATCGGACCCCACTCCTCGACGGCCTTCCATGACCTGCTGACGCAGAAGCTCAAGAACAGAAGCAGGGACCTGGACGTCTTTCTCATGGACGTGGTCTGGCCGGCGGAGTTCGCAGCGGCCGGGTGGGCCATGCCCCTGGACGATCGTTTTCCCAAGGCCGAGCAGTCGCAGTATCTGGCCGGTACCATCGATGCCAACACTTACGGCGGCAAGATTTACGGTCTGCCTCTGTACATTGACAGTGGCATGCTCTATTACCGCCGGGATCTCCTCGATAAACACGGATTCAAGCCGCCGCAAACATGGCCCGAAATGGTGCGCCAGGCCGAGACCATCACCGCCGGGAAGTCGAACATCTACGGTTTTTCGGCCCAGCTCAAGCAGTATGAGGGCCTGGTCTGCAACATGATGGAGTACATTGCCGGAAACCGTGGTCACCTGGTGGATCCGAAGACCGGGGCTCCGGCGATTGACAAGCCTCCGGCAATCGAGGCCGTCCGGTTCGTCCGCGACCGGATTGTCGGGAAAGCAGCCCCCGGGGGCGTCCTCACCTATGAAGAACCGGAATCCCTGGCCCTCTTCACCCAGGGGAAGGCGGTCTTTCTCCGCAGCTGGCCCTACGTCTGGAAGATTGCGAACAATCCCGAGCGGTCCACGGTGGTGGGCAAAGTCGGGGTCGCCCTGCTGCCGCATTTCCCCGGCGGGGAGAGCCACGCCACCCTGGGCGGATGGCAGGTGGGGATCAGCGCCTATTCGGAAAACAGGGATCTGGCCTGGTCCTTCGCCCAGTTTCTCTCCAGCATGAGGATCCAGAAGCACCTGGCCGTAAAGGCCGGCCTGGCACCCACCCGGACAAGCCTCTACGACGACGCGGACGTCCTGAACGCCGCTCCCCAGTTCCGGGAGATGAAGCCGGTGTTCTTTTCCGCCCTGCCAAGGCCGCGAAGTCCTCTGTACCCGGCCTTGTCCAACATCATGCAGCGTTACTTCAGCAAGGCCATCTCCGATCCGCACTCTGACCTGGCTTCGGAAGCGGGCGCCGCGGCGGTGGAGATGGAAAAGACCCTGGCTCTCACACGCTAGGCGTTTTGTCCGCCATGGAGCTCAAGAGGCGAATCAGCCGCAGTCTTGGACACCGGGACAGCCGCGAGAAACTCTTCGCGGCTGCTCTCCTGCTGCCCTGCTTCGCCTTCGTCGCGGTCTTTGCCTTCTACCCCATCCTGTATTCCGTTTATCTCAGCCTGCACCGGATCATCCTCGGCCTCCCGGGCCTGGCCCAGCCATTCGTCTGGCTCGACAATTACCGCCAGCTCTGGAGCGATCCCGTCGCCCGACAGGCTCTCGGCAACACCCTGGTTTTCGTGTTCGTCTCCACGGCCTGCGAGATGGTCCTGGGACTGGTCATCGCCCTGGTCATCAACCGCTCCTTCAGGGGCCGCGGACTGGTCCGGGCCGCCGTCCTCATCCCCTGGGCCATCCCGACAGTCGTAGCCTCCCAGATGTGGCGCTTCATCGACAACGATCATTACGGCCTTCTGAACTTCGCCCTCTTCGGAAGCCACATGGCGTCGTACAGGGCCTGGCTTGCGGAGCCTTTCTACGCCATGGCGGCCGTCATTGTCGCCGATGTCTGGAAGACCTCTGCATTCGCCGCCCTCATCATCCTGGCCGGGCTCCAGACGATCCCCGACGAGCTCCACGAGGCAGCCCGCATGGACGGCGCAACACCCTGGCAGCGCTTCGTGCGGATCACCTTTCCCCTCATCCGGCCGGCGCTCCTCATCGCCCTCCTGTTCCGGACCATGGACGCCTTCCGGGTCTTCGACCTCGTCTTCGTCATGACCCAGGGGGGCCCGGCGGACGCGACGAACGTCCTGCAATTCTACGGCTACAAGAAGATGTTTGCGGAAGGTCTCCTGGGCTACGGGGCAACCATCTCGGTGCTGGTCTTTTTCATTCTTCTGGCCGTTTCCGTTGTCTATGTACGTCTGATCGGCATGAGATTCATGGAGGAGAGGAGATGACGGACCGGTCCTGGAACATCGTCTTCATCCTGATCGCGGCCCTTGTTGTGGCGGCGAGCCTGTTTCCCTTTCTCTGGTTCGTCGCGACGTCTCTCAAGACCCAGATGGAGGTGACGGCCATCCCGCCAACCCTCGTTCCCTCCTGGTCCCTTGATTTTTACCGTTCGGCCCTCTGGGACTACAACCTGCTGCACTTCCTCAAAAACAGCCTCATCGTGGCGGGACTGGCCACCCTCGGAACGCTGTCGATCTCGCTGTTCGCGGGCTATGCCCTGTCACGCCTTCCCATCCGGCACAAACCCCTCATCATGGGGAGCCTGCTCCTCGTCTCCATGTTCCCCCAGATCTCCATCGCCGGACCCGTCTGGAAGATCCTGGATTCCCTGGGCTGGCTCAACACCTACCAGGGGCTGATCCTTCCCTACATCACCCTGACCCTGCCCCTGGGGGTATGGATCATGGCGGGGTTCTTCCGGGAGCTGCCCCAGGAGCTGGAGGATTCGGCCCGGGTGGACGGGTGCGGCCATTTCCAGACTCTGTTCCGGATCATCATCCCCCTGGCCGCACCGGGTGTCTTCACCGCCGCAATCCTCGTCTTCATCTACGCCTGGAACGAGTTCTTCTTCGCCCTGCTCATCATGACCCGGCAGCCCTACCAGACGCTGCCCGTTGGAATCGCCCTGTTCCAGGGCCAATACACCATCCCCTGGGGGGAGATCGCCGCCGCCTCCACCATTGCCACCATCCCGCTGGTGCTCATGGTTCTCCTCTTCCAGCGGCGGATCGTGCGGGGGCTCTCCGCGGGGGCCATCAAAGGATAACCGATGGCGGAGCTCAGGATTGAAAACCTCACGAAGATCTACGGCGATACGGCCGTGGTGGACCGCGTTTCATTCACCGTGGCAGAGGGAGAATTCTGCATTCTCCTCGGACCCTCAGGATGCGGCAAGAGTACGATCCTCCGCCTGATCGCCGGCCTGGAGCATCAGGAGGGAGGAAACATCCATATCGGCGGCGTCGAGGTGAGTGACCGGAATCCCAAGGACCGGGACGTGGCCATGGTCTTCCAGAGCTACGCCCTCTATCCGCACCTGAGCGTGTACGACAACATTGCCTTTCCCCTGCGCATCCGCAAGCTGCCTCGCCGGGACGCGGACCGGAAGGTCCGGGAGGCGGCCCGGATGCTCGACATCACCGACCTCCTGGAGCGGCGGCCCCGCGAAATCTCCGGCGGGCAAAGGCAGCGGGTGGCCATCGGGCGGGCCATCGTCCGCAACCCTCAGTTATTCCTCTTTGATGAGCCTCTTTCGAATCTCGACGCCAAGCTCCGGGCCACCATGCGGGTGGAGCTGGCCGGGCTGCACCGGCGGCTTCAGGCCACGACCCTTTACGTGACCCACGACCAGGTCGAGGCCATGACACTGGGGCAGATGATCGTCCTCCTTGACCGGGGAGTCATACAGCAGGTCGGCTCCCCGCGTGACCTCTACGAGCGGCCGGTGAATGTATTCACGGCATCCTTCATCGGAATACCGCCGATCAACCTGTTCGAGGGAATCGTGAGCCGGGAGGGCGACGGATGGTTCGTCCGATGTGCCGGTTTCAGGATGGATGTGGGCGAAAGACGGGAGCTTGAGGGATATGAAGGCAGGGCTGTGACGGTGGGAGTCCGGCCCGAGGCCGTCCGGGTCGGGCCGGGGCGAATCCGGGCGCTCCTGGAGCACGCGGAGCACATGGGATCGGAAACGATCCTTTACCTCCGTACGGAAGAGCTGAAGGTTGTCGCCCGGGCGGCAGCGGACTTCCAGCTCGTCGTGGGAGAGCCGGTAGGCCTCGATTTCGACCCGAAGTCCCTGCACTTCTTTTTCGACGGCCGGAGGATCTGACGGCAGATCGTCAACCGAATCAACCGGACGATCAACCCGGCAAACGGCTCTTTCAGCCCCTGTCGGTGGACTGGAAACGCCTGGAAGTCAGATGGCCGCGGGGAATCGCCCACAGCCGCTCCTGCCGCCGGGAATGCCCGGGATGTGGCCCGATGAAGGCGACATCATAAAGCATCGGCCGCCTCGCGGATGCTCCGTGCCTCTCCTGCGAGAGAGGAAATCCGCTCTGTCTCCCTGTCCAGGCGCGACAATGGCTCTTGCAGGTCATGCTGAATCTCGAGGAACAACCGCTCGAAGATCTGTGTGATCTCCTGGTCCAGTCTGCCCCGGAACTCATCCCGCGACTTCTCCATCTTCCGGGAGAAGTCATTCAGGATCGCCGAGCGTTTCCAGAGCAGCGTCATCGCGACGAGGCCGGTGCCTGCCGCGGCCAGGATGCCGCCGGTGATGTCAAACGCAATGAGATGTGTCGCCATGGCAATGACGGCGCCAAGAGCCGCGATGCCTCCACCGGTCAATGTGAGTTTGCCGAGATCGGAGCCTTCAATCCCTTTTTGGTCGACAATGTCTGAAATGCGGAGGTCACGGAGCTGGCTCCTCAGCCTTTCGAGGATGTCCATCCGGTCCGCGGCAGCAGGGCTTCCTCCCGTCCGCTGACGTTCCTGCCGATGAAGAATCGCCGCGGCCAGATCGTCAAGCATGGCTTTCATCTCCTCGGAGAGGTCCTTCGAAACGCGGGCGGACTCGGCCTCAATCTCCTCTTTTGCCTTTTTCTCAAATCTCTCCTGGGTTTCCCTGATCCATGTCTTCACGTCCTTGTCGCGAAGGAAGGGGATGGCCCGGCGCAGGATCGTTCCGATCTCCAATCCCTCCCTGAAATCATCCTCCAGACGGGAAGCGAGGCGGTCGTAGGAAACGCCGAGGCTGTCCACGACGAGCCTCCTGAGTGAATGCGCCTTTTCCCGGCGCCCCTCCACTTTTGCCAGCAGGTCCCTGTAAAAGGCCCTGTCCTCCGCAATGGACGTCTCCTCCGCGCGCCATTTCGCAAGCAGGTCATCGACGATCTTCCGGACCGTATCCCGTGATCCGTCCAGTTTCATGCGCCAGACATCGCCGCTCTCAACGGCGCTTCGCAGATACTCACGGAACTCCGCAAACCCGCTGTCCGAGGCTCCTTCCAGTTCCCGCTTCGCAGACACGATGAAGAGGATGGGATTCTGGACGTTCCGCTCATGGGCGTACTGCTTCACCCGCTCCTGATTGATGGAAAGCTCCCGCTGACTGGCAAGGTCGGACTGCTGCAGAACAAATACGGTCTTGCGATGCCAGTCCTTCCGCACGAGGGACAGGAGATCCCACGCGGTGGCGGTATGGGGATTCTTGGCCGGAAAAACGAACACGACAAGGTCGCTCTTCGGAATGTAATTTTCCGTGATCGTATGGTGATTGCGGATGATCGAGTTTGTTCCGGGCGTGTCGACAATCGTGATGTCCCTGAGAACCGGTTTGGGAAGGCGCACCCGTTCCCAGTGATCGCCGAGGATCGTTTTCGACCATTCCTCGCCGTAGACCAGTTCCTGGATTCCCGCCGTGCAGGGGTCCGGGGCGACCTCGCACACATCCTCTCCCAGCAGAGCGTTGATGAAGCTGCTCTTGCCCGACTTCACCTCGCCGACGATGACGAAGAGCGCCGCCGACTGCAACAGCGCCAGCCGGTCCCTCAGGATGGCCGAAGCCTCCTTCTCCGGACATCGCTCCGTCAGCGACAGGCATCGCTGGAGAACGTCCCTCAAGGAATCGAACTTCTGCTTCAGTTCCGGGCCGAGGACAGGCTGTTGTGCCATCGGTTTCACCTTCAGCGCTTCCACGGCATCCCTGCCGCCGGGATTGCATGTTTCATCCGCTTCGTTTCCCCTGCGCGCATCCCGCCTCGGACACGGTTCCGTCAAATGCCCGGTGAGGCCGCTTTTCGAAGCCTGCAGATCCTCTCTATCAGGGGGCCGCCTGGATGGTGCACCCGCCGCCGTCCATCCACTCCTGCGCAGTTTTGTACGACTTCCCTGCCCTCGCCCGGTAGCAGGCGTTGCTGCACATGTCGACCACCTGGGCCAGCGTCTTTTCGACCAGCGCATCCGTTGCATCGCCCGGCTTTTGCTGCTTAAGAGCCCCTTTCGTCTCGGGAGACGTCAGGATGCCGGAGATCTCGGTACAGCTTTTGGTCGTGGTTTGCGCCGAGGCCTGGCATTGAGCGACGATTTGAAAGACCGCCTGGCAGGCCTGTGCCCGGAGGTCCTGCGGAGCCGATTCACCATGGGCAATCACCGGACAGAACAGCAGCAGCAAGGCGATGAATGTCAGACTGCGGGCCTTTCTCCCTGGTGCCTTCATGGGGTCCTCCTCCTTTACCTGCAGACGGCCTTTCTCAATGTGTCATACACCGTATCCGGCACAAAGTAGTTTTCTCTCGGGTTCTCGGATGCCCCCCGCTTGATGATTTTCCCCGACTTGTCGTACATGGCATATTGCCTGATCTTATAGCTTCTGTTCATGCAATCGACTTCATAGAGGATGACGTCGCGATACATCCGGTCCTTGATCTCGGGAAAGATTCCGCCCATCGACTCAATCGCCTCTTTCGAAAACACCAGGTTCACCCACACATGGAATTTTCCATTGTCCAGCCTGTGTATGGATTCCCTGTCATAGTAAAAGTCGCCTCCCGACGATTTCCCGAAAAAGACCACATCTTCTGCACAGGCACAGCCGGGAAGGAAGTATCCGGCGGCGAAGGCGGCAATGATCATCAACAATGCGAATGGATTGATCTTTTTCATGTTTCCCTCCATGCCGCTTTGCCGCCGGGGCCTTTTCCTCCAGGCCTGTCCCGATTTGTATGCCATGCGAACCGTTTGTTTTCCCGATGCGGTATTGCCCCGGGGAACCGACCCGGCCGGCCGGGACCGGTGTTTGCCTCGATCAGGCCTTTTCCCTGAGCGTCTGGATCTGCAAGTCTTTATCCTTCCACAACTGCTGCACCCATTTATGCATCACTTCGCGAAAAGCCGGGTCTTCCTCGTAATCACCGTGCATCAGATGCTGTGGTATTTCAATTGTTTTCATGCGCACCGTGATCCGCTTGACTTTCCCGCAGAGAAACTCCCAGAAGGTCGGAATTCCGTCCGGATAGACAATGGTAATATCCAAGAGCGAGTTGAATTTCTCTCCCAGCACGTTCATGGCAAGCGCAAGGCCCCCGGCTTTGGGACGAAGGAGGGATTTGTATTCACTCTTCTGCCGGGCGTGCTTTTCTTTCGTGAAGCGCGTTCCCTCCAGAAAATTCATCACGCTGGTGGGAATCTCGGCAAATTTCTCGCAGGCCCGGCGTGTCGCCTCAAAATCCTTGCCTTTCTGTTCCGGATGCTTTTCCAGGTATTCGGAGCTGTGGCGGTACAGGAACGGATAATCCAGCGCCCACCAGGCGAACCCCATAAAGGGAACCCTGATCAGCTCTCTCTTGATGAAGAATTTCAGCAGGGGAATGCGGCGATTCAACAGGTGCTGCATGACGAGGATGTCAACCCAGGATTGATGATTGCTGACGACCAGATACCATCCCTTGTAATTCAGCCCCTCGACGCCCTGCACGTCCCACGTTGTTTTTTGGGTAAGGCCCATCCATCCGCTGTTGCAGGCAATCCAATTTTCTCCGATCCAATGAAGAATCCGGTTCAGCGTCCGGCGCAAAGACGGGATGGGCAAAAGAAATTTCGGAAGGCTGAAAACAAACAGGATGGATACCCATACCAGCACGTTGACGGACAAAAGAAGTACCGCGATGATACCCACGAGATTGGACGGCAGAAAATTCAGCATTGAGTAGACCCTTTTCTCCGGACATGATTTTTTTGAATCATACGATCTTTTTCTTGTGGAAGTTGTTCGCAAGGACAGAAAACTGCAACGACCGGTACAGCCGCTGCGCCCTTCTTACGTTAAGAAGGCGTTTCCCGTAAAGGAATAAATCGGACTTGCCTGGAAGTCATCCCTCCAGTCGGACACTGCCAAGAAACACGATGAATTTCTGGAGCAGGTCCCTGTCGAAGCATTGCCTCATGCCCAGATCGCGATCGTCCTGCGCCTGGTCGTCCCTTTTTTCCTCCTCCTCCGGCGCTCCGATCATGATCCTCACCGCCTTCATGGGCGGGGTGGGGTCTTTGTAAGGCCTGCGTGACGTCATTGCATCAAACACGTCGATAATCCGGAGCACGCGCGCCAGGGTGTTTATGTTCGTTCCTTCCAGGCCCATGGGATACCCGCCGCCCTGGAAATCCTCGTGGTGATGCAGCACCGCCTTTTTGACGAACATGGGAACGTCCGTATCGATCAGCATGGCCAGTCCGTTGAGGGGGTGGCGTTTCATGATTTCCCACTCCACCTCGTCGAGGGGGCCGCTTTTTGTGAGGATCTCCAGAGAAACAAAGGCTTTTCCGATATCGTGCAGGAGAGCGCCGACACCGCATTGCCTCAGGATTTCCATTCGCCGGGTCTCATCCAACGCCTGATAGCCGGTCACGACCTGCTCCATGACGCCCGGATTTTCCTGCAGGAACGCCACAGTGAACCAGAAGACTTTGGTGGCGTGCTCATAGGTCTGGTAATCATGGCCGATCATTTTCGCCAGGGCATTGATGGATCCTGCGTCCCTGATGAACTGCAGGGAGTTTTCAATCAACAGCTGCGTCCGCCGGAGATCGGCGGCGCCCATCGTGCCCATCCCATAGGACGTTTCAAAGGCGCCCTTGACGACATTGGTGGAAACCCGGGTGAATATCTCGGCTTTCTGTTCGTCCGGCGTGGACTGGTTCTCCAGGATGTTTCCCAGGTTGGCTTCGAGATATTGTTCGTACTTGAAATGTTCGTCGAGGTTGACAAATACCTCTTTCGTCTCGTTCTCGGAAAGCCGGGCGAGCTGTTCCTGGCTGACGTGATTGCCCTCCAGCGCCCAGAGGACATATCTCCCCTGCGCCGTGAGGACGTAAATGCTGAAATCCGGAAGCGTTCCGGGTATGATCGCACCCGGAGGGATGGCCATGTACCTTCCCTTGTTCATCGATGACACTCTTCTCTACGTTTTGTTTCGCATGCTGATAGAAAATCCCCGGGGCAAATCATCCGGATCTGTCCACGCTCATCCGTGTCCTGCGTTTGCGCGAATCCGCCGATTCCTGTCTCCGGGATCACCGGAAGGCTGGACCGTTTCCGGTCCCGCCTTCCGGATCACTCCTTCTATTTCACTCGGAATGCACCGGCCGGGATTTCGTCTTCCGGCGCATAAATGTAACCCCTGATTTCCATGCATTCACGGATTCGCTGGTTGATTATGTCCATGTTGCCGGCCTTGCCCATGTCCCGGCTGTAGGTCACGGCGGCCTCTTCACATTCGAACTTGTCGGCCTTCGTCGCACGCAGGTCCTTGCCGGAGTTGTACCAGTACATGTTTTTCGATGCACATCCCGACAGGATCAACGGCAACAGCAGCAGCAACAGGATGGTCCATTTCTTCATATCTCGAGCACCTCCTCCATGGTTTTTCGTTTCACTGATTCAACCTTCATTGACAGCCGTCGGCCGGGATGCCGGGATGCAGCTCGTTCCGGGATTTACCCCATCCCATGACGGCCGCCGCCGCCGCATTGGTGCACTGGTCCTGAGCGACACCGGAATCCAGGTTTAAATAGCCGTTGGAATATTTCACCTGGCAGGTCATCGTCCGTGCGGCATTTTTACAGGTTGTTTTCATCCTGACCGTATCGCCTTCTTTCAGAAACAGGTCGATCGGGTTGGGACCTGCGTACGCTTTCTCGGCACTGTTGTTGATGCTGACGCGGGTCTTGAAGTCGCTTCCGGCATAAATGGTGAATTTTGACGTGCCCGCCTCCTTCGGCGTGCAGCCCGCCGGGTTCGGCCGTGCAAAACCGAGCTGGCGGACGTTGCCGGTGCTCCAGATGATGCTGGAATCATTGCCTTTGCAGGCTGGAGTGTTGTCTTCATCCACCTTGAGCCCGGCTGCCGGATCGTACGTTGCCTTGCAGGAGGCCTGTGTCAGGCTGTCGCATTCATTGTTGATGGTCAGCCTGTAGCCGGCATCCAGATAGAGTTCGATCTCTTTCGTGTTCTCATTGAACGCAACGGTCTTCTTGGCCGAATCCGGAGAAGTGATCACGACCGATCCGGAGGTCTTGCTCGGCAGGAGCGTGAATTTTCGCCCCGTCTGTCCCTCCGGTTTGCATACCGACGGGTCTGGCGGGCCGAGCTGGAGTGCACCCTTGGCATAAACGAATCCGCTCAGGGGATCGGCACATTCGGGATTGTCCTTCGAGGGGATCAGCTTCCCCGTTGCGGCGTCATAGTTGGTTTTGCAGGTGATCATCTGTTTCGAATCACTGGGCAGAAGCGAGGTGACCGTGACCTGATCCCCGTCCTTCAGGGCCTTCAGGATGGAATGGTCTCCAAAGATGTCGACGGTCTTCCCGTCGTTCACGGCGACTTTGCCCTTCACGCTCTTGTCCGGATTGATGGAGAATGCATATGCTTCGCCATTGGTGCTCCGGGGGCGCGGCCCGATGGTGATGAGGAAGGATTGACCCGCCTTGCTGGGGCAGCTCGTCAGGCTGTCGTCGTCATGGTACTGCCAGGTGTAGGCCTTGGGAATGCGATCGTGGATGGAACTGACATAGACCTTGTACTTGTCCGGCCAGCCCTGGCATGACGGGACCGTCTTCTTGCCGAGGGGATCGCAGACGCGCTGTGCCAGGGCAAGCTTGTCATAGGATTCATTCTTGAGCTTGTAAGGATTGAACGGGGAGCAGCCGCTGGAGTTGAGCGTAACCTTCGTGCCGTCCGGACGCGTCAGGGTATAGCTGTTCTCACACTGGGGGAGCGGGGGAACGGCATTCTGCTCGGCCGTGCACTGGTTGCCGCAGCCGCAGATCTTAGCGGCCGGCGATGCGCACTTTGCCGCCAGGGTGTAATAGTCCTGCTGGTAAAGATACCCCGGGTCGTCATATCGATATTGCATATAGGGGCCAAGACAGACGCCATTGACGGTCGGCCAGGGGCAGCCCGGCAGTTGTCCGACGGCGAGGATCTGGCACTGTTCCGGGTCTGTCGAGGGATCGCAGTTCTCCTTCTTCGATCCCCCCAGGAGCCCGCAATTCGGGTCATTCGACTGGATCATGACCGGGAAATTGTAGCCGTCGACATAACTGACGTCGTACCAGGTGACACCCAGCGGCGACTTGACCGGATTGATATTGGAATCGAAAGTGAACTCCGCCAGGGAGGCCGGTTCGGCGCCGACGGTGCACATCATTTTCTCGCAGGTTTTCCCGACCTCGCAACAGTTCCCCTCCCGGCACTGGCCGGTCGTGGTATCGCATCCGGCGCGAAAGATGAAACGGCCGTTGAAATGCCTGTCAACACACACGCTTCGGATGTCATTGGGATGCAGTTGCCAGTTGGTGAAGCCTGCGGGCGGCGCCATGCTGCTCGATGCCTTTGCATCCCAGTATCCGATCCAGACGTTCTCATTGCTGTTGTTTTTAAATGTAATGGAATATTTGCCGTCTTTCGTGCAGGGGTCGTCATCGTCCTTTGCGGCGACGGGCTTCGCGGCCTTTGTCGCGGGCGCGGAGATGTCGAGGCATTCCTTCAGATGCTCCTGGTACAAATCCTGGCTACCCGGCTTGCCCATGTTTTTCGTATATGCCGCCGCCTTCTGCTGACAGTCATAGAGGATTCTGCGCGACTCCATACTGTCGGTTTCCGCCGGCGCAGCCGCCGGCACAATCAGCAGGTAAAGCAGGACCAGCATCATCGTTACACCCGGGTACTTTCTGATCGGCATATTGCTTTCTCCTTTTTTTATTCAATGGGGGTCATGTTTCATCTACGGTTGAAAACCATCAGGCATTTCGCCCGCCCGAATATGAAAAGGTCGTCTTTCCCGTTGCCGGTTGCCGGGCGGCAGCCATGCAGGCAACGGCTTCGACCGTAAAAATGGGATCGGTGCTGCAGCCGGATCATGACCCCGCGGTTTGAGAGCGGAGCAACCATCCGGCGATGAAAGAATCTTCCGCCACGTCGTCCGGCTATTTTGCGACGAGCCGGAAAGGCGGCGGCGGGGTGAACTCTCCCGGCTTCACCGTGACCTTCGCCGTGTAGGGCTCGCAGCCCTCCGCCTCGATGGCCAGGGTATAATCTCCGGCAGGAAGATCGAAGAAGACAAAGCCGTTCCTGCACAGGTAATCTTTCGATGAAAGAAACGTTTTCAGCACTTCCTTTTCGCTCATGCCGTCCGAGGGGGTGAGGGAGCGCCGGATCCCCGCGCCCTCCAGCGTGACGGAGCGGACCTTGTTTTTCCCGGACAGCGCCAGCAAGTATCCCCAATAGCTGTCGGCGGCCCCGGCAGCGGCCGTGATGATGCCGGCGACCATGCCCTGGGGCACAAGGGTGAATCGGAGATCGCTGATCTTGCCGGCAGTGATGGAAACGGGGAGGTTGGCCGGCTCGGATCTGAAACCGAGGGCACAGAGGGTCGCCTCGTAGTCGCCCGGCGGGATCGCCCCGGTTTCCTGCCCGGGCGTCGAGGGATTCAGCTTGAACTGCGTTTCCCCGGCATCTCCTTTCGCGGGAACAAGCACCAGCGACATCTGCAGGGGGGCCTTCGTGCCCGGCGGACGGAAATCATGCCGGACATCGGCATATCCGCGGGAAGAGGCCAGGGTCTTCCGGAGGTTGGCTTCCGTCACCTCCGCGATGGCATCGTACTGCTGAAAAACTTCCGGGCTGCTGAGGATGCTGACGTGGTCTTCATGGAAGCCCATCACCTTCAGGGCGTCCGCCTGGGCCCGCGGATCGAGCATGCTCTCCAGCGTCACGGTGTTGTCGTTGTTCTCGCGAAAGAGGCTCCCTCCCCCCTTGTGGCCGAAGAACAGATAATATCGGATGTTGTCGGGGATTTTCCTGGAGAAGGCATGGCGGATGAAATCACTGTCCGGCTCCATGTCTTTCCAGCTGGGAATGACGGCGGGAGAATGCTCCACTCCCGTTTTCGCCCGCTTTTCCCCGTTCCAGGGCGTCGATATCGAGAGAAAAAGCCGCACGCTCCGGTTGTGCAGATCCTGCTCGATGAGGGCCGATCGCGACACCAGGCCGCCCATGCTGTGCGCCACGACGAACAGCTGGTCGAAATTGTATTTCCCGTAAAGATCGTACAGCTTCTTTCTCAGGAAGAAGGACAGCGTTTCCAACCTGGCCCCGGATGGATAGGAAAAGATCCACGGCTGATAGCGTGAGCGGTCCAGGGCCTTGAGGAAAAACTTCCAGTCCTGCGGAGAACCCGCCGCGCCGTGAACAAAAAGCACCGGTATCTTCCCGGGATCGTATGGTTCGAGAAAATAGATGCTGCAGCCGGTGTACTGAAACGAATCCAGGGGCTCCCAGAACCCCTTCTCCCCCTGCTCCGCGGAGAAGGAGGGATCGTTCAGGTCGGCAATTGCGCCCGCCGATGTCGGGTGCTTTTTCTTTCCACCGGAATACACCGTCAGGGGACCGGCCAGCGCAGGGGTTTGCCGCCCGCCGTCTTTCGAGATCTCGAAGTCGAGTCCCCAGGCGACCCCTCCCGCTGGAGGGGAAAGAGGAGCCCCCTTTCCGTAATGGCCCGCCCATTCCCCCGGATCATAGGCGTCGTTGCCGTTGGCATCTTCAAAGGCAAAGAGGCGGTATCGTCCCTGCCGGACGAGGAGCTCGTAGGGCCCGGGTTCCGACAGCACGGCATAATCGCCCACGGAAAGGCGGCCGTCGTCCATGCTGTAGGCGATCACGAAGATGGGTTTGCCGAGGGGGGACGTGGTGACGATCTCGCCGAAAAGAAGGGAGGAATCCTTTGAAAACTGAACGTCCTCCCTCACCTTTACGAGCGCACAGCCGCTGAAAAAAACGGCGGTCAGAAGAATCACCAGCACAGATCGCAATCGATTCATGAGAAGATCCTGTCGATGTCGCTCACAGCTTCCGGATGAAAATCCATTCGCATGGATGACGCGCCCTTCAATCGAGTGAGCAATTGCACAATGAATGCCAAGTTTGTCCATCACTTGGCCGGCCTCTTTTCAAACCGAACGGCTTGAATGAGCGAGCGACGGGTAGAGAAGGAAGCCCGGAGCAAGTTCGCTTCCAACATCCCATATTCGCAAGCGAAATGGACAGAGGACCGGCAGACGGAAGCTCCGGTCAAAGGAAGAACGGCCGCGGATGATCTCAGGAATCGCGCAGAATCGGCTGCCCGCGAGTCAATTAAATGACTTTTTCGATACCTGGATATTGACGGTTTCCGATCTCAGGAAACCTGTTGATCACCCCGACTCGTGCGTGTTTCCCGGAAGGATCAGCCAGGTTTTTCCGGCCTGGTTTCCAGCCCCAGTTCCAGAATCCCGTCATGCCGGAATGATGAGAAAGCCGTCGCCACCGCCGGCCCATCGATCATGAGCGAAAACCCGACGCCGCGCAGCAAATTGATATTTACCGTTCGCCCCCGACTGCCCCCGGCCAGAGGTAATAGAAACCCGTCGTCAGGTTCAGGATCTCCGGCAGCCCGATGTTGACGAGCGACAGCTTCGATCTCCCCGACACGGCCGTGGATACGTTGTACAGGTTGTCGTCGGGATACTCGTCGCGGCGATACACCACGACCCGGGCGTCATCCCGCAGGCCCGCCAGCTTCTTCGTCTCCCTGACGGCATCGCTCAGGTAGCCGATCCGGTCGATCAGGCCCAGCTTCAGCGCCTCCTCGGCCAGGAAGATCCGGGCCGTGGACATCTCCGCCAGCGCCTGCGCATCCAGCTTGCGGTGCTTCCTGACCAGGGAAGCGAAACGATCCCCGAGGCGGTCGACCGTCGCCTGCAGAAGCCTCTGCTCTTCCGCCGTGCTTTCCCGGAACGGCGAGCCCATATCCTTGTTCTTTCCGTACTTCTGAACGTCCACGCCCAGGCCGATCTTGCCCATCAGGCCCATGGCCTTGGGCTGGATGAAGATGACGCCCACCGAGCCCGTCAGGGTTGTCGGATGCGCCATGATCACGTCTGCCGGCAGGGACATGTAGTACCCCCCGGAGGCCGCCATATCCATCATGGCCGAGACGACCTTCGCACCCGTCCGCTGCTTGTAGGACGTGATCTCGTGATACAGGATGTCGCTGGCCGTGATGGTGCCGCCCGGCGTGTTGACCTTGAACAGGACCGCCTTGACGCGCTTGTCCTTCTCGGCCTTTCTCAACTGGGAGACCACCTCCTGGACCAGGCTGGGATTGGTGGCGATGATGCCCTCCCGGGGATTGTCGGAAAGGATCCCCCTGACCGGAATCAGCAGGATCTTATCGGCGCCGGAGCCTTCGATCGTGAACTCCTTCAGGGGATCCTTCGCATCCTGGAAGAGCTTGACCTGGGGGCCGGCACAGGCGGTGACCAGAAACAGGGCCAGCAGGCCCGCGATGAGATAAAATCTTTTCATTTCGTCCTCCTGTTCGAGTGTTCCTGCGCAGACAATGGAACCGTGTTATAGCCGTGCCCCGAGTCTGATCGATTCGCTGAGATTGGATACTCCGGGTCAGCCCACCCATAAGCGTTATTGATCTTCAAAACCATTCCAGATCTTCTCCGTGAATCCAAGGCCCTCTGCGGCCTTGCGTTCCTGAAAATTCAAGTCATCCCAAAATTTGTCGGTGCTGGGAGGCGCTTCATTTCGATCCCATTTGTCCGCTTCCCAGCCGAGGAGCGTCCAGAGCTCTTTTTCTTTGCTGCTCAGATCTGCCCACGACAGTTTTTCCCAGATCCCAGGATTGCCTTTCATGTCCCGAACGTCCATCGCTGTCCCTCCTTTTCAATGAATGTCAAATGATCCCATCGGTTATTGCAAAAGAAAGTTTTCAGGGCCTTGCCCTGTCCCGAGGGGGATGACAAAAATCGCGATCCGGTCACGGTGCCGGGTACAGCGTCCGCAGCTTTGCCTTCATGGCCGGGCTCAATGGTTTGACCAGTTCCGCATTGTAAGATCCGGCAGGCATCGGCTTTATGGTTGGGTCATTCGTTGGATTCCACTTCGTGGTGACATTCCAGGTCTGAACGATCTGCGTCGTCGCGACGGCATATGTGCGCGACGTTGCCGCAGGCGTTCCCTCTCCGACAGCCGGATCCACGTTGGTCGTCACGATGGAAACGGACTCGTCGCTGTTGAGATAAACCTCGAAAGTCCGGAACTGCTGAGGAAAATCCCGCAGCGACGGCGTTTCCACATGCCAGAAGCCTCTTTCAGGCGCATGGACCGGATCAGGCGAGAGAAAGGCCTTGACGGTACTTAAATGACGATGTCCGGCCATCCACAGCAGCAGATTCGGATGGCTTTGCAGCTCGGCAATCAGATTCGGCAGGGTGACGGCATTCTGCGGATCCGTCCACCAGCCCATTTCGGAATCAGGCGCCGTCACTTCGACGCCGATCGGAACGTGCGCGGCGATGATCATGAGCTGTCCTGCCGCCGTCCCCTCGGCCAGTTCTTTTTTCAGCCAGGCCCAGCGCGCCTGATCCAGAAAGCCGTGCCCATGGATGTCGGCAGAGCCGTCGTCCTCCTTCTGGGTATTGTCCAGAACGATCACCTTGAGCGGAACATTCGACTTCGGCACGAAGCTGTACGAGGCGAACCCCTTTTTGGCGTCGGTCCAAGAGAAACCGTGGCCGACCGGCCGGGAAGATGTTTTGAAGAATTCCGCCAGCCACTCGGTTCTCAAGAGCGAACGGCGGTCGGGATCGGCTGCAACTTTCGGAGGGCTCTTGAAATCGCCGACAGGCCCCGCGTATTGGATGTCGCCATGAGGCATCGAGCCGTCGAGCACGCCGACATAGTAATCACGGCTGTTGATTTTCCGGGGGTCGCGAAGGACATCTCCCGTGGCGAAGACTTCATCGGTGATGAAGGACTGCCGGAGGTCCTTGCGGAGGCTGTAGTCCACGGGAATGGAACCCATCCAGAAATGATCGTGGTTGCCGAGGGTCTGATACCAGGGGATCGACTTGTCAAGTCCCGCGGCCTGAAAAGGTTTCTGATACGAGATGGTGTCGGCTCCCAGGTGAGCGCCGGAGCTGGGCCGGATGACCTTGCCGTCCAGGACATCGATATACCAGCGTGTCTCGTTGTACTGTGTCGTGTTGCAGGCATCGCCCAGCGAGATGCCGAAGTCCATTGGATTTTGCTTGTGCAGGGCGTTGATCGTCTGGACGGCGGCGTCGAGCACATGGGTTGTGTACAGCATGATCCCGGAATACAGGGAGGCCCCCACCGGCAGCGTGGGATGCAGGCGCTGAATATAGATCAACTGGTTGGGAGATTCCTTGTCGGTGATATGGATATCGGAAATGGTAAAGAAATTCAGAAGTTTCGCTTTTTTCGTGACGGCCGCACCGCGGTGGGCAGGCGGCATGAGATCGAGCCGCCTGTCATGGGGAAGCCCCGGGCCATAGGTCCAGTTCCCATAACCGTATTGGCTGTATTTGGAAATCTCCCACAGATTGATCGCCATCGAAGGTTTTGGCCCCGGCACAATCGTCCTTTGAGCGGTCGTTTGAACGTCGGACGCAATCGGATATCCCGGGGTCTGCCTTTCCGTTTTGACGATGCCTCTTGAACAGGCTGATAGAGAGAAAATCAGCAGACCCGTTAAAAAGATGAAACAGAATCGCTTGCATTCGTATGATCGCTTCATCACGTGCCTCCTTTCATGATTTGTTGTGGACACACCCTGTAATGATCCCCTTCCGGAGGCTCCGTATCAACCGCACAATTTATGTGCTACAAGACCCGGACGTATCACGTGCTCTCCTCATGACTGTTTTTCATTATGGATATCTAAGCATAATGGATGTATGAAAAACAACATTTGAATGATGCTTACAGATATGACACCTGTCTACCCCTGCCGTTGTGGTGACTGAGATGAGCCGATGAATCAAAACCCCGCTTCCTGGAGGCGTGCGGGGTTTCTTTTGTGTCGAAAGAGCGTGCTTAGCGATGGAGCAAACCGCATTTCATAAATCGATGCAGACCTATCATTGCACTGGCGGCCATAAACCGCATGAGTGGGGAGCAGGCCGGAAATGAAACATCGATTCATTCTGGTGGCGGTCATCATCACTCTCGGACTGAGTGTCTATTTCTTCGCTTCATTTTACAATGATGCCAAGCAGGAAGCGATCAAGAACGTCAATAACGAACAGTGGATTCAGGCAGGACATGCCGCACGCGGAATCGAAGACTTTTTTACCGGCTGGACAAACCTCCTGACCTCCATTTCCTCGGCGAGATCCATCATTTACTTCGATGATCGGGCGAAGAGAAGCTTTGAATTCCTCTATAAGGCCAATCAGGGAAAAATCAGGGCGATTACACGCTTGGATGTGAACGGCAGGATTGTCTATACGTACCCGTTCGATGCCTCCGTGATTGGAAAAGACATCTCCGGGCAGAAGCATGTCCGCGAGGTCATGGCCACCCACAAGCCCGTCATCAGTGATGTATTCTCGGCCGTGCAGGGGTATCGCACCGTTGCCCTCCATGTCCCCGTTTTTCGGAATCATGTGTACGACGGCTCAATGGGCATCACCATCAATTTCGAGGCCCTGGCAAAGCGCTACCTGGAGGACATCCGGATCGGGAAAACCGGCTATGCCTGGATGATCAGCAGGGATGGGACAGAGCTCTACTGTCCGGTGCCCGGGCACATCGGGCATTCCGTTTTTGATAACTGCAGGGATTTTCCCTCCATCCTGGTGATGGCGGAAAAGATGCTCAAGGGTGAGCAGGGCTCGTCCACCTACACGTTTGACAAGATCCGCGGCAGCCAGGTGGAGAACGTCCGCAAGCATGCCGTCTACATGCCCATCAAACTCGGGAATACATTCTGGTCCATTGTCGTTGCCTCGTCGGAAGATGAAATCATCGCCTCCCTGGAGAATTTCCGGAACAAGCTGTTCGTTGTCATCGGCCTGCTGCTGCTCGGCGGCCTTCTGTTTTCCTATTACGGATTGAAGGCCTGGTTCTTCATAGAGGAAGAAAAACAGAGGCATCGTGCCAAGGAGGCATTGCGGGATAGCGAAGAAAAGTACCGCAGCCTGGCGGAAACGGCGAGCGATTTTATCCTCACCATCGATTTCAACGGAATCATCACCTATGCCAATCGGGCAACGATTCAACTGGCCGGGGGAAGGAACATCGTCGGGATGCGGGTGACGGACCTGATCCCCCCGGATGCCCTGGCCCCGCAAATGGAAATGCTGCAGGAACGAAGCCGGGGATATGAAGGAGTCCGTTCCTATGAATGGACACTCCCCTTCCGCGACCGGCCTCCCGCCTCCATGTCGCTGGAGATCAAATCGGCCCTGTTGATCGATCAAGGCAAACCGTCGGGAGTGCTGATCACGGCAAGAGACATTACGGGCCGCAAGCGGGCGGAGGAAGCGCTCCGGCAGAGCGAGAGAAACTTTCGGAATCTGACGGAGGCATCCACGGTCGGGATTTCGATTACCGACGGAGAACGATTCCTGTATTGCAATCCTCAGATTCTGAGAATGTCGGGATACAGCGAGGAGGATTACCTCTCCAGGCCAATATTGGATTTTGTCACCCCGGAGTCACGAGATCTCATCATGCAGCGGGCAAAGGATCGACTGGCAGGCAAAGCGGTCCCCGCCGTTTATGAAGTCCAGGTGCTGACCAAAGACGGCAGCACCAGGTGGGCGGAGGTCGGAGCGGCAACCATCGAATACAACGGCAAGCCGGCCATTGTCTTTACCCAATACGACATCACGGACCGGAAAAACTCCGAAGCGGAAAGAGAAGCCCTCCAGATGCGGCTGAACAGCGCCCGGAAGATGGAGGCACTCGGGCAGCTGGCCGGTGGAGTAGCCCATGATCTGAACAACATTCTGGGAATCATGAGCGGGTATTCGGAATTGCTGCTGCTGGAAATCCCGGAGGGGCAGCGGGCCCGGGAACATGCCGAGAAGATTTTGAAGTCCACGGAGAAGGGAGCCAACATCATCCAGGATCTTCTCACCCTGGCCAGGCGCGGGGTGACCACCTCGGATGTGATCAATCTCAACAACATCGTCTCCGATTTTCTCAAAACCCCGGTGTTCGAGAATGTGAAATCCTATCATCCCCGTGTGACCTTCAGGACGGAGTGCCAGGAGCATCTGCTCAACATCAAAGGCTCCTCCGTCCATCTGGAAAAGACGTTGATGAACCTTGTCTCCAATGCGGCGGAAGCCATTTCCGGGGAAGGAGAAGTCCTCATCAGAACGGAGAACCGGTACGTCGACAAGGCAATCAAGGGCTATGACGAGGTGCGGGAGGGCGATTATGTCGTGTTGACCGTATCCGATACGGGGCTGGGCATCCTTCCGGAGGATCGGGATAAAATATTCGAGCCCTTTTATACAAAGAAGAAGATGGGCAGAAGCGGGACCGGGCTGGGACTGGCGATCGTCTGGGGAACGGTTAAAGACCACAGCGGGTATATTGATGTGCGGAGTCTCATTGGAGAAGGAACCACGTTTACCCTTTACTTCCCGGTGACGCGGGAGGAGATGACCGAAACCCGGCAGTCGATTCCCAGGGAACGGTACATGGGGAACGGAGAATCGGTTCTGATCGTCGATGACATTGCGGAACAGAGAGACATCGCCGCCGGATTGCTTGCAAAGCTGGGATATGAGGTACACACGGTGTCCAGCGGTGAAGAGGCGGTGACATACCTCGAGGGCAACCAGGCCGACATCCTGCTTCTGGACATGATCATGGATCCAGGCATAGACGGCCTGGAGACCTACCAGCGGATAATCAGGACCAACCCGAAACAGAAGGCGATCATCGTCAGCGGATTCTCCGAGACGGATCGCGTCAGGGCGGCCCAGCAACTGGGAGCGGGCGCATACGTCAGGAAGCCCTATGTGCTGGAACAGATCGGCCTGGCCATCCGGGACGAACTGGTCCGTTCCTGAAACGTCCCCACCCCTTTCCCATTTCCGTAGCAGGCCGGAGAGCCCGAGATGCACCGCCGGCATTCAGACTTCCACGCCTGCGAGTGCTTCACCG
>CAYNEJ010000043.1:0-23715 GCA_964396205.1 uncultured Syntrophaceae bacterium
CGGGGTCGTAGTTAAGTCGGTTATAACGCCGGCCTGTCACGCCGGAGGCCGTGGGTTCGAGTCCCATCGGCCCCGCCAAATATGCTGAGGGGGGTTGGCCAGACAGGTCAACCCCCTTTTTTATCGATGGATCGGATATGAAATACGAAGGAATGATCATCAGACCACCCAGTGAGGCCGGGAGCCTTCTTCTCCAGGTGAGCGTCGGCTGTTCCCATAATAAATGCACATTTTGCCCAACCTACAAAGGCGAGAAGTTTCGCATAAAAACCTTTGATGAGATCCGGGAAGATATCCGGGAGGCGGCCCGCCTCTCCCTGAGGCGGCCTGTCGGGAAGGTTTTTCTCGTGGGTGGCGATGCGCTGATTCTTCCGCAGACAAGGCTGGTTGAAATTCTGGCGGAACTCAGGGAGAATGTCCGGGGAATCCAGCGGGTCGGTCTGTATGCAAACGCGAAGAGTGTGCGGAAAAAGAGCCCGGATGAGTTGAGGGAGCTTCATGCGCTGGGTCTGGGAATCGCATACCTCGGCGTGGAATCCGGGAGCGGGGCCGTCCTCGAGACAATCCGGAAAGGTGCAACGCCGCAGCAACTCGTGGATGCCGGGAGAAAAGTGAAGGAAGCGGGCATCAGCCTGTCCGTGACCGTTCTGCTGGGCATCGGCGGCATGGAGGGAAGCTCGGAACATGCTTTCGAAACAGCGAACATCCTTACGGAGATGGATCCGGACTATGCCGGTGCCCTGACTCTGATGCTGGTGCCGGGAACACCTCTGTATGACGACTGGAAGGCCGGCCGCTTCGTTCTTCCCGATCGATACGGCTTTCTCGAAGAACTGGGGATCATGATCGGCCGTTCCAGGTTCACGAGCTGTTTTTTCACATCGAATCATGCCTCGAATTACCTTCCCATCCGGGCCCGGCTTCCGGAGGAGAAGGAGGACACGGTCCGGCTCATCCGGGAAGTCATTGAATCCAGGGACAAGCGGTTGCTGAGGCCCGAATACCTTCGGGGTCTGTGAGCCAGGCTGTGAGGAAAAGGGGGAAGGCTTGAAGAAAAAAGTATCCACGTTTCTCAGGGGAATTCTGACGTCCAGCGATCCGGACCGGCTGGAGAAGGAAATCCAGTCCATCGTCGACGATGGCGAGGAAAAAGGCCTTCTGGATTCACAATCGGGGGACATGATCCAGAACATCCTGGCATTCCGCGACACCGTCGTCCGGGAGGTCATGATCCCCAGGACGGAAGCGGTGGCGATCAGTTCACGGTCGACCATCGAGGAGATCCTGGAACTGGTGCGGCTCCACGGACACACCCGGATGCCAGTCTACCAGGGAAACATCGACAACATTGTCGGCGTCATGAACGTGAAGGACCTGCTGAAATTCTGGTCCAAACCGGTGGGGGAGAAAGACATCCTGCAGGTCCTCCGGAAGCCGTACTATATTCCGGAAACGAAGAACACCCACACCCTTCTCCATGAGCTCAGGCAGAGAAAGCATCATATGGCCATCGTCATTGACGAATACGGCGGGACGTCCGGGCTGGTTACATTCGAGGACCTGATCGAGGAGATCGTGGGGGAGATCCACGACGAGCACGACAGCCGGGAGGGGCGGATTGTTCCCGTGGCGGACGGCTATTTCCTTCTGGACGGCCGTGTCGAGATCGAGGAGATCGAGGAGCATTTCCAGGTGAAACTGCCGCGGGGAAAGTTCGAGACCGTGAGCGGACTCATCCTTCATCACATCATGCGGATTCCGGAACCCGGGGAGACCATCATGATCGAGCCCTTTGAGATCCTGATCGAGTCCGCGAACGAGCGAACCATTCGTAAAGTCAGGATGAAGAAACTGCCGGGCGATCATGATACGGTCTGACCGACAGGGAAAAAAACGCGGAAGCGGTGGAAACAGCGACCCCGGAAGGGCTCCGGCAGATCCAAGGCATCGCGGTTGGCTCCTGGCGCTGGCAAGCGGGGCATTGCTCTGCCTTTCGTTTCCGCGCTACGGATCCGCTCTCGTGGCCTGGACGGCTCTCATTCCTCTTTTCCTCGCCATCCGGGGTTCCTCGCCCCTTCAGGCGTTTGGGCTGGGGTGGCTGGCCGGTTTCACCGGCTATGTCGGGATTCTCTACTGGATTGTCCATGTGGTGGTCCACTACGGACACCTTCCCGTCGCCGTCGGGATCCCCGTCATGCTTCTCCTGGCGGCGTATCTGGGACTGTATGTCTCCATCTTTGCAGGATGTCTGATTCATCTCACCAAACGGGGATTTCCGGTCATCCTTACGGCCCCCCTGCTGTGGACCTCCCTTGAATTCGTCAAGGGCCGTCTTCTGAGCGGTTTTCCCTGGTCGAACCTGGGTGCCTCCCAGTATCCGAACCTGCCGTTCATTCAGGTCGCCGAGTTTACCGGTACCTATGGATTGACGTTCGTGATTGTGATGGCGAACGTCGCTCTTTTCCGCCTTCTTTTCGAACGGATCGACGACCGCCGATGGATTCGCGAAGTCGCGGTCTGCCTCGTTCTGCTTGTTTCCGTCCACGGTTACGGCTGGTGGCGGATCGCAGACATCCAGGAAAAGCTCGAGGGCGCCCCCTCCCTTGCCGTCCGGCTCATCCAGGGGAATATCGAACAGGACGTGAAATGGGATCCCGCGTATCAGCAGGAGACAGTTGACATCTACACCTCCCTGTCCCGCCGTGCGGAGCCTCCACCGGGAGGTCTCGTGGTCTGGCCGGAGACGGCCGCACCCTTCTATTTCCAGGACCGGGACGGACTGCACCGGCAGGTGGTTCTCTTTCCCCGTGAAACCGATTCCTGGCTGATCCTGGGCAGTCCCCGGTATGAAAAGCGGGGTGATGGCATCGCCTCGTTCAACAGCTCCTTTCTCGTTTCACCGGAAGGATCCCTCCATGGACGGTATGACAAGGTCCACCTGGTGCCCTATGGGGAATATGTTCCCTTCCGCAGGATCATTCCCTTTCTCACCGCGCTGACGGCGGGAATCGGCGATTTCGAGTCCGGAGCCGGCTACGAGGTTCTGGCTATGGGAGCCCACCGGCCCGGAGTTCTCATCTGCTACGAGGGGATTCTCGCGGAGGCCGGCCGGAGCTACAAGCGGCAGGGGGCGGACCTGCTGGTGAACATCACCAACGATGCCTGGTTCGGCCGGACATCCGCTCCCTACCAGCACCTCTCGATGACGGTTTTCCGGGCCGTGGAAACCCGTCTTTTCCTTGTGCGTGCGGCCAATACGGGGATTTCGGCCATCGTGGATCCGGTCGGGCGGATCACCGCGCAGACGGGGATCTTCGAGCGGACGGTCCTGGCCGGAGACGTGAAATTCATTGACGAGAAGACGGTATATGGGGCATATGGGGACATCTTTGTTTACCTTTGCCTGGGCGGCACCCTCGTGGTGATCGGCATTTCATTCCCGGGCCGCTTCGGCCGGCCCCGTTCCAGCCGGACAGATCCCCCGAGAGGACAACGAAAGAAGGAGAAAAAACCATGATCGAAGGGTCAGAGGTACTGGCACAAACACTTCAGGATCTTCAGAAGCGAATCGATAACCTCGGGGTGTGCCTTTGACGTCGCCGGCAAGGAAACCGAAAAAAGCGCCCTGGAGAGCCGAGTCCTGAAGGATGATTTTTGGAGCGATCCGGAGGCAGCCAGAGAAATCCTGAAGCGGAAAAGCCGCCTCGAGGAAGTCATCGGCGGCTGGAAAGAGCGGGAGCGGGTTTACCTGGAGTTGGCTCAGCTCTTCGAAATGGCGTCGGAGGAAGGGGATGAGGATACTCTCCGCGACATCTCCTTGGATCTTGGCCGTCTGGAAACGGGTGTCCGGGATGATGAATTCCGACTCATGCTCGGCGCGGAAGAGGATCGTCTCAACGCCATCCTGAACATCAATGCCGGCGCCGGCGGTACCGAGGCCCAGGACTGGGCGGAGATGCTCTTTCGCATGTACGGCCGGTGGGCGGAGCGGAGAGGGTACCGGATGCAGGTGATTGATCTTCTGCCCGGGGAAGAGGCAGGCATCAAGAGTGCTTCCATCACCCTGGAGGGGCCGTTCGCCTACGGCTACGCCAAAGCGGAGATAGGCATCCATCGGCTCGTGCGGATATCGCCTTTCGATGCGGGTGCCCGGCGTCATACATCCTTTGCCTCCGTTTTTGTCTATCCCGAAGTGAGCGACGAGATCGTCATCGAAATCGATGAAGGCGACCTGCGCATCGATACCTATCGGTCCACCGGTGCCGGGGGGCAGCATGTCAACAAGACGGACTCCGCAGTCCGCATCACGCATATTCCGACTGGCATTGTCGTCCAGTGCCAGAACGAACGATCCCAGCATAAAAACAAATCCATGGCCATGAAATACCTCAAGTCCCGCCTGTATGAACGCAAGCTTACAGAACAGAGGGCCAAGCTGGACGAAATGGAGAAGTCGAAGAAGGACATCGCCTGGGGAAGCCAAATCCGATCCTATGTTCTTCACCCCTACAAGATGGTTAAGGATCACCGGACCAGCCTTGAGACAGGGAATGTTACCCGTGTCCTCGACGGCGAGATCGACGATTTCATCGAGGCCTATCTCCTCGCGGCCTCCAAGCGATGAAGGGAAGGAGTTGCAGCATGCCGAAAAGATCCGTTTGTTGGATCATCTTCTCGATGTTCCTTTTCTGCTGTTTCCTTGGAACGGTATGGGCCGGGGAGGGACAGTCGGCGGCAAGCCCGGGGATCGCGATATCTGCGGAGGGAAAGGACCCTTTTGCCGGGAAAACGCGGGCGGCAAACAATCCCCAGTCCCAGGATGAGAAAAAAACCCGTTCGGGTGCTGAGCAACGGGAGGTCAAAAACGGAGAGGGACAGGATCAGGACTTGATGGAGGAGGCTCTGGCCCTCCTGGAGGAGTCCCAGGCTTCCTGGGTCCGGGGAGACCTGGAAGGGGCACTGGAGCTCCTGGATCAGGCCTATGCCCTGGTCCTGGAAACGGATGGAGACCCCACCGTCGCCCGGCAGAAGGACGACTTGAGGCTCCTCGTGGCCAGGCGTATTGTGGCCATTTACACGTCCATGAGAACGGCCGCCAAGGGCAAACGAGGCGAGATCCCCCTCCTGATGAATGCGGACGTGGAAAAGGAGATTCGTTCCTTCCAGACGATCGAACGGAATTTCTTCATCGAGTCGTACCGGCGTTCTGGCATGTACAGGCCGTCCATGGTCCGGCAACTCAAAAAGGCGGGGCTGCCGGAGGAGCTTTCCTGGCTGCCCCTTGTGGAAAGCGGGTTCAAGATTCGCGCCCTTTCGCGGGCTCGCGCCCTGGGTCCCTGGCAGTTCATTCCCTCCACGGGCTACAAGTACGGTCTCAACCGGACGGACTGGGTCGATGAAAGAATGGATGTGGACAAGTCGACCCGTGCGGCCATCGATTACCTGAAGGCCCTGCATGAGATGTTCGGCGACTGGCTCACAGTGCTGGCGGCCTACAATTGCGGCGAGGGAAGGGTGCTGCGTGTCATTTCCCAGCAGAAACTGAATTACCTGGACCGGTTCTGGGATTTGTACCATCTCCTGCCTTACGAGACCGCCCGCTACGTACCCAGGTTCCTGGCGACGCTGCACATCATCCGGGATCCGAAGAAGTACGGGATGGAACTGCCGGAGGCGCTGGACAAGGAGATCCCCTGCGAAACAGTGAAAGTCAGGAAGTCCATGAAGCTGGCCGAGATCGCGACCCGGATCGAGACCTCCGAGGAGACCCTGGTCTTTCTGAACCCGGAGCTGCGCCACGGAATCACCCCCGATCAGGAGTACGAACTGAGGGTGCCGATCGAAAAGGCGGAGGTGCTGGTCCGGAAAATGGATGAGATACCCCGGTGGGAGCTTCCCGCACCGGAGCGGGATCCCCGCCGGTTTGTCCGACACCGGGTGAAGCGGGGAGAATCCCTGTCGTCCATCGCCAGGAGATACAGGACCACGGCATCGGCCATCCGTTCCTGCAATCCCGGCTTGTCCAGGAAAGGGTTACGTGTCGGGCAGCGGCTTTCGATCCCGGTCGCAAGAAAAGCCGCCTCGTCGCCTGTCAGAGAAGCCAGGAAAAAAGCGACCTCCGGAGGGGGAGGCACCTATCGGGTGAAACGGGGGGACTCCCTTTCGGAACTGGCGGAACGATTTGACACGACTCCCGAACAGCTTCGCCGGCTCAACAGGATCAAGGGAAACAAGCTCCTTGCCGGCCAGATGTTGAAGGTTTCCCCCCAGGGGAGCGCGGAAGATTCCGAGGAGACGGCGGAGAAGAAGGTTCAGAGAAGAAGCGGAAAAAAAGCAAAAGCGACAACCTCGTCAGCCGGCGAGGGAGGCAAGACATACAAGGTTCGCAAGGGAGACAACCTGTTCCGCATCGCCGCCCGCAATGGAACAAGCGTCGACAGTCTGCGGAAGGCCAACAACCTGGAAGACGGGGATTCCATCCGTCCCGGGCAGATCATCACCATCCGGTGAATAACCGGTCCGCCGACATCCGGTCCAGACTCTCCAACGCGAGTCCGGGCCGGATGTCCGTTCAATCCTCGCCGCCGATCCGGTATCCCTTGATAAAAGAGAAAAGCTCCCGCTCCATCTCCCGCATGCGCTCCCCGTCCTCTTCCCGGGGAGATTCATGGTCATATCCCAGGAGATGCAGGAGCCCGTGGATGATCAGATAGTCCTGGTAGTCTTCCGGGGGCAGCCCTGATTCCAGGGCTTCCGCCCGGGACCTCTCCACGGAGATCACGATGTCGCCCAGGACCCGGGGATTCAGGTCTCCGAAGGGGCCTTCGGTCATGGAGAAGGAGATGACGTTGGTGGGATAATCCCGGTTCAGATAGGCCCGGTTAATTTCCCGGATCCCTTCGTCATCGAGGAAAAGAATACTTACCTCGACGTCATCCCGGCCAAGCCGGCGGAGTGCCTTACGCAGCGCGCTCCGCACCCGGCGCCTGTCGATCCTTTCCTTTTTCTGACGGTTTTCGATCCAGATGTCCATTGGTGGCGGGTGATTCCTTCCGGCCGTTTGTCTCCCGGGGGGGAGGAGCGGGGTAGTCGATGCGATGATGGAACATCCCGGTCAGGATGCGAGTGAAACTTTCTGCGATCAGGTTGAGATCCATCAAGGTCAGGGCGCAGGAATCCAGCTGGCCGTCGGCGACCACCCGCTCGATGCGCTCCTGGACAAAGTTCCTGATCCGCGCGGGGGTCGGATTCGTCAGTGTCCTGGAAGATGCCTCCATGACGTCCCCCAGGAGAACAAGTCCCGACTCCCGGCTCTGGGGTTTCGGACCGGGGTAGCGGAAGTCGCTTTCCGGGAGGGCCCGGATGGATGGGTCCTTGTCTTTGCGGGCCTTTTCGTAAAAATACGTGACCAGGCTCGTCCCGTGGTGCTCCCGGATGATGTTGAGAACGTCCTGGTTCAGACCCGCCTGAACGGCCAGGTCGTATCCGTCCTTGATGTGGGCGGTGATGACACGTGCGCTCATGCGGGGAGACAGTTTTTCATGCCGGTTTTCCCCGTCTCGCTGGTTCTCAATAAAATAAAGAGGTTTTGTCAGTTTCCCGATGTCATGGTAATAAGCGCCCACTTTCGCAAGCAGGGAATTTGCTCCGATGCTTTCTGCGGCGGCTTCGACCATGGAGCCGAGGACAACGCTGTGATGGTAGGTTCCGGGTGCCTCGATGATCATACGCTGGAAAATGGGCTGGTTGAGGTTGGCCAGTTCCAGGAGCTTGATATCGGTCGTATAGGGAAACACGCTTTCAAACAGGGGACTGATGCCGGCTACGAAAATGCCGGACAGGAGACCACCGGTAAAGCCCATGGCCAGCTTGGCCAGGATGGACAGGTCCGACAGCGTTCCTTCCAGGAGACCCAGGCAGAGGATGACCCCCACATTGACGATGCCGAGCAGGACCCCGGCCCGCAGGAAAGAAGACCGCTGGCGGCAGTGGGCGATGTAGTAGGAACCCACGATGCTTCCCAGAAGGGCATAGAGGGTCATCGAAATGAGGCTGTCGAAGAGAAAGGAAGCCAGGATCGATGCGAAAACGGCGAACAGGAGGGACAGCTTTCTCATAATGAGGAAGGCCACCAGCATGGGTCCGAAGGCAAATGGAATGGCGTAATAAACCGCTTCCGTCGGGATGAAGGGGAAGGCCCGGTTGACCGCACCAGCGACAAAAATACCTGCCTTGACCAGCAGAAACTGCAGGAGGACCGTCAGGGAAAGGAATATGCGGTCCGCGTTTTCCCGATAGGGTTTTTGCAACCAGCGACGAGCAACGGTATAGGTCGTCAGCGAAAAAAACATCACCAGGAGAAACATGCCTGTGAACATGGCGATTTTATCCTGGAAGCTGTCGCTGTCGAGCTTGTACAGGGCTGATATTTTTTCCAGGTCGGACGGGGTGATTTTCTGTCCTTCCCGCGTAATCACCTCTCCCTTCTGGACCTGGAAGAGGACG
This sequence comes from uncultured Syntrophaceae bacterium, assembly GCA_964396205.1. Classification (GTDB taxonomy): domain Bacteria; phylum Desulfobacterota; class Syntrophia; order Syntrophales; family PHBD01; genus PHBD01. The sequence goes on from CAYNEJ010000043.1 coordinate 8,506, forward strand.
GGCTTTATCGCGTTGATGGCAAGCTGGCGTTCTTTTTCCGTAGCCGGATGGTTCAAGGTCAGGTTGGGCTGAATGAGCCTTGCCGTCAGGTTGGCTGCGGTCCTGCGAAGATCTTCGCGCTCTCCCTTCAGTACCTGAGACGCTTTTTTGCGCACCAGGTTCTCTGCATCCTGCACATGCCAGATGGCGGACAGATCCGTCAGCCGTTCCTGCTGCTGTGTCTTCAGGTCCCGGATGATGATGCCGTTCTTGTTGTCCCTCGTCAGAAAGCTGACGTTCGTGATCCATTCCGTCCGGTAGACGGAGGTGATCAGTCTGGTCACCTTTGTTGCGGTGTCCGCCGAGAAGCGCTGCTTCAACAAAACCTGGAAGTCCTGCTCGGGAACGGATACGCCGAGAATCTGTTCCAGTGCCCTGCGCCCCCGCCCGATCTCGGCCAGATCCTTCACCGTCAGGACGCCCACGGCCAGGGCGGTCCTGTCAATGCCCCGGATGGCCTCGTCCATGGTGGAAAAGGCCCGGGTGATCTGCAGCGTCTGCCTCTCGGCCACCTCCACGTCCAAGTCGTAGATCGAAGGGGCCGTATTGGCCGCCTCCAGCCGTTTCATTTCCGTGGCGGCCTTGTCTTCCACAAAAAAATCGCGATCCGCCCGGATGTCGCGGGCGGCGATGGAGTTGATCTTGTAACTGGGTGAAATGAAATGAACGCTCGGAGTCAGCAGATAGGCCACGAGCATCGAAAGAAGGACGACGGTGGCCCACATCTGGAACTGCCGGTTCCTGGCGAAGGGAGGAAGGAATTCCCCCTCGCGGATGGCCTTCCGAATCCAGGATGCGATGCGTTCAACGGTGCGGTCGATGGGGTTCATTTTCCGTTTTCGTCTGCCCGTCTCCGGCTGCGGCCCAGATGATTGTATGCGCGGATCACGTCTTGAACCAGAGGATGGCGGACCACGTCCAGTTCACTGAAAGAAACAAAGCGAATCCCGGAGATCCGCCCGAGGATTCGTTCCGCCTCCACGAGTCCGGAGATTTTGTCCTCCGGCAGGTCGATCTGGGTGATATCGCCCGTAATAACCGCCTTCGATCCGAAACCGAGGCGGGTCAGGAACATTTTCATCTGCTCCGAGGTGGTGTTCTGGGCCTCGTCCAGAATCACAAAAGAGTCGTTCAGGGTGCGACCGCGCATGAAAGCGAGCGGCGCCACCTCGATGATTCCTTTGGAGATCATGGCCGAGGCCCGATCAAAATCCATCATGTCATGCAGGGCATCGTACAGGGGGCGCAGGTAGGGATTGACCTTCTCGGAGAGGTCGCCGGGAAGGAACCCGAGCTTTTCGCCTGCTTCGACCGCCGGTCTTGCCAGAACGATCCGGTGCACCTTCTTTTCCAGAAGGCAGGATACCGCCATGGCCATGGCGAGATATGTTTTTCCCGTTCCGGCCGGCCCGATGCCAAACACCATGTCATGCTTGCGGATCGCGTCAATGTATTCCTTCTGGGCAATGCTCTTGGGAGAGATGGGACGCTTCTTCGACGGGATGAAGACCGTGTCAAGAAAGATCTTCTCCAGGTTCGTCTGCGAGTTCTCCGACAGGATCCGGTGCGCGTAATCGATGTCTGCAGAGTAGAGGGGATATCCCTTTTCCGTCAGTGAATACAATTGGGTAAGGAGGTTCTTGACCAGCTCTGTGTCATCCGCCTCGCCGGATATGAACACGACGTTGCCGCGAACCCCCACCCTGACCGCCCGGAGTTTTTCGAGAAGTTTGACGTGCCGGTCATGTTCGCCCAGCAGCGTCCGAAGAGTGTTGTTATCCGGGAAAACGATTCTTTCCTCGGATATGGAGTCGGATCTAGGCTTCAAACCGTCAATCGCATGAGGGGACAAGGGAATGGAACAAACCCAAAATTGAAGAAGAAGGCTATCATGATCTTTTCTCCATTGCAAACGTTTTGCCGTGACGGCTCATTCTTGTGTATACTGCCCTCGGCAGGAGGAGATCGGAAGCAGTTGCGATCCGTTTCGGGAACGACATCCCCGGTCCATCCTCCCTCGGCGAAAGCCGACTGTCCGCAGAAGCATCGGGAGCCTTGCCGGGAACGAACAAACGGAGTTCCGGGCACGTTCATCGGGGAGGATATTACACCTTGCAGGGACTCAAATTAAGAAAAACCGATATTGTGCGCATCATGGACGACAGCATCCGGGCTCTTTCCGTACCGGAATCCGTTCAGGTCTGCGTAACGTCGAAATTCGAAGACAAGGATGTCTGGCTGGACCACGAGCGCATCGTGAAGGTCCTGATCGACCTCGAACAGAACGCCATCGAGGCCATGCCCCGGGGCGGCACCCTGACGGTGGCCGGTGAGGAAAGGGAGGACGGAATCCTCATCACCATCGGTGATACGGGAAGGGGGATTCTGAAGGAGCACCTGGATGAGCTGTTTACTCCTTTTTTTTCGACGAAACCGGTGGGTGAGGGAACGGGACTCGGCCTGCCGTCGGCATACGGTGCGATCAAGGCCCATCGCGGAGAAATTCATATAGAATCGAACGCATATCCCGAAAACGGTCCGACGGGAACCACCGTGAGAATTGTCCTCCCCAGGAGGCTGGTCCAGCCCGCGTCCCGATAATCCGGGATGACCGGCACGAACAACCGCGGCCGGGAAGGGATCCGTCCGGGTCATATTCGCTCGACCCGGACCTGCTTGTTCCGCTGGGTCAGATCCTGTACGAGTTCACGGATATAGACCATGCGCATGGGCTCGCCGCGGATCAGGTCGGCAACCTGGTTGGGATTGATGGCGGAACCGACGATCAGATGGATGTCGTCGGCCTCGAGAAGATAACGCGCCAGGCGGGTGGCCGCGTCGTCATCATGGGGGAGATCCTCGCTGGTTCCGGCGTTGCGCATGAGTTCGACCGCCTGACCCAGCGTCAGGATTCCCTCGGTCACAAGATCCACCCCCTGAAGGAGAGCCGTCGGGGGAGAGCCCTTTTTACGGGCGGGTTTGTCGTCCATCCGTTTCCAGGGCGGCACCCACTCCACCTCCAGCTTCCTGTCGAGAACGCGGGCGGCCATCTGCGCCGAGCTGCCCCCGCAGATGATCTTGCACCCCTCGGCATCCATCAGCCTGGAAACGGCATGGGAATCCATATCCCTGTCGGCGGGCGGCCCCGTGAGGATGGTGATGGATACGGCCGGCCGGATTTTCATGGCGATCACCGTCGAATCATCGCCGGGCTTGTCGTCGTAAAGCTTCATGCAGGTCCGCGACAGAGCGAGCATCAACCGGTGCGTATTGACCCCCGTCTGGACAAAACGCTGCACGGCCAGCGATATGTTCTGCCATCTCCATCCCAGGCGGTATATTCCTCCCAGGCCCGCATGCTCGTAACCGTCGCTGATCATGACCAGATAATCGTTATCCCGGACGTCGAAGCGCGCTTCCCGGATCAGTCGGCCGCTCACTTCCCGCTTTTCCGTCCGGAGGTCGAAGAGCGTATTGTCCCGGATCATGATCAGCGGGGGTGAGTCGAATTCCACGAGATGGGCGTGACGGCCTTCATTCACTGTCAGGACGGCGAACGTGGCGTAGGCCAGTTTTCTCACATTGCACTCCGGGAGGGTTTCCACGAGTGTCTGCATGACCTCTTCCACGGAGATCCCCGATTCGAAGAGGCGGGCGGCGATTTCCGCCGTCAGCGTGGAAAGGATGCTCGCCTTGACGCCGCTTCCGAGGCCGTCCGACAAGACGGCAACGAACGAATCGGGACGGGTCCGGATGATGACCGAATCTCCGCAGAGCTCCTCTCCGGCCTTGTTCAGGCTGCGCCAGGCAAATTCAACAACCGGCCTCACTCCTGATCATCCCCTTCCAGTAACCGGGCCAGATGGGTCACGATGGTCTTGCTTTCCGCCGTGGTTTCGCCGAGGAGGTGGGCGATTTCATGGGCGACCCGCATCTGCTTGCCCAGAACCTCCCGGGTCCGTTCCAGGGTTTCCTCCCGGATGGAGCGGAACTGTTCCCGCTCATTCTCTCTTTCCGTGACATCGCGGATGATGGCTACCATGAGAAGCTGCCCCTCGACGCGGACAATGGACTGCTCGCCGATCAGATTTTCCTTCAGCCGCCTTGCTTTGCCGATGATGGGCTGTCCCGTGTCGCGGACGTGAATGAAATCGTCCATGGCCATGATGAGGTTGGAGAGATGCCTGCCCTTCACGTCGGAGAGCGCTTTCTGAAAGAGGGACTCCGCCGAGGGGGACATGTCCTGAACCAGGAGGTCGTCGTCAACGATGATGATCGCGTTCGGCGTGGCGTCCATGACCACCTGGCGCAGCGATTCGGAGCGGCGCCGCATGTAGGGGATGCACATCGTCACTTCCGCCATGCCCCGCAGAGTCGCCAGGGCCTTTTCCCGGCACGTGGAATAGCCGCAGGCGCCGCAGTTCAGCTCGTCGTCGGGCGTGTACTTGTTGATGCGATGCAGCACATTCCGGATGTCTTCCTCGCTGAATTCCGGGACGCGCTCCATCCTGTCCCTGTACCCTCTGCCGAGGTCGGGCCAGTTGTCCCTGGGAACGGGCAGATCCGGCTGGCAGCGGCCATAGAAGCGGATCACCTTTTCCCGGGCCGTGTAGATGCCTCCCTCCATGCCTGCCATGGCCGGTCCGTTGACGCACCCCCCCTTGCAGGCCAGCAGCTCCGCCATGGAGGCATGAAGCTGTCCCGAGCGGATGTCGTTCAGAATGTCCCGGCAGGCCCGAAGGCCCGAGGCGATGACCATCCTTTTGTCCAGGATGTCGGTGGTCATCCTGGCCGTGCCGATCAGGCCCCCTTCGATGGGAAAGAGCCGCGCCGTTTCCGCAACCGGTGCTTCCTGACGCTCCTCGGCCTCCGGCCAGTCGATGTTCGCTTCCTTCATCCAGTCCTGAAGGCCCTGGAACGTCATGGCGGCATGGACAACGCCGGCGACGGCCTCGTCGTGGATTTCCATTTTCTTGGCGATGCAGGGTCCGATGAAGACGATATACGCTTCCGGGCCGTATTTCCGGGCAAGGATGCGTCCATGAGCGATCAAGGGAGATACGATGGGCGCCAGGTGGCCGATCAGATCCGGATAATATTTTTCGACGAGATTGACGATGACCGGGCAGGACGAGGTGATGATGGGCCAACTGTCCCTGGACGTCTCCATGTATTCGCGATGGGCCTGGGCCACGATATGGGCTCCGACGGCCGTTTCCTCGGCGGCATGAAACCCGAGCGATTTCAAGGATTCTTCCACCTGCGCAAAGCTCTGGAGCGGGAAAAACGCGGGGATCGACGGGGCCACGGAGGCGACAACTCTCCTGCCTTCCCGGAGGGCCTGGATCACTTCCTGCCTGGCGGAACGCACGCCTTTCGCCTTCTGGGGACAGACGCGGACGCAGGTGCCGCACAGGATGCAGAGCTCCTGGACGACCTGGGCCTGTCCGTTCATGACCCGGATCGCCTTGACGTCGCAGTTCCGAACGCAGCGGTAACAATCGTGGCACAGGGCAGGGTTCGTGATAATGATGGGTTCGTTCATGACCGTGACCTCACGATCTCGTGATCGCTGACAAGCGGATAAATCTCACGGTAGAAAAAGGCATCTGCGTCTTCCGGGCGGATGCCGCTGAACCCGCGGTCGCCCACCATGACGGAAACGCCCTTTGAGCATGCATCCATGCAAAAGGCGCCGACAATGTCGACCAGGCCCTCAAGCTGCTCCTTGACAATGAGCCTCTGGATTCCCGAGGCCAGTTCATCCGATCCCCTGAGGCTGCACGAACTGCCGACGCAGATGGTGACGACAAGCATGAGCGCTATTCTTCTCCCTCGAGCGGGTTGTTCAGGGCGGGCAACACGTACCGATCGATAATGCCCGCGGCATCATCGGGATTGACGGTGCTGATGATCTGACGGCCGATGGTTATGTTCGGTCCGTCCTGGCACTGTCCCGTGCAGAAACGGGCCTTCACGCGGCAGCGTTCCAGGAGACCCCGCCTTTTCAACTCGGCCGCCAGGCCCTCCAGCAGTTTCCAGGATCCCTTGATGTAACAGTTCGTGCCGATGCAGACCCCCACGTCGACGACCGGATCATCGGTGCAGGGATACTCCTCGGTGGATTCTTTCAGGCGCATGGAGCGGCGGCGATACGTCGTGTGCAGGGCACGGTGGGAGGCATCGCTGTCGGGCGCTCCCAGCCAGTTTTTATAGACGTCCTGAACCGAGGGATTATCCTGGCTGGTCCGGATGGGCGCCTCCTGATCCAGCCGGTACAGGACCTCCAGCCGGTATTCCGTGTCGCCCGCCAGTTGGGGGGCCGGATTGCCCGATCCGTTGATGCACCCCCCCGGGCAGGCCATGACCTCGATGAGGTCGTAGGGCGCGTCGCCGGCCCGAATGCGGTCAATGATCCGCTGGGCATTCTGCAATCCGCTGACGACGGCCAGCCGGACATCGGTTTCGCCCAGTCGGACCCGGGCTTCCTTGACCCCCTGCATGCCCCGGACAGCCTCGTAGTTGAAGCTTTCCATTCTCCGGCCGGTAATCTTTTCGGAGGCCAGCCGGAGAGCGGCTTCCGCAACACCGCCGCTGGCCCCGAAGATGATGCCGGCGCCGCTGACCTTCCCGAAGAATGCATCCACCGGAACGGGTTTGATCGTCAACGGATCGATGTGCCTCTCCGCAAACATGGCAATGACGTCGGTCGTCGTCATCACCAGATCCACGTCGGGAATGCCTTCCGTGCGAAACTCGGGACGGGCGGCCTCATATTTCTTGGCATTGCAGGGCATGATGGATACGAAGCAGAGGAGTTCCGGCCTCAGGTGGAGCTGCTTTGCAAAATACTGCTTCATGACCGCGCCGAACATCTGCTGCGGCGATTTGCACGAGGAAAGATTGGGAAGAACATCCGGTGCCAGTTTTTCGCAGTAGTTCACCCAGGCGGGGCAGCACGATGTGATCTGGGGGAGTACGCCTCCCTCCGCAAGGCGCGAAAGAAATTCCGTACCCTCCTCCATGATGGTCAGGTCCGCCGCCCAGCATGTGTCAAAGACATAGTTGAACCCCAGCTCCTTGAGTCCCGCGGCCAGGAGGGGCATGACGTTTTCCGGGGGGATACCGTAATGCTGGCCGAAAGCGGCGCGTACCGCCGGGGCGATCTGGGCGACGACCGTCTGTTCCGGGCTGTGCAGGGCTTGGTACACGGCGGGAAGGACCGGCTTGAGGGTCAGCGCGCCGGTGGGGCAGATGGTCGCGCAGTGGCCGCAGGCGACGCAGGTCGTCAGATCAAGAGGGCGATGGTCGTTCGGGCCGATGGTGAGCACGTTGTTCGTCTCGTAAAAGCTCAGGGCCGAGACCCCCTCCATCTCGCGGCAGACCTTCAGGCAGAGCCCGCAGAGGATACATTTGCCGGCGTCGCGCCGGATGATCGGGTGATTGTCGTCCACGGGCAGGGAGGTTCCCGGCTGGGATGCATCGTACCGGACGCCGTAGCGGCTGGCGTAATCGCGCAGATCGCATCCGTACCGCTCCGAGCACCCGCACAGGAGGCATCGGGAGGCTTCCTTCATGGCCGTCTCGGCGTCCCAGGTCCGCGTCGATTCCGCGAAGGTTGTTTTTCTATCCTCCGGCGACCGGACGGGGATTTCGCTTCGCCGGACCGGCCGGACGCCCGCGAAGGCATCCGCCGGGATGTCGCGCCAGTCGCCCTTTGTGCAGGAATAGGGTTCGGACGAAGGCGGAACCGCACCCTGCCGGAGATATCGGTCGATGGATTCCGCAGCTTTCTTTCCGGCGGCAATTGCGGCGATGGCAATGTCGGGACCTGTGACGCAGTCTCCCCCCGAGAAGATCCAGGGGATATCCGTCTGCATGGTCGCCGGATCACACTGAACATTCCCCCACCGGTCGAGAAGTCTTTCGCTTCCCAGGCAGGCTCCGTCAACGGCCTGCCCGATGGCGGAAATGATCATTGTCGCCAGGAGGGTAAACTCGGATCCGGGAACGGGAACCGGTCTTCTTCGCCCGCTCTTGTCCGGTTCGCCCAGTTCCATTTTCGTGCACGTCAGCCGGAGCAGGGAACCTTCTTTCCCGATGGCCAAGGGGGCTGTCAGATACCGGATGTCCACCCCCTCTTCCAGCGCCTCTTCGATCTCGGCTGCCTGGGCCGGCATCTCGCGGCGCGTCCTCCGGTAGGCCACGACGACATCCCGGACTCCAAGCCTGACGGCGCTGCGCGCCGCATCCATGGCCGTGTTCCCGCCGCCGAGAACGATCACCCGGTCTCCCGTTTCCGGTTTTTCCCCCCGGGCCAGAGCGGCGAGAAAATCCAGTCCGGAGACCACACCGGGAAGCTCTTCCCCCTCCACGCCGATGGGGGTTGCCTTTTGCGCTCCCAGACCGGCGAAAACGGCATCAAACCCGCTCTCTTTCAGGGAAGCCATCGTGAAATCGCGGCCCAGTTTTGACCCGTAATGAACATCGATGCCAAGATCGAGGATGGATTGGATTTCCGCATCGAGCTCTTCCGCGGGGAGACGATAATTGGGGATTCCCCAGCGAAGCATGCCCCCCGCGGCCTCCTGCATCTCGAAGATCGAGACCCTGTGTCCCGCCCTCCGGAGAAACCAGGCTGCCGTCAATCCCGCAGGGCCGGCACCGATGACGGCAACGCGAAAATTGGTGTCCGGTGCACATTCCGGCTGGTAGGCGTTGAGTTGCCGCCGGTCCCAGTCTGCTACGAACCGCTTGATTCCGTTGATGTTCACGGCGCCGTCCACGGCGTTTCTCCGACAGTCCGATTCACAGGGATGGGGGCACACGCGGCCGCACACGGCGGGCAGGGGGTTGCTTTCCTTGATCGTCTCCAGGGCTTCCCGAAAATTGCCGGCATCCACGTGGTAGATGTATTTCTGAATGTCGATGTGGGCGGGACAGCGCCGGACGCATGGAGCCGTGCAATCACCGTAATGATGGCGGAGAATCGCCTGGAGGTAGATCTTTCGATAACTCGTCAGGGCGTCCGATTCCGTGCGGATGACCATGCCTTCGGCCGCCATGGTCGACGTTGCCGAGACAAACCGGATCCCGTCTGTTTCGTGAAGCTCCACGAAGGCCGCTTCCACATTGCTCGGTGGACTGACGCGGGGGTCATAGCCGAGGGAAGGGATGTCGATGCCGTGCGCTCTTGCGGCGTCGATGATGGTGTGCCCCTCCTTCGCAATGCAGTCTTTTCCGTCGATCTGAATGCCGATCATGTTGAACCTGTCTTTTCACCTTTGCTTTTATGGATGTTCTGCTGCATTCATCGGGCACCCCGGCATGGCGGACAGCCCGACAGAAACGCAGGGGGCTTGCCCGGCCGGGCAAACCCCCCTTTATTGCTGACGCGCCCTGTCGCCTGGATCAGGACCGGGCACCGGACAAACCGATGGTCATTGTTCATAAAAATTCAAGTACTTGTAATTGCATAAGAGCATAGGGAAAACGGCAGGGCGTGTCAATAAAAAAGTGTCGGTGACGGAGTCGCGGTCCAGGCAGATGAAAGGCAAGTGCGGACCACGGTCCTGCCCGATGACGAACGGCAGTGCGAGGTTCAGGATTCCGTTTCCTGGAGAGCCAGATGGGCGTAAACCTTGGCGTTGCCCGTCATACTGGACAGAAGGGAATATTCGTTCGGCTGGTGGGCCATGTAACGGCAGCGGCTCCAGACAGCCACGGGATACCCGGCGGCCCGGAAGAAGGCGGCGACGGTTCCCGCCCCCACTCCCCGGGGCTCGGCGGAGACGGCGTACACCTCCCGGATGGCCTCCTTGAGGGCGGATACGATCGGCGACGTGGATGGAGTCGCGGCGGGGGACTGGATCCGCTGTACCGGCGAAACGGAGACGGAGACGCCGAAGCTTGATTCGATTTCGTCGGCCAGGGAGCGGATGACCGCTTCGACTTCACTCAGATCGTATTGCGGGAGAACCCGGCAGTCCAGGAAGAAGACATCTTCTCCGGGAATTGTGTTGACGTTGGGAACGTTGGCATCCTTCCGGGTCGGCTCGAAGGTGCTCCGCGGAGGATTGAAGAGGGGATCGACCGCTCCGAAACGTTCGTGGAGTCCGTTCAGGCGAACGACCAGATTGGACGCGGCCCGGAAGGCGTTGACACCCATGTCGGGCCGGCTCGCATGGCATTGCTTTCCGATGGTCTCGAAGCGCACCCAGAGGATGCTCTTCTCGGCGATCTCGATGAGGGAGCCGTCTTCGTTTCCAGAATCGGGAACCACCAGCAGGTCGTCCCGGCGGAAAGGATTTTCAGGGCTCTGCAGGATGTAGTCGAGACCTTTGTGACTGGCCGTCTCCTCGTCCGCCACAAAGACCAGTCCGATGGCCGTCTCCGGGGTGATCCCCTCGTCGAGGAACGCCTTGGCGGCGAAGACCGAGGCGACCAGGTCCTGCTGGTTGTCTTCCGTTCCCCTTCCAAAGACCTTGCCGTCGCGGACGCGGACCGTGTAGGGATCTCCCTCCCAGAAGGAGAGCTCACCCGGCGGAACGATGTCCATGTGTGTCAGGATCCAGACCCGCCGGCCGGTCCGTCCCGGAATGAGGGTTAACAGGTTCGGGCGGACGCCGTCGGAGACACGGTCGTCGGGGGCGTTGATCTCCCGGATCTCCGGGAAGCCGTATTCCTCGAGCAGCTCTTTCAGGCGGCGCGATTTTCTGTATTCGCCGTCCCCGCCGTTTTCCGGGGCCAGGGCGGGAACGGCCGTCAACTCGGCCTGGAGGCGGATCATCTCCGCTTCGTAATGATCGATGCGCGCGCAGATGCGCTGGAAGGTGTCTTGCCGGATCATGGTCGTCTGATCACTGCTCCTTGAATGGTAAACGGAGCGCAGTTTCTACCACAGGAAGGGTCCGGAGGCAAAGAAAACTGCAGCGGGAGGGTCGCTTCCTGCATTTCCTGACTCGGAGGCCCGTTTCCGCCAGTCCAAGCGGGAATGGCCGTGCTAGTGGGCTTTGGTCACGTTTCCGAAGGATGTGAGGCTGCCTCCGAAATCGCGGGGATCTCCAAGGACGAGGATCGAGGCCCGATCCGCGTCCAGCCAATGCTTTGACGCAGCCTGCAGTTCCCCAAGGGTGACACGGCGGATCTTATCCCGGTAGGTCTCCAGGAAATCGGAGGGAAGGCCGTCGAACTCGACGAGCAGCCGGCTTCGGACGATCTGCTCCGGTGACTGGAACGAAAAGAGGAAGCTGTTGAGCAGGGAATCCTTGGCCAACTGCAGGTCTTTCTCCGTGAAGGTGCCTTTTTCGCTCTTTGCCAGGATCTGTTCCAGGAGCGTCAGGACGGGAAGCGTGGACTTCGTCCCGGTGAAAGCATAGGCGCCGAAGAGTCCGTGGTCGACGCGGTTTCGGTAAAAACTGCCTGTACTGTAGGCAAGTCCCCGGTCGGTCCGTACTTCCTGGAAAATCCGGGAGAAGAAGCCGCCGCTGCCCAGCAGAAAGTCAAGGACCTCGAAGGCGGGGGAGTCCGGGGCGCCTTTCGGCGGCGCCGGATGGCCGACGATGACGATGGATTGCGATATCTCCTTGGGAATCAACCGGATCCCGCGCCGCTGGGGAAGGGGCGGAGACGTCAACATGACGGGGGAACCCCCGGCGGTCCAGGCTCCGAAGTGTCGCTCAAGTGCGGCCTCTGCCTCTTGGCGGGTCATGTCGCCGCTGACGGCGATCCAGAAATTGCGTGGTGTGAAGAAGCGCTGGTGCCAGTTGACAAGGTCCTGCCGGCGGATGGCGTCGATCGACGCCAGCGAAGACAGGCGGCCCCATGGGCTGTTCCGGTAGATGAAGCGGTTGAATTCTCGAAACGCCAGGCGCTGGGGGTCGTCGGCAATCCTCCGCAGGTCTTCCTTCTTCAGTTCCTTTGCCAGGTGCAGCCTCTCTTCCTCGAAGACAGGATGCCGAAGGATGCCGGAGAAGATCCCGAGTCCTTCCTCCAGGTCTTTTTTCAGGACGGAAAATGTCGCGGTGATGGTTTGAGGGCCCGCCGCCAGCTCCGCGTGAGCCGCCAGAAACTCCAGCCTCTCGTCCACCTGGCGCCCCGACAGGGAGCGGATGCCGCCGGTGCGCATCACCGTCGCGGTCAGTTCCGCCAATCCCTCCCTGCCCTCCGGGTCCTGCAGGGAGCCCGACTTCAGAAAGGCCTGGACGTTGACGATCGGAACCTCCCGGTCCGGAAGAAAATAGACGACGATGCCGTTTTTCAGCAGGAACCGCTCGGCCCGGGGAACCTGGAAATCGAGAGCAGGATAGGCGAGGCGGTCCGGGTGAGGGGCCGGCGCCGCGGCCTGGTCCCGGGCATGTCCCGCCGGGGCAAAGGCGGGAGAGGCGACGAGCAGGATCACGAGAAGGAAAGCCGACAGACGTTTCATGGTTTTTTCAGCAGCACCCCGATCGTGCGATTTTCAGGAACCAGGTAATTCCGGGCGACCCGCTGGACATCCTCCGGGGTGATCCGGTCGATGACCTTCAGGTGTCCGGTGATATACCGCCAGTCGCCCGCAACGGCTTCGTAATAGGACAGCCTGCTCGCCATTCCCTCGTTGGATGCCAGCTCGCGGATGAAGTCGGCACGCATTCCGTTCTTCACTTTTTCCAGTTCCTCTGCCGGGACAGGCTCTGCTTGGAGCCTGGCGATCTCGCCATAGATCAGTTTTTCCATCGCTTCCGGGGTATGCGGCTCCCGAGGAGCCCCGAAGATCATGAAGAGGTTCGGATAGCGGGACCCGGGGATGCTGCTGGCGGCGACGGCCTTTTCCGCAACGCCCGTTTCCTCCACGAGCTTCCTGTAGAGCCGGGAGGTCCGTCCGCGGGAGAGCAGCGCTTCGATGACGTCGAAAACATAGTCGTCGAAATGGGGCAGCGCCGGCTTGTGCCAGCCGATCATCAGCTGCGGACGGGCGTCGAACAGGACGCGGATCCGCCGTTCGCCCCGCTGGGGCGGTTCCTCCGTGAGGCGGCGGGACGCGGGCTCCTGGCGGGGGATACCCCCAAAGTATTTCTCGATCAGGCGGAATACCTCATCCGGGCGGATGCGTCCCACAACGGCGATGACGGTGTTGTTCGGGGCGTGGTGATGCCGGAGGAAAGCCCTCAGTTCTTCCGGGGCCAGAAACGGGATGTCGGAAGGCCAGCCGAGAATGGGCCTGCGGTACGGATGGGATAGAAATGCGGCGGCCATGAACTGCTCGTAGAGGAGGCCGCCGGGATCCGTTTCCGTGCGCAGCCGGCGCTCCTCCAGGACCACATCCCGCTCGGCGTAGTATTCCCGGAAGACGGGCCGTATCATCCGGTCCGATTCGATCCTGGCCCATAGCTCAAGCCGGTTCATGGGCAGGCTGACATGATACGTGGTCACGTCCTGTCCCGTGGAGGCATTGAGACCCACGCCACCGTTCACGGTGTAGAGACGGTCGATTTCGTTGGATCGGAATGTCTTCCGATGGCGGGCTTCCAGTTCGCGAAGACGCGCGGTGAGGGCCTTCACCTTTTCCGGATCGGCCCGCTCCTTCAGGGTGCGTTCCCGATCGAGCTCTCCCCCGACCTGGAAAATCTGTTCCAGAAGTTCGGCATCCTTTTCCGGATCCAGGGAGCCGATGGAGTCGGTGCCCTTGAAGAGCATGTGCTCCAGCAGGTGGGCCGTTCCGGTCCGGCCGTCCTCGTCGTCGACCGCTCCCGCCTTGTAGCGTATATAGAGGGAAACGGTGGGGCTCAGGGGGCGCTCCAGGAGGAGAACCGTCAGGCCGTTGGGGAGAACCCTGCGGAGGACGCGCTCCTCCAGGTCACGGGCATGGGCGAGGCTCCCCATGGCAAGCAGCATCGCAAGAAGGAAGAGAAAAACCAGTCGCCGTCCAGGGTTATTCCTCATGAGGCCCGCCTTTCACAGCCCGGTAAAAGGTGTAAATCTGAAGAATGGGGTAGAGAAGACCCACGAGGCTGATGAGGATGATAAAACTGGAGGAGAAGAAATAAACGATGAATTCATGAGCGTTCCGGAGACGGTAGGCCGCAGTCAGGGATTCGATGCCGAAAGCCAGGAAAAATGCCGAGCCCAAGGCGATGACGATGATTCTGATCCACCAGCGGGGCGTGCCCATGAATTCGCTTCTCTGCTCCTTCGCTTGTACGGATTTTCAGGAAGACGCCGTTTCGTTCAATGCCTGAAGGAGTCGGGGAAGGACGGCATAGAGGTCGCCGACAACGCCCAGGTCGGATGCGGCAAAGATCGGGGCCTGCTCGTCCCGGTTGACGGCACAGACGACCTTGGCGCCCCGGATCCCCGTCAAGTGCTGGACCTGGCCGGAAACACCGATGCCGATATACAGGTCCGGCTTGACCTGGATGCCCGACAGGCCGATGCACAGCTCTTCCGGGAGCCAGTGCATTTCCTCGGAGAGCGGCCTCGTGCAGGCCAGGGCGCCCCCCAGGGCATCCGCCAGGTCGCGGGCGAGGGCAAGGTCCTCCGGTTTTTCGAACCCGCGGCCCGCACATACGATGATCTTCGACGCCGCGACGTCCTGTCCCTTCCTCTCCTTGGATTTCCGTTCAAGTACGGAGACCGGGGAGGCCGGTGGGGCAGGCAGATGGCGAATCCGTGCTTCCCGGCCCGGACTTGTGGACTCCCCGCGAAATGCTCCGGGAGGAATGGTCGCCAGAACGGGGAAGGCGAGAGGAGCGATCCTGTGAACCGCCGCCCCCCCGTACAGGAGTCTCTCCATTTCCAGCGTTTTGGATTCGCTGTCCCAGCGGAGGGCGGTGCAGCCGCTGCAGAGTCCCGCATGGATTCCCTCCGCGACGCGGGCCGCTAGATCCTTGCCGCGGGCCGTGGCGGAAAAGAGCAGAAGATCCGGCCGCGCCAGCCGGACTTCCTCCAGAATGGCGGATCCATAAGCCTCAAGAGGCTGGTCTTCGGTCAGCGGAGACAGCATGAGCACTTCGGCGGCGCCGCCGCCGCCGAGTTCCTTCGCGCCGGGGCCACCCGGCCAGGAAAAGGCCGCGAGCTCACCGTCCATTCCGGCGTCGAGAAGCCGTTGTCCCGTCTGGAGAAGCTCCAGCGCCGGTTCGATTTTTTCGGCGAAAATCCAGATTCCGGGCATGGTTCGTTCCCTTATTGGAG